>JBQGNO010000063.1:0-15234 GCA_052087725.1 Janibacter sp. | reverse complement strand
TCGGCCTGGCACGAGCACTCGCCTCCGGGTCCGACATCATGCTCATGGACGAGGCCTTCAGCGCGCTCGACCCCCTGATCCGTCGCGAGATGCAGGACAAGCTCGTCGAGCTGCAGAGCGAGCTGGGCAAGACGGTCCTCTTCATCACCCACGACCTCAACGAGGCCATGCGTCTGGGCGACCGGATCGCGATGATGCGCGACGGGCGGATCGAGCAGATCGGGTCCGCGGAGCAGATCCTCAACGACCCGGCGAACAACTACGTGGCCCGGTTCGTCCAGGATGTCGACCGCGCCCGGGTGATCACCGCCGAGAGCGTGATGGAGAGCCCTCCCGCGGTGCTCGGATCGGGGCAAGGGCCATTGTCGGCCCAGAAGATCATGCGCTAGACCCAGGTGCCGTGGCTCGCCGTGATCGATCGCGACCGCAAGCTCGTCGGGATGCTGTGGGAGGGGGACGTCGCTGCCGCAGTGCGCGCACGGCAGGAGGCACTGCCCCTCATCCCTCGATCCGAAGTCGCCACGGCTGCCCCAGGGGCGCTGCTGGCCGACATGTTCCGTGACGCCTCCGTGGCCAACAGCCCGGTCTGCGTCCTCGCTGATGACGGCCGACTCATCGGGACCGTGCCGCACGCGACCCTGCTTGCGGCGGCCTCCGGCCCGGAGGAGATCAGTGACATGGCGGACGAGCCAGAGGCACAGCTGGAGATGGGGGAGGTGCGGTGATGGAGGAGGACTCGATCTTCCCTCGTATCGAGGTCGGCTCCTGGGCCGAGTCGGGCATGGACTGGCTGACCACGCATGCCAGCGCCTTCTTCGAGTCGGTCCAGACCGTTGTCACATGGTTGGTGGAAGGGCTCGACAGCGTGCTGCTCGCGCCCTCGCCGGTCGTCCTCATCGTCATCCTCGCCGTGGTGGCGCTGCTCGTACGCTCGTGGCAGTTCGCGATCGTCACGGTGCTCGGCTTCGCGTTCATCGCGGCCATCGACCAGTGGGACAACGCGATGCTCACCCTGGCCATGGTCATCATCGCCACGGTCGTCGCAGTGCTCATCGCCGTACCCCTAGGGGTCCTCGCCGCTCGGAACAGGGCCGTGAGCACGATCGTCAAGCCCCTGCTGGACTTCATGCAGACGATGCCCGCCTTCGTCTACCTCGTGCCGGCGATCATCTTCTTCAGCATCGGGGTCGTCCCCGGCGTCGTTTCCACGATCATCTTCTCGCTGCCACCGGGCGTGCGCCTGACCGAGCTGGGAATCCGCCAGGTGGACAGCGAGACGGTTGAGGCAGGAGCCGCCTTCGGGGCGACGCCGGGCCAGATCCTGCGCGGGATCCAGCTGCCGCTCGCGATCCCCACGATCATGGCCGGCGTCAACCAGGTCATCATGCTCGCGCTGTCGATGGTCGTCATCGCGGGGATGGTCGGCGCGGACGGGCTCGGCAAGGAGATCGTCTCCGCGCTCGGGACGCTCGACATCCCCCTGGCCGTGGAGGCCGGACTCGGTGTCGTTGTCGTCGCGGTCTTCCTCGACCGGGTGACCGCCGCTCTGGGCAATCCCGGAGAGCACCGAGGGGCCATCGGCTACCTGATCCGAGCCAGCAAGAAGCGACCCGTGACCACGTGAGCGTGCACGAGCGAGCGCTCGAGCGGTTCAGAGACCACCCCGGTACCTGCCGGGCACGTCCACCTCGAGGTGGACCCAAGGAGGAGGAGACGAGATGAACATGCGACTCAGCCGCAAGGCCATCGCCACGACCGGGGTTGCTGCACTGGCCCTGGGCCTTGCCGCCTGCGGAAGCAGCGACGACTCGGGCGGTGACGGCGACAGCAAGGGCACGATCACCCTGGGCTTCATTCCCTCGTGGACGGATGGCCGGTCCACGGCCTACCTGCTGGAGGACCAGCTGACCAAGGCCGGCTACGAGGTCGAGATGGAGGAGCTCTCCGAGGCAGCTCCGCTCTACACGGCTCTCGCCGAGGGCGACGTCGACATGTACCCCTCGGCCTGGCCGGAGGTGACCCACAAGTCCTACATGGACAAGTACGGGGACGACATCGAGGACGTCGGGGCGTACTACCCCAACGCGAAGCTGACCTTCGCGGTGCCGAAGTACAGCAAGATCAAGTCCATCGCGGACCTGCCCGACCACGCCAAGGAGCTCGACGGCAAGGTCATCGGCATCGAGCCCAGCGCCGGCCTGACCAAGGTGACCAAGGAGAGCGTCTTCCCTGAGTACGGTCTCGGCAAGGACTTCAAGCTCGTGACCTCCTCGACCACGGGGATGACCTCGGAGCTGAAGAAGGCCACGGACGCCAAGGAGGACATCGTCGTCACCCTGTGGCGGCCCTTCTGGGCCAACAGCGAGTTCCCGGTGCGTGACCTCAAGGACCCGAAGGGTGCCCTCGGCAAGGGGGAGGCGCTGCACTTCCTCGGGACCAAGGGCTTCTCCGACGAATTCCCGGAGGCCGCGAAGCTCATCGAGGGCATCAAGCTCAACGACAAGGAGTACGGCTCGCTGGAGGACACCGTCGTCAACAAGTACGACAAGGGCGAGGAGAAGGAGGCCATCGACGAGTGGATCGAGAAGAACCCGAAGGCCTTCGACACCGAGAAGGCCGACAGCGAGTGATCCGGCTGGCCGGATGACGAAGCGTCCCGGCAGCGAACGAGCCCCCGTCCCGTCAGGGATCGGGGGCTCGATCGTTCACCGGAGCAGGGTCAGCCGCCGCAGCGCAGCAGGCCCATGTCCTCCTTGAGCGTGAGCACGCGGGTGACGGAGGCGTCGAGCTGTGTGGCGAAGTCCTTGTCCTGATCGGCCTTCGTCGTCATCGCCTCGACCATCGTCGGGACCTGGCTCGGCGTGGCGGTGAGCACGATGTCGCCACCGGCGTCGACGAACTTCGTCGCCCGCTCACCGACGGGCGTCGCCGCGACGGACTTCGCGACGCCGACGTCATCGGTGACGACGACCTCGTCGAAGTCGAGGTCCTTGCGGAGCATGCCGTCGATGATCTTCTCCGAGAAGACGGCCGGGGTGTCACCGTCGATCTTCGGGTAGCGGGCGGAGCCGACCATGACGATCTTCGTCCCGCCCTCGATGTTGTCGGCGAAGGGGGCGAGGTAGGGGTCCTTCGTCGTCGCCACCTCGTCGGAAGTGCCCTCGGCCGTGAGGTCGGTGTTGCCGGTGATCCGGCCGATCCCGGGGAAGTGCTTCACGGTGGGCTCGACGCCCGCGTCCTGCATCCCGCGGGCGAAGGCCTCGGCGCCCTTGCTCGCGGCCTGCGGTGTCGATCCGTACTGGCGGCCCCACTTGCCGATCGGCTCGTTGGCCCGACCGATGTCGTCGGGGACGGTGTCGGCGACCGGGGCGAGGTTGACGTTGACCCCGGCGTTCTTCAGCTCCGTGGCCCAGCCCTTCGCGGAGCTGCGCAGCTGCGGGTCCTGGGCCTGCTCGAGGCCGCTCGGGAGCTGGGTGAACCCGCTGCCGGTGAGCTGCTGGACCTCACCGCCCTCCTGGTCGGCGGCGACGAGCATCCCGACCTTCGTGCCGTCGATGGTGGGGGCAGCCTGCTGGAGGTGGTCGCTGGCGGCCTTGACCGTGCCGGACCCCTGCCAGCCGCCGAGGTAGAGCATCGAGCCGAGGCCCTGTCCGTTGATGTATGGGTCGAGGCTCGTCGCCGGGCCCGGCTGCATCGCGGCCATGATCAGCTGACCAGCCTGCTGCTCCGGGGTCATGGCATCACGGACGCCGGTGACGCAGGAGCTGGCCTTCGCCCCACCGGCCGTGGCCGACGAGCTGGCGGACGTGTCCGACGAGCCGGTGGCGGAGGAACTGTCACCGGAGGAGCCCGTGCCGGACGAGCCGGTGCTGCTGCCCGTCGACGAGGACGAGGAGCCGCTGCCGCTCGTGCTGCTCGCGCTTTCGCCGCCCCCGGAGCCGCCACAGCCCACGAGGGCGAGGACGGCGGCGCTCGCGGCGATCCGGGGCAGGCGGTGCACTCGAGTCGTCATGTCCCGCAGGCTACCTGCGGGAGATGTGCGTGCCTCAGTCAGCGGGAGAGACGACGAGCACGGTCTGGGCGCCGGCCACGCGGGTGAGCACGATGGTCGCGCTGGCCCCGTCGCCGGCGCCCCGGCCGATCTTCAGCTGGCGGCGCAGCTGGTCCTCGTCGAGGCGGATCCCGCGCTTCTTGATCGTCAGGCCGGTGATGCCGTGCTCGCGCAGCCAGCCGCGCACCCCCTTGACGGAGAAGGGCATCGCCTCGAGCACCGCGAAGCGGCGGGCATGGCCCAGGTCGAGCTCGTCGGTGCTGGAGACGTAGCCGAGACCGGCCTCGAGCTCGAGGCCGGAGACCGCCGAGGTGACGGTGCCGATGAGCCCGGCGCGGGTCACCGCACGGTCGGCCTCGTAGAGCCACGGCCCGATGTCGGCGAGCGAGCCGGCGCTCGGCGGGTCCTCGTCGCAGGTGCGCTGGTCCACCTCGACCGGTGACCGGCCCTTGCGCAGAATCCGGGCGCTGCGGCCGCTCTCCTTGACCAGGGGACCCCACCACACGGCGCACTCGAGGACGGTGCCCTGCCAGGAGGTCCACTGCGCCTCGGTGCCCAGCGGCGGGATGTCGTGGGGGAGCGAGGGGCTGAGCTTGGCGCCGGTCGCGGGCACGTCGCGGGCGACCGAGAGGACGAAGTCCCAGCTCGGCGAGATCTCGTCGAGGCGGAAGACGCGCCGGGTGCGTCCGGAGTGATCGGCCACGCCGGGAGTGCGGCGGGCGGGGTCGAGCCAGACTCCTGCGCGGGCGTGCAGCGGGTCGAGCGGCGCGTCGAAGTCCTCGGCGACACCGGTGTGGGCGCGGCTGTCCGGCCACGGCCGCAGGTTGGTGTCGGCGATCGCTGCGGTGAGCGGGTCGGCGTCGACGCCCCGGACGGTGACCCCGAGGGCGCTCATCGCCATCGCGTCGGAGCCGATCCCGCAGCCGAGATCGTGCACCGTGGCCAGGCTCGCCGCGGCGAAGCGCCCGGCGTGGCTCGCGGCGACCTCGAGGCGGCTGGCCTGCTCGAGGCCGTCGGGCGTGAAGAGCATGCCCTCGGCGAACTCGCCGAACTTGTCCTCGGCCCGGCTGCGCAGCCTCTTCTGGGTCAGCGCGGCCGAGGCCTGCTCGGGGCTGAGGCCGGCGGCGCGCAGCCGGCTGACCTCGGTCACGGCCTCGGCCTCGCGGTACTCCGGCAGATCGTGCAGGACCGCGTGCCCCTCGGGGGAGGCGAGCCATCGCACGGTCTGGGAGTCCACCGGGCCATTGTCCACGCGAGGACGAAGGGCGGCGACCTCGCCTGATCGGGGCGGGCACCTCCCTTCGGCCGGAGGCGCGCGGATCCCGATTGGCACTCAGGTTGACCGAGTGCCAGCCGGCGGCCTAGATTTGCACTTGGCACTCACCAGTGGCGAGTGCCAAGTGCCACGGTTGGTCGACCCCCGCGACGGCGTCCGGCCCGGCGTTCGAAGTCATATTTCACACGACCCTCACTTAAAGGAGTCAGCGTGTCGGTTTCCATCAAGCCGCTCGAGGACCGCATCGTCGTCCAGTCCGTCGAGGCCGAGCAGACCACCGCATCCGGTCTCGTCATCCCGGACACCGCGAAGGAGAAGCCCCAGGAGGGCGAGGTCGTGGCCGTCGGCCCCGGCCGCTTCAACGACCGCGGTGAGCGCATCCCCACGGACATCTCCGTCGGCGACCGTGTCGTCTACTCCAAGTACGGCGGCACCGAGATCAAGCACGGCGGCGAGGAGTACCTCGTCCTCTCGGGCCGGGACGTCCTCGCCATCATTGGCTGACGATCCCCGCTTCGCGTAGCTGACGCCCCGGGTGCGGACCCCTCCCGGGTCCCACCGGGGCGTCGCTGCATTTCCCCCCCCCTTCGTACCGACACCAAAGGACACTCATGGCCAAGGAACTGGAGTTCAACGACTCCGCCCGTGACGCCCTCCAGCGGGGCGTCGACCACCTCGCCAATGCCGTCAAGGTGACGCTCGGCCCCAAGGGCCGCAATGTCGTCATCGACAAGGCGTGGGGCGCCCCCACCATCACCAACGACGGCGTGACCATCGCCCGCGAGATCGAGCTCGAGGACTCCTACGAGAACCTCGGTGCCCAGCTCGCGAAGGAGGTCGCGACCAAGACCAACGACGTCGCCGGTGACGGCACGACGACCGCGACCGTCCTCGCCCAGGCCATGGTCAAGGAGGGCCTGCGCAATGTGGCCGCAGGCGCCGCCCCGGCCGGCCTGAAGCGTGGCATCGACCAGGCCGTCGAGGCCGTCTCGGCCCGCCTGCTCGAGAACGCGCGCGAGCTCGAGGGCAAGGACGAGATCGCCCAGGTCGCCGGCCTGTCCGCGCAGGACCAGGTCATCGGCGGGACCATCGCCGAGGCCTTCGACAAGGTCGGCAAGGACGGCGTCATCACGGTCGAGGAGTCCTCGACTGCCGAGACCTCGCTCGACTTCACCGAGGGCATGCAGTTCGACAAGGGCTACATCAGCCCGTACTTCGTCACCGACCCGGAGCGCATGGAGGGTGTCCTCGAGGACGCCTACGTCCTGATCAACCAGGGCAAGATCTCCAACATCCAGGAGATCCTCCCGGTGCTGGAGAAGGTCGTGCAGTCCGGCAAGCCGCTGCTGATCATCGCCGAGGACATCGACGGTGAGGCCCTCTCGACGCTCGTGGTCAACAAGCTCAAGGGCGTCTTCAACGTCGCGGCCGTCAAGGCCCCCGGCTTCGGTGACCGTCGCAAGGCGATGCTCCAGGACATGGCCGTCCTCACCGGTGGCCAGGTCGTCGCCGAGGAGGTCGGGCTCAAGCTCGACCAGGTCGGTCTCGAGGACCTCGGTCAGGCCCGTCGCGTCGTCGTCACCAAGGACACGTCGACGATCATCGACGGCCAGGGCAATGCCGACGACGTCAACGGCCGAGTCGCCCAGATCAAGGCCGAGATCGAGCGCACCGACTCCGACTGGGACCGCGAGAAGCTCCAAGAGCGCCTCGCGAAGCTCGCCGGTGGCGTCTGCGTCATCCAGGTCGGTGCCCACACCGAGGTGGAGCTGAAGGAGAAGAAGCACCGCATCGAGGACGCGATCTCCGCGACGCGCGCCGCGATCGAGGAGGGTATCGTCGCCGGCGGTGGCTCCTCGCTCGCCCACGCCGTGGCCGTCCTCGACGGGCTCTCGCTCGAGGACGACGAGGCCGTCGGCGCCAACATCGTGCGTCGGGCCGCCGTCGAGCCGCTGCGCTGGATCGCCGAGAACGCCGGCCTCGAGGGCTATGTCGCCGTCGCCAAGGTGCAGGAGCTCACGCCGGGTCAGGGCATCAACGCCGCGACCGGTGAGTACGGCGACCTCGTCAGCCAGGGTGTCATCGACCCGGTCAAGGTCACCCGCTCGGCGCTGGTCAACGCCGCGTCGATCGCGTCGATGGTCCTCACCACCGACACGCTCGTCGTGGACAAGAAGGAAGAGGAGGAGCCGGCCGGGCACGGTCACTCCCACTGATCCTTCGCGACAGCCCGAAGGGGGCCGCTCACCGTTTCGGTGGGCGGCCCCCTTCGTCGTGCCGCGGCGGTGGCGCCAGGAGCGTCCGGGCTCACTCGCCACCATCCACTGATGACCATGGGCATGCTTGACGATGACTAGTCACACAGTGAATAGTGGCTCTCGTGACGACGGGGCACGTACTCATGGGGCTGCTGAGCAGGGGGCCGCAGCACGGGTATGACCTCAAGCGTCACCACGACGAGCTGCTCCCGGCGGCGCGACCGATGGCCTTCGGTCAGGTGTACGCGGCGCTGGGGCGGCTCGCCGGCAAGGGGCTCGTCGTCGAGACGGCCAGCGAGCGGGCGGGAGGGCCGGAGCGGACCGTCTACGAGCTGACCGGGGCCGGGCGCGCTGAGGTCGACACGTGGGCTGCCGAGCCCGACGGGCCCGCCGAGCACGTCGCCAACCCGCTGGCAACCAAGGTCGCCGTCGCCCTGCTCGTGGGTGGGGAGGGCGCGGCACGCGTCTTCCTGAGGCGCCAGCGGGCTGCGCACCTCGCGAGGATGCGCGAGCTGACGAGGGCACGACGGGAGGCGAAGGGGGACCTGCACCGGGTCCTCGCCGCCGACTATGCGCTGAGCCACCTGGATGCCGATATCCGGTGGATGGAGGACGCGCTGGAGCGTGTCCACGATCTCGAGGGAGACCTGCGATGACGATGCACCGCGAGGGGACCGCACTCGCCCTCACGGCCACCGGACTGGCCCATGACTACGGCCCTCGGCCCGCGCTGCGCGGGGTCGATCTGTCGGTCACGGCGGGGGAGATGGTGGCCGTCACCGGACCGAGCGGGTCGGGCAAGTCGACTCTCCTGCACGCGATGTCGGGCGTCCTCCGCCCCGACGAGGGAGAGGTCCGCCTCGGCGATCGAGTGGTGACCGCCATGTCCGAGGACGAGCGCTCGCGACTGCGCCGGACCGGTGTCGGGATGCTCTTCCAGTTCGGTCAGCTCATCGAGGAGCTCACGCTCGCCGAGAACGTCGCGCTGCCCCTCCTGCTGGAGCGTCGCACGCGGGCCGAGGCGATCGAGACGGGGCGGGCCTGGCTGGCTCGGGTCGGCGTGGCCGACCTCAGCGGCGAGCTGCCCACTCACGTGAGCGGAGGTCAGGCCCAGCGGGCCGCTCTCGCCCGGGCGCTCGTATCCAACCCGGGTCTGCTCTTCGCTGACGAGCCGACCGGCGCCCTCGACTCCCGGGCCGGAGAGGGCGCCATGGATCTCATCAGCGAGATCGCGGACGAGGAGGGCCTGACGGTCGTCCTCGTCACCCACGATGCGCGGGTCGCCGCCTATGCCGACCGCGAGGTCGTGCTGCGGGACGGGCTCCTCGACGTCGACGAGGCGGCACCGGCGCGATGAGTCTCACCTGGACCGAGGCGTCCCGGCTGGCGGCGAAGGGAGGGCCCGCCGACCGGCTGCGGCGCTGGCTGATGGTGGGCTGCGCGGCTCTGGGGGCGATGGTGCTGGCCGCGGCCGCAAGCATCCCGTCGTTCTGGGAGCAGGGCTCGAGTCCTCAGGCCGAGTCGTCCTCGGTCCTCGGGGAGCTGCTGGCGGATCCCGGTCTTGCCGCTGGTGTGATCATCGCGCTGGTGCTGCTGGCGGTGCCGATCGTGCATCTCCTGGCGCAGGCGGTGCGTGTCGGTGCGCCCGGTCGGGACCGCAGGCTGTCGGCGATGCGCAGCGCCGGTGCAACTCCGGCCGATGTCCGCACGGTGATCCGGGCCGAGGCGCTCGCCTGCAGCGTGGTCGGCACGGTCGTCGGTGTCCTCGGCTTCTACGTGCTGCTGGCGGTGGCACCGAGGGTCTTTCGCGTGGGCTTCGCGGACTTCGCCCCGGGTGCCGGCATGGAGAGCGGGACCGTGCCCGTCCTCGAGGTCGGGGCCTGGCCCAACCCCTTCGTGCTGATCGCCGCTGCCGCACTCGGGCCCGCCCTGGCTGCCCTGCTCACACCCCTGGCAGCTCGACACGTGCACGCCACCGTCGTCGAGCAGGCTCGGCCCGAGCGGCACCGCAGCCCCGTGCTGATCGGGGCACTCCTGGTGTTCATGGCGCTGTCCGGCGTGGCCGTGGCCGCGCTCCTCGCCGGCCGACCGGAGGGGGAGCGGTGGTACACCCCGGTGCTCGACGGGCTGGCGCTCCTCCTGCCGATCACCGCCTCCGGACTCTGCGTCACCGTGCTGGCGCTCCTGGCGCCCGGCGTGGCCCGGTGGACCGGCAGGCTGCTGAGCGTCGGCGGAGGTGTGACCACCTTCCTCGCCGGGCGGATGATGCTTGCCCATCCGCGGCTGGCCTCGCGGACCGCGGTGTCGCTCGTCCTCGTGGCCCTGGTCGGGGCCGTCTCCATCGGCATCGAGGGCATGCTGACGTCGCAGCTCATGAGCGGCCCGCGTGCCTACGGATACGACGAGGCCGAGGCGGCAGGGCGCCTCCCCTCGGAGGTCCTCTTCTACATCGTTCCCGTGCTCGTCGTGCAGGCGCTGACGGTGGTCGCGGCAGTCCTCGGGGCGATCGGACTGCTCGTGGCCGTGACCGAGCAGGTGGCCCTGCGTGGTCCACAGCTGACACGACAGGTCGCGGCAGGCGTGCCGCGGTCGGTGCTCCGGCGGGCCCTGGTGATCGAAGCGGCTGCTCCGGTCGCGGTCATGACGACGATCGCGCTCGTCATGGGGGCCGGTCTACCGGTTCTCGCCATGGTGGTCAGCGGAGAGCCGCAGTTCCTCGACGGCGTCCACTGGGAGCGACTCGTCATCCTGTGGCTCGCGCTCGTCGGCGGCTCGACGGTGGCGGCCTACCTCGGTGGGCGCGGCCTGACCGAGGCCGGAGACGTCCGCCGCATCCGCGACCGTTGAGGTGAGGGAGCCGGGCGGGGACGGCGTCAGTCGGTGACGATGACCCGGACCTCGACGGTCTCCTCGAGGTCGCGCAGGCGCTGCTCGGTGTCGGCCGGCAGGTTGCCCGCGAGGTCGGTCACGGCATAGCCGAATTCACCACGGGTGCTCAGCTGCTGGCTGTCGATGTTGACATCGCCCTCGGACAGGATCGTGTTGACGCGGGCGAGGACGCCGGGGACGTTCTTGTGCAGGTGGAGGATGCGGGTGCCGCCCGTGGCCACGGGGAGCGCGACGGCCGGGACGTTGACCGACATGGTGGTCGCTCCGGTGGTCGCCCAGTCGCGCAGCTTGCCGGAGACGTAGTGGCCGATGTCGAGCTGCGCCTCCTCCGTCGAGCCACCGACGTGCGGGGTGAGGATGACATTGGGGATGCCCTGGAGGCAGTTCTCGAAGGGGTCGCCGGCCTTCTTCGGCTCGCTCGGGAAGACGTCGATGGCGGCGCCCGCGATGTGCCCGTCGACGAGGTTGTCGCGCAGCGACTCGAGGTCGACGACGAAGCCGCGGGAGAGGTTGAGGAAGAGGCTGCGGGGGCGCATCCGGGCGAACTGCTCGGCGCCGAAGTTGCCGGTATTGCCCGCGCGGCCGTCGACGTGCAGCGTGATCGTCTCGCAGGTCTCGAGCAGCTCCTCGAGGGAGTTGACCCGCTTGGCGTTGCCGAGCGGCAGCTTGTCCTCGAGGTCGTAGAAGTAGACGTGCATGCCGAAGGCCTCGGCGACGACGGACAGCTGGGCGCCGATGTTGCCGTAGCCGATGATGCCGAGCGTGCGACCGCGGACCTCGTGCGCTCCCTTCGCGGACTTGTCCCACACACCGGCGTGCAGCGCGGAGCTCTTGTCCGTGAGGTGGCGGGCCAGGGAGATGATCTCGCCCAGGGCCAGCTCGACGACGCTGCGCGTGTTGGAGAAGGGGGCGTTGAAGACCACCGTGCCGGCCTGGGCCGCGGCGTCGAGATCGACCTGGTTGGTGCCGATGCAGAAGGCGCCGATCACCTTCAGCTCCGGGCGGGCCTCGAGCACCGCCCGGGTCACCTGCGTCTTGGAGCGGATGCCGATCATGTCGACGCCCTCCAGGGCGGCGATCAGCTCCGGCTCGTCGAGCGCGCCGGAGCGCGTCTCGACCTCGAAGCCCGCGTCGATCAGGGCCTCGCGGGCGGCGTCATGGATGTTTTCGAGCAGCAGCACCTTCACGCTCTGCAGCGTATGCCTGTCGCTCGTGTGACCTGGCACGCGCCCGCCATCCGATACCCGACACCCACTGGGCGGAACAGAAAGCCCACGGGCCCAAGGCCGCTGACTAGGGTGTGGCCATGCGTCTCCTCGGTGTACTCGGCGGTATGGGCTGGTCGGCGACGGCGGAGTACTACCGCCGTCTCAACGAAGGAGTCGACGCGCGCCTCGGTGGCCTCCACGGTGCCCGGGTGCTCATCCACAGCGTCGACTTCCAGCCCGTCGACGACGCGGAGAACGCCGGTGACTGGGACGCGATGGCGCGCATCCTCGTCGAGGGGGCGCAGAGCCTGCAGGCCGGGGGAGCCGACGGGATCATCCTCGCCGCCAACACGATGCACGCGGTCGCCGACCGTGTGGCCGCCGCCGTGGACGTCCCCTTCTTCCACATCGCCGAGGCGACCGCCCGCAGCGTCGAGGCTGCCCGCCAGCACAAGGTGGGGCTCATCGCCACGGCGACGACGATGGCGCACGACTTCTACACGCGGCCCTTCGAGGAGCGGGGGATCGAGGTCCTCCTGCCGCTCGAGGAGGAGCGCGCGGAGGTCGACCGGATGATCTACGAGGAGCTCGTCCACGGGATCATCAAGGACACCTCGCGCAAGGCCTTCCGTCAGGTGATGCAGGGGATGGCCGAGCGTGGTGCCGAGGGCATCGTGCTCGCCGGCACCGAGATCGGGTTGCTCCTCGAGGAGGACGACAGCCCGGTGCCCGTGCACGACACGACGACGATCCACGTCGACAGTGCCCTCGACTGGATGCTCGCCGAGCACTGAGTTCCGCTCCCTGAGGTGCGAGGAGCGCCAGCGACGAGCCTCGAAGGGTCACCAGGGGACGTCGATCTCCGGCTCGCCGGTGACGACCTCGATCCGCTGACCCGCGTACTCGACGACGCTGCCGGCGCTGATCTGTGCGCCACGGCGGGTCTCCGGCCGGCCGTCGACGTTCACCTCGCCCTCGCCGATGACCGCTCGGGCCATGGCGCCGTCCTCGACGAGGCCGGCGAGCTTGAGCAGCTGGCCGAGTCGGATCGATGCGTCGCGGATGTGGACGGGCTCTGCGGAGGTCACGCGACCAGCCTACGGCGGCGAAGGGGGCCGGCCCACGCCCGACAAGACTTTCCTCCCCTTCGCTCGGGTATGAAACTCCGGGTCAGCCCGCGAGGCCGGCGCGGTCCATGTCGCGCTCGGCGAGCACCACGGAGCGCTCGTCCTCGGTCATGCCGCCCCAGACACCGAAGGGCTCGCGGATGGCCAGCGCGTGCTCACGACAGGCGTCGATGACCGGGCAGCTGCTGCAGATCTCCTTCGCGGCCGCGTCCCGCAGGCGGCGGGCAGCGCCGCGCTCGCCGTCCGGGTGGTAGAAGGACTCGCTGCCGGTCTCCCGGCACACGCCCTCGTACTGCCACTCCCACAGGTCCGCCACAGGGCCCAGCGGATTCGAACGGTCAACCATGGTCTATTTCCCCTCAGTGTCCTTGCCAGAGCGCTGCGATGGGATTCCGCAGCGCCCGATCAACACAAGCCAACCTAAGGACGAGATGGCCTTGGGGGGTCGAGTGCGAAGTAAGGGTTATCCCCGGATTTGTGGGGTCATGGTCAGTGTTTGGTCAGGTCAGGAGGCGGTCGGTCGGTGCCATACGATAGGGAGATGGATTTCGGTGACCCGATGGACCGTGACGACTCCGGGGCGGCGACCCACGACCCCTTCGCCAAGGTCGGACTGACCTTCGATGACGTGCTCCTCCTCCCCGGCTACAGCGAGCTCGCCCCCGGCGACCTCGACACGACGAGCCGGCTGACCCGCGAGATCAGCCTGCGCACGCCGCTGATCTCCGCCGCGATGGACACCGTGACCGAGTCGCGGATGGCCATCGCCATGGCCCGCCAGGGCGGGATCGGTGTGCTGCACCGCAACCTCTCCATCGACGACCAGGCCTACCAGGTCGACCTCGTCAAGCGGACCCAGACCGGGATGATCACCAACCCGGTCACCATCGGCCCGGGCGCCACCCTCGAGGAGCTCGACGCGATCTGCGGCGAGTACCGCGTCTCCGGCCTGCCGGTCATCGACGAGGACGACGTCCTCATCGGCATCATTACCAACCGCGACCTGCGCTTCACCCCCGTCGCGGAGTGGGTGACCACGCGGGTGCACGAGGTCATGACCCCGATGCCCCTGATCACCGCCCCGGTCGGCATCTCCAACGAGGACGCGACCCTCCTGCTGCGCCAGCACAAGCGCGAGCGGCTGCCGATCATCGACGAGGCCGGCCGCCTCCAGGGGTTGATCACGGTCAAGGACTTCGTCAAGAGCGAGCAGTTCCCCGACGCGAGCAAGGACGCCCAGGGGCGCCTCCTCGTCGGCGCGGCCATCGGCTACTTCGGTGACGCCTGGGAGCGCGCGACCCGACTCATCGAGGCCGGTGCCGACGTCCTCGTCGCGGACACCGCCCACGGCCACGTCAAGCTCCTCCTCGAGATGGTCCAGCGCCTGAAGTCCGACCCGGCGACCAAGCACGTGCAGATCATCGGCGGCAATGTCGCCACCCGCGAGGGGGCCCAGGCCTTCATCGACGCCGGTGTCGACGGGATCAAGGTCGGGGTCGGTCCGGGCTCGATCTGCACCACCCGCATCGTCACCGGGGTCGGCGCCCCGCAGGTCACCGCCGTCCACGACGCCTCGCTCGCGGCCCGCCCGGCCGGGGTCCCGGTCATCGCCGACGGTGGGCTGCAGCAGTCCGGTGACATCGCCAAGGCGATCGTCGCGGGTGCCGAGAGCGTCATGGTCGGCTCGCTGCTGGCCGGCTGCGAGGAGAGCCCCGGCGAGCTGATCTTCGTCAACGGCAAGCAGTTCAAGGCCTATCGCGGCATGGGCAGCCTCGGCGCGATGAGCTCCCGCGGCAAGAAGTCCTTCTCCAAGGACCGCTACTTCCAGGCCGAGGTCACCAGCGACGACCAGATCGTGCCCGAGGGCATCGAGGGTCGGGTCGCCTACCGCGGCACGCTCTCCCAGGTCGCCCACCAGATGGTCGGTGGCCTGCGGCAGTCGATGTTCTACGTCGGCGCCGGGACGGTCCCCGAGCTGCAGACCAAGGGCAAGTTCGTGCGGATCACGTCGGCCTCCCTCAAGGAGAGCCACCCGCACGACATCCAGGGCATGGTCGAGGCACCGAACTACACCGTCGGCTGATCGAGCGTGAGGCTCTGCCGGTAACCCGGCAGGTCGGCGCCCCCGTCGGCCGTGCGGTCCACGGACCGAGCAGCAAGGACCGCCCGGGCGATCGCCCGGCTGACGCAGTCGGCGGCCGCGGTCTGCAGCCCGACCAGATCGAAGGGGGTCGGTGCGGGCTGCTCGCCCGTCGCCAGGGCGAAGACCGTGTCCCCGTCGAAGGCGGTGTGCACGGGGGAGAGAGCCCGGGCGAAGCCATCGTGGCCGACCCCGGCGAGCGTCGCGCAGCCGGCCTTGTCGAGCACGGCATCCGTCGCGACCACGGCCAGGGTCGTCGCGGTTCCGGCCCGAAGCGCCTCGACC
>JBQGNO010000062.1:4208-15257 GCA_052087725.1 Janibacter sp. | reverse complement strand
CGGCCCTCCTCCCGCCCGGGGACTACCCGGTCCCCGGTCCAACACGTAGGAGACCGACTGCACCAGATTCACACACGAGAGCACAGCACTCGGCAACAGAAGGATGACGGCCACAGCACGCTCCAGTCCGCCGATGTGCGAAGCAGTCATCCACCGCCGTATCCAGACGACGCCCGCAAGAAACACGCTGGCTGTCATCAACGACCACCAGGCACCCACCTCGCGGCTCCACGGAGCTGCCATGAAATCCGGATGAAGGAGGTAAGCAACAAATGCCGCCTCTGGAGTCAGCACTAGAGGAACCACCAGAAGCGCACCAATCAGTGAGGCGTCGACTCCAACCACGGCCGACGAGGACTGGCGCGGTACCAGATGCCACCGAACGAAGACTCATCAGTGCACGCTATCCGGATCCGGCTCACCGTCGTTCGCCACAACGACACGCACCCACTCCTCACACGATCCATCGAACAGGCGTTCGACATGCTGCTACGCTCGGTCCATGCAGGCGCTCCAGTCCTCGCTCTTCGACACGGCCGACACTCCCGTGCTCGGCGCCCTCGACCGACGCCACCGCAGGTTCCTCGATGGCACCTCGTGGCTCGACCTCGTCCCGGGGTGGGCCTGCGGCACGCAGGACGTCCTCGACACGCTGCTCCACGAGGTGCCCTGGCAAGCGGAGCAGCGACAGATGTATGACTCCGTCGTCGACGTCCCGCGCCTGACCCGCTTCTATGACGGTGACGATGCACTCCCCCACCCGCTCTTGATCGAGATGCGCGAGCAGCTGTCCACGCACTACGCCGACGAGCTCGGCGAACCCTTCGTCACGGCCGGACTGTGCCTCTACCGCCACGGCGCCGACTCCGTCGCCTGGCACGGCGACCGGATCGGGCGCAGCCGTGACCAGGACACGATGATCGCGATCGTCTCGCTCGGATCGGCTCGCCACCTGGCCTTGCGGCCTCGGGACGGCGGTGCTTCGCAGCGGGTCTCGCTCGGGCACGGCGATCTCGTCGTCATGGGTGGCGCCTGCCAACGCACCTGGGATCACGCGGTGCCCAAGACCAGCGCAGCCGTGGGCCCGCGGGTCTCGATCCAGTTCCGCGTCGCCGGCGTGCGCTGACCACGGCGGTGACCACGACGAAGGGGAGGGCCGCACCCAGGCGGTGCGGCCCTCCCCTCGCTCTCGCCTGCCCGCGCAAAGAGGCGTCCGACCGAATCTGCCCAGGCAGATTGGGTGGTCAGCCCTCGGCGGCGGCGTCGCGCTCGGCGCGGTTGACCGCGGAGAGGATCGCGCGCAGCGAGGCCTTGACGATCGAGTCGTGAAGACCGACTCCCCAGAGGACCCGATCGCTGACGGCGCACTCGACGTAGGAGGCCGCGCGGGCGTCGCCGCCGGCGGACAAGGCGTGCTCGGCATAGTCGAGCACCCGCACGTCGATGCCCAACGGCTCCAGTGCGTTGAGGAAGGCGGCGATCGGTCCGTTGCCGCTGCCGGAGATCTCCACCTCCTGGCCGTGGTCGAGGATGTGGCCCTCGATGCGGTCGAGGCCGTCGTCCTCACCGGTGAGCGTGGTGCGCACGGGCTGGAAGCGCCCCCACCCGTCCTTGTCCTCGCTGTGGAGGTACTCGTCGGAGAAGTCCTGCCAGAGCGCGAGACCGCTCAGCTCGCCACCGTCGGTGTCGGTCTTGCGTTGCACGACCGCGGAGAACTCCATCTGCAGTCGGCGCGGCAGCTCCAGGCCGACCTCGGACTTCAGCAGGTAGGACACGCCGCCCTTGCCGGACTGGCTGTTGACGCGCACGACGGCCTCGTAGGAGCGGCCGATGTCGTGCGGGTCGATCGGCAGGTAGGGCACGCCCCAGTCGATGCCGTTGACGTCGGTCCCGGCCTCCTTGGCACGGGCATCCATGTCGTCGAAGCCCTTGTTGATCGCATCCTGGTGCGACCCGGAGAAGGCCGTGTAGACGAGATCGCCACCCCACGGGTGGCGCGGGTGGACCGGCAGCTGGGTGCAGTGCTCGACGGTGCGGCGGATCTCGTCCATCTGCGAGAAGTCGATCTGCGGGTCGATGCCCTGGCTGAAGAGGTTCATCCCCAGCGTCACCAGGTCGACATTGCCGGTGCGCTCACCGTTGCCGAAGAGGCAGCCCTCGATGCGGTCGGCACCGGCCAGGTAGCCGAGCTCGGCCGCCGCCACGCCCTCACCACGGTCGTTGTGCGGGTGCAGGGAGAGCCTGA
Organism: Janibacter sp.; assembly: GCA_052087725.1. GTDB lineage: Bacteria > Actinomycetota > Actinomycetes > Actinomycetales > Dermatophilaceae > Janibacter. The sequence goes on along the minus strand of JBQGNO010000062.1, from coordinate 13,012 downwards.
TCGACTCGCGACGCGCGAGGTTGCGGCTCATCCACTCGATCGAGTCCGCGTAGACATTGGGCGAGGCCATCTCGACGGTCGCCGGGAGGTTGATGATCATCGGGTGGTCCGGCGTCGGGTCGATGACGTCGATGACCTCGTTGCAGATGCGGGCGGCGAAGTCGAGCTCGGTCCCCGTGTAGGACTCCGGCGAGTACTGGTAGTAGACGTCGGTGTCGGGGATGGTCTCCTCGAGCTTCTTGCACAGCCGTGCGCCCTGCAGCGCGATGTCGACGATGCCGTCCTGGTCGGAGTTGAAGACGACGCGCCGCTGGAGCACCGAGGTCGAGTTGTAGAAGTGGACGATCGCCTGCTGGCTGCCGGCGATGGCGTCGAAGGTCTTCTCGACGAGGTGGTCGCGGCACTGGGTCAGCACCTGGATCGTCACGTCGTCGGGGACGTGGCCGCCGTCGATGAGCTCGCGGCAGAAGTTGTAGTCGGTCTCGCTCGCGCTGGGGAAACCGACCTCGATCTCCTTGTAGCCCAACCGCACAAGCAGCTGGAACATCGCCAGCTTGCGGTCGGCATCCATCGGGTCGATGAGCGCCTGGTTGCCGTCACGCAGGTCGACCGCGCACCAGCGCGGGGCCTGCGTCATCACCTGGTCGGGCCAGGTGCGGTCCGGCAGCTCGACGGTGATCTGGTCCTGGAAGGGCACGTACTTGCGCACCGGCATCGAGGTGGGCTGCTGGGTATGGATCATGCTCTGTCCTTCGTCACGTCGGTGGTCACTGGGTCGGCACCACGAACTCCGCGACGAGGTGGCCGGTGTGTCAGGCCTCGCCGCGGCAGAGAAGGAGGAGATCCGTCCGCATGACTGGCACCATACTCCCCGGCCCCGACGAGCATGACCCCGGTCACGATGCGGACGAAGTGAAGGAAGGCCGGTCACCCTCTGGTGACCGGCCCCCTTCGTCGTGGTGCGAGCGAGCTCAGCCCTGACGGGCGACGATCTGCTCGGCGATCTGGACCGCGTTGAGGGCGGCGCCCTTGCGCAGGTTGTCCCCGGCGACGAAGAGCGTCAGGCCCTTGCCCTCGACGACGGACTGGTCGGCGCGGATGCGGCCGACGAAGACGTCGTCCTTGCCGGCGGCCTCGAGCGGGTTGGGCACGTCGGTGACGACGACACCGTCGGCGGCCTCGAGGATCGAGGTCGCCTGCTCGGGGGTGATCTCGCGGTCGAACTCGGCGTGGATCGCCAGCGCGTGGCCGGTGAAGACCGGGACCCGGACGCAGGTGCCGGAGACGCGCAGCTCGGGGACGTGGAGGATCTTGCGCGACTCGTTGCGCAGCTTCTGCTCCTCGTCGGTCTCGAGGGTGCCGTCGTCCTGGACCGCTCCGGCGACCGGCACGACGTTGAAGGCGACCGGCACGTCGTAGACCTGCGGGGCGGGGAGGGTCACGGCCGATCCGTCGAGCGCGAGGTCCTTGGGGTCCCCGGACGCGTAGCCGGCACGCAGCTGGCTGTCGAGCTCGGTCAGGCCCTTGCCGCCGGAGCCGGAGACGGCCTGGTAGGTCGCGACGCGAAGGGCGACCAGCCCGGCTGCGTCGTGCAGCGGCTTGAGCACGGGCATGGCGGCCATGGTCGTGCAGTTGGGGTTGGCGATGATGCCCTTGGGCAGGTCGTCGATGTCCTCGGGGTTGACCTCCGAGACGACGAGCGGGACCTGCTCGTCCTTGCGCCAGGCGCTGGAGTTGTCGACGACCGTGGCCCCGGCAGCGGCGACCTTGGGCGCCCACTCCTTGCTTGCCGTCCCCCCGTTGGAGAAGAGGGCGATGTCGAGCCCGGAGAAGTCCGCGGTCTCGGTGTCCTCGACCGTCACCTCCTCGTCCTTCCACGGCAGGGTCGACCCGGCGGACCGCGCAGAGGCGAAGTAGCGGATCGAGGTGATGGGGAAGTTCCGCTCCTCGAGCAGCGCTCGCATGACGTTTCCGACCTGGCCAGTGGCTCCAAAGACTCCGATGTGCATGGCCCAAGGATAAGCGTCGGGGCCCGAACCCCCAATTGGGTTCGGGCCCCGGACGGGCCTGTCCGCGATGCGGACCGGAACGAGTGGCTAGATGTTCTCGCCCGTGGTCTCGCCGTCGGCGTCCTCCGTCGACTTCGGCGATGTCTCGTTCAGGACCCACGACCGGTCGATGCCGTGTCCCGGCTCGGCCTCGTCGATCGCGATCTCGAAGTCGTCACCGTGCTCGGTGACACCGTGGACGACCGCGTTCTCGATGGCCGCCCGTGCATACAGCCCGCGCACGGCCATCGGATCGGACTTCAGATCCTTCATCAGTGCCACGCACATCCCGACCATGATCAGCACGAAGGGCAGTGAGGCCACGATCGTGACGTTCTGCAGGCCCGCCAAGGAGTCCTCACCACCCAGGGTGAGCATGACGGCCGCGGCGGCACCCGTGGCTGCACCCCAGAAGATCACCGTCGCGCGGTTCGGCTCCAGGGTGCCCTTCTCGCTGAGCGAGCCCATGACGATCGAGGCCGCGTCGGCTCCCGAGACGAAGAAGATCGCCACGAGGATCATCACGAGCACCGAGGTCACGCCGGCCCACGGCATCGTCTCGAGCAGCGCGAAGAGGGTGCCCTCCTCGCCGCCACCGACCTCGGACAGGCCGGCGCCCTTCTGCTCGGCGTTGATCGCGGCGCCACCGAAGATGGCGAACCAGACGAGGCTGACGACCGTGGGAACGAGCAGCACACCGGTGACGAACTGCCGGATCGTGCGACCGCGCGAGATCCGCGCGATGAACATGCCGACGAAGGGGGTCCAGCTGATCCACCAGGCCCAGTAGAAGATCGTCCAGGACGTCAGCCAACCCTTGACGTCCTCGCCGCCGGACGCATTGGTCCGGGCCGCGTCCTCGAAGAAGTGCTGGAAGAAGGTGCCCAGGGTCGACGGAATCAGGTTGAGGATGAAGACCGTCGGGCCGACGACGAAGACGAAGAGGGCCAGGATGAAGGCGAGCACCATGTTGGTGTTCGAGAGGTACTGGATGCCCTTGTCCACGCCGGACACGGCGGAGATGATGAAGCAGATCGTCAGGACGACGATGACCACGACGAGCAGGGTGTTGGTCGTCTCGCTGGCCCACCCGACGATCTTCGCGCCGGAGGCGATCTGCAGGGCGCCGAGGCCGAGGGAGGTCGCGGACCCGAAGAGCGTCGCGAAGATCGCGAAGATGTCGATGACCTTGCCGGCCGGCCCCTGGACCTGACGCTTGCCGATGAGCGGGGTGAAGACGGCGCTGATGGTCAGGCCACGGCCCTTGCGGAAGACGCCGTAGGCGATCGCCAGACCCGCCACCGTGTATATCGCCCACGGGTGCAGGCTCCAGTGGAAGAAGGTCGTCGACATCGCCGTGCTCGGGTCGGAGTCACCCGTGCCCGGCGGCGGCGTGACGAAGTGGATGAGCGGCTCGGCCGCACCCCAGAACATCAATCCGATGCCCATGCCGGCGGAGAACATCATCGCGATCCACGAGATGGTGTTGAACTCCGGCTCCTCGCCGTCCGCGCCCAGGGGGATCGCGCCGTACTTGCTCGCCGCGAGCCAGATGACGAAGAAGACGAAGCCCGTCGTGGACAGGGCGAACAACCAACCGGTGTTGGTCACGACCCAGTCGAGGCCGGTCCCCGAGGCACTGCTCAGACCGGCTGAGTCCAGGACACCCCAGAGGACGAAGGCGATGGCCAGCACCGCGGTGACGCCGAAGACGATGGTGTCCAGGCCGAGCTTGTGCTCATTGAGGACGATCCGCGGCTCCAGCGCGGGGTGGTCCACCCTGCGTGATTCCCGGGGTGGGGCTTCGCTGCCCGATGGGGGTGTGTTCTTGAGTTCGGTCACGCTTGAGATGAGTCCGGCTCGCTGGGACCCGGACAACTCCTCCCAGAAAGACGGTGGTTTGCTGGGCACGCTCTTCGGCCCAACCAACCACTCTGACCGACGACGTCCGTTCAGCCCAAACCCGCCTGCCCCATCCGTGACCCTCGATGGACGTCACACAGGTCAAAAACCGAGCCGCTGCATCTGTTTGGGGTCCCGCTGCCAGTCCTTGGCGACCTTGACGTGGAGGTCGAGGAAGACCCGCTGCCCGAGGATCTTCTCGATCCCCTGCCGGGCCGTCGTCCCGACCTCACGCAGTCGGGAGCCACCCCGACCGATGATGATCGCCTTCTGGCTGTCGCGCTCGACGAAGACGTGCACCCGCACATCGAGCATCGGTGAGTCGTCCGGACGCCCCTCGCGCGGCACGATCTCCTCGACGACGACGGCGATGCTGTGCGGCAGCTCGTCTCGCACGCCCTCCAGGGCGGCCTCGCGCACGAGCTCGGCGATGGTCCGCTCCTCGGGCTCGTCGGTGAGGACGTCCTCCGGGTACAGGGGTGCAGGCGAAGGGGGCATGTGCTCGGCCAGCACGGCGAGCACGTCGTCGACCTGGTCGCCCCGCACGGCGGAGCAGGGCACGATCGCCGCCCAGTCACCGAGCTGGTCGATGGCGATGAGGTGCTCCGCGAGTCGCTCCCGATCGACGGCGTCGGCCTTGGTCGCGATGGCGACGACGGGCACCTTCTTCGCGCGCTGCAGCTCGATCAGCTCGGCGGCGATGAAGCCATCTCCCGGACCGATCTTCTGGTCCGCGGGGAGGCAGAAGCCGATGACGTCGACCTCGAGGAGGGTCTCGCGCACGAGGTCGTTGAGCCGCTCCCCCAGCAGGGTGCGCGGCTTGTGCAGCCCCGGGGTGTCGACGAGGATCACCTGCTGGTGCTCCCGGGTGACGATGCCCCGGATGGTGTGCCGGGTGGTCTGCGGCTTGCTCGAGGTGATCGCGACCTTGTCGCCGACGAGGGCATTGGTCAGCGTCGACTTGCCGGCGTTCGGTCGGCCGACGAGGCAGGCGAAGCCTGCCTTCCACTCCATCTCGTCCACGCTCATGCCCCGATCTCCTCGTGTTGGTGGCCGGTCGGTCGCTCCTGCGCGACCAGCCGCTCCACGATGACGGTCGCGATGCGGTGCCGTCGTCCCGACATCTTCTCAGCCTCGAGCGAGAGCCCGGCGACCTCGCAGCGCGCCCCGACGATCGGGACACGTCCGCTGACCTTGCCGATGAGTCCGCCGACGGTGTCGACCTCCTCGTCCTCGAGATCCACGTCGTAGAGCTCCGCGAGGTCGTCGACGCTCAGGCCGGCGGGCACGCGGTGGCGCCCCCCGCCGAGGTCCTCGACACCCGGTCCCTCGCGGTCGTACTCGTCGGTGATCTCGCCGACGATCTCCTCGAGGATGTCCTCGATGGTCACCAGCCCGGCGGTCCCGCCGTACTCGTCAACGACGATCGCCGCGTGGGTCTGCTCGCCCTGCATCTCACGCAGCAGCGAGTCCACCGGCTTGCTCTCGGGGACGAAGGGGGCGGGCCGCATGAACCTCTCGACCGGCCGGTCCGCGGCCCCGTCGTCGGCGAGGACTGCGCGCACGACGTCCTTGAGGTAGAGCAGACCGACGATGTCGTCGCTGGAGTCGCCGACGACCGGGATCCGGGAGAAGCCGGAGCGGATGCAGAGGTTGAGCCCCTTGCGCACCGGCTTGTCCGCCTCGATGGTGATCATGTCCGTGCGCGGGACCATGATCTCGTGGGCGAGGGTGTCACCGAGCTCGAAGACCGAGTGGAGCATGTCGCGCTCCTCGTCCTCGATGAGCGAGGACTCCCCCGCCATGTCGAGCAGGTCACGCAGCTCGGCCTCCGAGCTGAAGGGACCGTCCCGGTAGCCCCCGCCGGGAGTCACGGCATTGCTCAACGTGACGAGGAGGCGGGCGAAGGGCCCCAGGATGCGGCGCAGCCAGATGACGAAGGGCGCGGCCACCAGGGCGATGCGCGTGCTGTGCTGCTGGCCGAGAGTGCGTGGTGAGACGCCGACGAGGACGAAGGTGACGACGACCATGATCCCCACCGAGATGATCAGGGCCACCCACGTGCGCTCGACCTGCTCCTCGACGACGAGGGTGATGAGCACCGCGGCGCTCGCCTCGGCGATGGCCCGGAGGAAGGCGATGACGGAGATCGGTCCGGCGCTGTCCGCGAGGATGGCACGCAGGGCAGCGGCCCCTCGCTTGCCGTCGCTCTCGGCCTGTTCCGCCCCGACACGGGAGGCCGAGCCGATCGCGGCGTCGATGAGGGTGAGGACGAAGGCGACGACGATCGCGATGATCGAGCCGACGATGAGTGTGGTCACGCCCCGCGCTCCCGACCCCGTTGCGCGAGGAAGGTCAGGAGCAGCTGGCGCTGGAGCTCGAACATCTCCTGCTCCTCCTCCGGCTCCGCGTGGTCGTAGCCGAGGAGGTGGAGGATGCCGTGGGTCGTGAGCAGGAGCATCTCCTCGATCATCGCGTGGCCGGCCGCGACGGCCTGCTTCTGCGCGACGGAGGGACAGAGCACGATGTCGCCGAGGATCCCCTCCTGCGGCTGCTCACCCTCCCGACCGGGCTCGAGCTCGTCCATGGGGAAGCTCATGACGTCGGTCGGGCCGGCGAGGTCCATCCACTGCACGTGGAGCACCTCCATGGTGTCCTCGTCGACCATCCGGATGCACAGCTCGGCGCGGGGGTGGACCCGCATCTCGGCGAGGACGTAGCGGGAGAGCTCGACGAACTCGCGCTCCTCGACCCCGTGGTCGGTCTCGTTGAGGACCTCGATGCTCATCGCTGCTTCCCCTTCGTCGCGTCGTACCGGTCATAGGCGCTCACGATCTCCCCCACGAGCCGGTGGCGCACCACGTCCGCGGCGTCAAGGTGGGCGAAGTGCACCCCATCGACGTCGCCGAGGATCCGCTGGACGACCTTGAGCCCGGACTCGGTGCCGCCCGGCAGGTCGACCTGGCTCGTGTCGCCGGTGACGACCATCTTCGACCCGAAACCGAGTCGGGTGAGGAACATCTTCATCTGCTCGGGCGAGGTGTTCTGCGCCTCGTCGAGGATGATGAAGGAGTCGTTGAGGGTGCGGCCGCGCATGAAGGCCAGCGGCGCGACCTCGATGGTGCCCGAGGCCATGAGCCGGGGGATCGACTCGGGGTCGATCATGTCGTGGAGCGCGTCGTAGAGCGGTCGCAGGTAGGGGTCGATCTTGTCGCCGAGCGTGCCCGGGAGGAAGCCGAGCTTCTCCCCCGCCTCCACGGCCGGCCGGGTGAGGATGATCCGGTTGACCTGCTTCACCTGCAGGGCGGCGACGGCCTTGGCCATCGCGAGGTAGGTCTTGCCGGTCCCGGCGGGGCCGATGCCGAAGATCACCGTGTGGTCGCCGATGGCGTCGACATAGTCCTTCTGCCCCAGCGTCTTGGGACGGATGGTGCGTCCGCGGCTGGAGACGATGCTCGTCGTCAGCACGTCGGCTGGTCGCTGCCGGGTCTGACCACGCAGCATCCTGATCGAGCGGTCGACGGCATCGGTGTTCAGCGGCTGCCCCGCCTCGACGATCTCGAGCAGCTCGTCGAGGAGCCGGTCGATGACCTCGAGGTCCTCCGGCTGGCCACGCAGACGGAACTCATTGCCCCGGACGAGGATCTCGGTCTTGGGGAAGGCCCGCTCCATCGTGCGCAGCAGCTCGTCGGTCGGCCCGAGGACGTTGACCATCGGCACGTTGTCGGGGAGGACGATCGTCTGCTGCACGCTCTGGGCGGAGCCGGACGCGGCCTCTCGGGGGTCGTCGGAGATCGCGTCGAGCGCGTGCAGGTCAGGATTGTCGGGATGCGGCATCGTGCCCCCGAGTCTACGGGCCTTGTCCGCGCGGGACGACCGGCTTCCCTCAGAGTCGTGGCAGGCCGATGACCGGATCCGTGAGCAGGCGTTCACGCTGCAGCTCGGGGTGGCGTCGCAGGTCGCGTGCGGTGACCTTCCGGGACAGCGCGAAGGGGGTGAGACCCACCGCGGGGTACCCGTCGGCCACCATGGCCGCCTCCACCGCCCGGAGGAAGGCCTCCGGATCGGTGACGCCCAGCTGCCACCAGCCGAAGGGCGAGTCCGATGCCTGCGGCTGGTACCGATAGCCGCTGGAGAAGGCCTCGAAGGCCTCGTGGGACCCCGTCCGACGACTCGTCCACCCATTGATGACCACCCCCGGCGGGAGCACGGCCCGTTGGCGGTGGAGGGCCACCGGCATCCGCGTCATTGCCCGGACGGTCGTCGCGATGATGGTACGGCCCGGGTCGATGGTGGCCCAGGGGATGACCTCGGTGCGCCCCCAAGGACCCGACAGCACCAGCCCGTGTGCGTGGACGTGGTGCTGGTAACGCCGCGCGAGCAACGCGACCACCATCATGACGAGGAGGTAGAGCCCCGAGGTGGCCAACCAGAGGGTCATGACCATTCCGACCCGTTGCTCCTCCGGCCCGACGGTCACGATGAGCGCCGTGAGGAGCAAGCACACGAGGACCAACAACCCGATGGCCCTCGCCCACGCGAGCAGCGTGACCCCGTCCCGAAATGACGAGTGCCGTGGGCCCATCTGAACGGAATATACGTGCGAGAACCACGCCAACGACTCATGGTCGTGGGCAGTCCCACCGGCCCACTCGTAGGGCGCCCGCATCACTGGGAAGTGACCCACGACCGCCAGGTGTCGGCGATGACGTCGCCGGGCGCCCCGCGAAAGGCCATCTCGTCACCAATCCGGCGACCGAGGAAGACCTCGCCCCCTTCACGGACGTGGATGTTGAGCACATCCGGTGCGGGCTGGTCCGGTGTCGCCGCCATGAGAGAGGTGACGTAGGTGCA
>JBQGNO010000062.1:0-4198 GCA_052087725.1 Janibacter sp. | reverse complement strand
TCCTCTGACTCCTCGGTCAGCCGGTCCTCCGCGAGGTCGACCGTGACCTCTGCGGCGGCTGCTGCGGCACTCACGCCGGTGACGGTGAGGAAGACCTCCTCCTCGTCCTCGAGCCGCACGATGTGGAAGGAGTGCATCCCCGCCGGAGTCACGAGTTCACGGAGCCAGAGTCCATCCTCCACGGGCCTCAGGATGTACCACCACGGACCGTCGTCACGGGCCGTCTGGGCCGACAACCTGGGCTCGACTGACCGGTGACGCAGGGTAGCCAGGACCGGCTCTGCCAGTTGGTAGGCCTCCTGCCCGTCGTCGTCGACCAGCTGCATGAACTGGCCTCGGGCGGTGAGGGCGCGCAGCGTGGCGAACTGTGCCAGCTGCTTGGCCTCGACGATGAGTGAGGGGTACCAGATGCCCATGGGCCCGGCCGCCTGCTCGGAGCCGAGATAGGCCACGAGCTCCTCGTCGGTGAGCGTCCCGGTCTCCAGCGGCAGCTCGGAGCCGCGTGCCGTCTCGAGCAGCTCGGCAGCCAGTCGCTTCGCCTCGTCGCTCTCGACGAGATCGAGCAGGGGCTCCTCGTCGGTGGTGGGTGCAGTCACGAGAACAGTCCTCCGAGCTTCTTGGCGCCAGACGAGAGGACACTACCCGCGTCGTCCATGAGATTCTCTGCACTGTCCCCGAGATCCGAGAGACGGTCACCGGTCCAGTCCGCGGCGGCCTTGGCCCCGTCCGCGATATCGTCACCCCACTGGCTGACGACGAAGGAGCCGACCGCCAGTCCGGCACCGACGGCCCAGCCCACCGGGCCGGAGGCGATGAGCAGCGGGGCGGCCACGGCGGCGATGCCCATGCCGCCGGAGATGGCCTGTGACACATCGCCCTCACGGATGCCGGTGACGAGGTCGTAGCCACCGATGCCCACGGCCAGCGGCCCCAGCGCGCGACCGAATCCCTTCGCCAGCGCTCCCACGCGCGAGGCATTGAAGAGACCAGCCATCTTGGAGTTGCCGAAGAGCGAGGCTGCGGCCTTGCCGAGCTGCGGGTGGGCCAGCTGGGCCTGCATGAAGAGACCGAGCCGGGCGCCGGCCGACAGCACTGGCCGGCTCATCCCGGGGATCTTCGCCAGCAACGAGGACAGCCCGCGGCCCTTGTTGAAGTGCTTGACGATGTCGTCGGCGATCTGGCCCAGACCGAGCCCCCCCGATGATCGTCGAAGCGTTCTCGAGGAAGGGGATCCCGTGGTCGGGCTCGGCCAGCTTCGCGCCACCCGTCAGTTTCCCTCCCCCGGAGAGGACGCTGCCCGCGCCAGCGGACGCCTCGTCTTGCTCGCCGGCCTGCTCCCCCAACTGCTTGCCCAGAGTCTGGATCGAGGAGCTGGCCGCCGCGAGGGACTTCTCCGCTCCGCCCCAGGATCCGTGGAAAGTATCGAGGTCGGAGCCTTCCCAGGCACCGCTGAGCACCGACAGCTGCGCGCGTCCGGTCGCGCCGAGTGTCGTCAGTGCCTCACCGCTCTCCCGGAGCTGATCGGCGATCTGGCGGACGCGCTCGACATCCATCCCCTGCTGCAGGCTCGGGATGTGCGTTCTCCCGGTGTCCTCAACTCAACGGATCCACCGTAGGGACTCCAAGCCCTCGAGGCGATGGGGAGCACTCCCCTTCGCCTCAGCGCCACCGGTCCATGGCGCTGAGGACGGCGATCGCGGCCGGCCCGGCGGTGGAGGCCCGCAGGACCTGCGAGCCGAGCCGAACCGGGGTGGCCCCGGCTTCGACAAAGCGCTCGAGCTCCTGGGGTGAGATCCCCCCTTCGGGCCCGACGACGAGGAGGACCTCGCCCTCGGCCGGTAGATCCACGGCCGCCAAGGGAGTGGTCGCCTCCTCGTGCAGGACGAAGGGGGCGGCCCCGGGCACCGAGCACCGCTCGGCCAGAGCACTGCTCACGACCACGTCTTCGAGATCGGGCCATCGGCCGCGGCGCGACTGCTTGGCCGCGCGCTCGATGACCTTGGCCCACTTCTGCCGTCCCTTGTCGGCCTTCGGTCCCTTCCACCTGACGATGGAGCGATCCGCCTGCCATGGCAGGATCCCGTCGACCCCGAGCTCCGTGGCCGCCTCGACGGCGCCCTCGTCACGCCCCTCCTTGGCCAGCGCCTGGACCAGCGTGAGGCGAAGGGAGGGCCTCGGCTCGTCGCGGCGCTCGGTCACCCGCAACCGGACAAGGTCACCGGACACCGCCTCGGCCACGGTGAGTACCCGGCTGCCGCCACGGTCGGCCACGAGGACCTCCTCGCCCACGGCGAGCCGGACAACGGTCGCGGCATGGTGGGCCTCCGAGCCGGCGAGCTCGACGACGTCATCCGTCGCGATCCCGTCGAGGGCACCCGAGCCCACGAGGAAGAGCGGTGCGGTCACCCGTCCACCCCTTCAATCTGGGATGACCAGCCGTCGCGCCATGCGCGGTACCGCCGAAGCACTGACTCCGGGCCGGCCCCTCGGTAAGTGACGCTGCCGTCGGCAGTGTCGCCGACAGTTATGGCCCCCGAGTCGTCAGCACACAGGACGAAAGTCTCGGGCACATCCGAGTCCTGGTGCACCAGGGCCACCTGGCTCAAGTGCCGCTGCTTGGCGAGGAAGGACACGACCTCACCTGGAACCGACCCAGCCGGCTGGTGCAGCCCAGCCACCCCGGATGCGGTGACATGGTCGAGCAGGAAGGTGAACCCGCGGAAGAAGAACTCCTCCGTCTCATTGAGATGCACGAGGTCATGGCTGTGCATCCCGTGCCCCGTGACCACCTCGCGCAGCCACATGCCCTCGAAGTGGCGCAGCACATACCACCCGGGACCCTGCCTCGTCACGGTCTGCACCGTGAGGAGGGCCGGGCCGTGACGCAGCCGCAAGAGGGCCAGAAGTCGCTGGCTGACCCGGATGTCCACGTCCTCGCCACGCATGGTGACAAGAACATCCTCCCGTGAGGTGAGAGACCGGTATGCCGACGTCCTGGCGATCCGCTGCGGGTGCTCGCCCAGCTCGGGGTACCAGCTGCCCGTCGGTTGGGCACCGTCCAACGACCCGGTGCAGACGACGAGTTCCTCGTCCGTGAGTGACCCAACGTGGTAGGGGCCGTCAGCCGCCTCGAATTCCTCGAGCACGGCCTGCAGCGCCTCTCGGGCCTCGTCGGTGTCCAAGAGCGGACCGAGGTCCGGGAGATCCTCGGCCTCACGGCCCAGTCCGGTGTTGAAAGGGGTGGTCTTCACGGGCAGGTCACCCCCACTTCAGATGGGGGAAGGGCGGGAAGCTGATCGGAGAACCCGACCCCGGCGGACCCACGAGGTCCGGCGGCAGTCCGCTGATTGTGCGTGGGAGGGGGGCATTCGGATCCTTCTTGTACGCCGCTCGTGTCCCGTCTATCGCGAGCGCATGCGCGCCAAAAAGCAGAGACAAGGCTCCGAGCACGACGCCCAGAGGTATCCCAGCGATAGACCCGGTGGCGGCGAGCGCCGCGATCCCGAGCACGCCACTGAAGACTTCCGACGTCCCCTGGATGAACTGCATCACTGCGTCCCAACTCGGCCCCTCGGTGACGAAAGTCCGGATCATGGCCTCGGTGAGGTCCCACAGCCCGATGACGGCCGCCAGGGCAGGCGTGAACTTGCCGGCCACCTTGAAGATGATCCTGGCGACCGGCGACTTGACCAAGATTCCAAAGGTATGGTCGGCCCACGTCAACGCGTCAGAGAGCCAGCTCGGGATCCCGATCCACTTGCGGATGGCCTGCCACATCTTGATGATCACGTCGACGACGGGCTGCAGCGGATTGTTGATCGTCGGCATCGCGGGGATCGGCAGCCGCGCGGGGTAGCCCCCTGGGTGACCGGACCCGCTCGGTTGTGCCGCCCCCGAACCCGAAGCATCCGACGTGGCGTCCTGCTCGTCGGCCTGCCGCACGAGTTCTTGGCCGAGGTTGGTCACAGCCTGCCCGGCACGCCCGATCTGAGGCCGGGCGGACTCCCAGTCGCCGGTGAAGCGCTCGGTGTCAGGACCGCTCCACGCCTCCTCGAGCACCTGCATCATCGCGGTGCCTTGGGCGCCGATGGCGTCCAAGGCATCTCCCAGCGGCCGCAACAGGTCGGCGACCCCACGGGCTCGCGTGGTGGGCCAGCCCTCCCAGACCGTCATGTGGCCCCACCCCGCACGGCGCGCC
>JBQGNO010000061.1:0-15297 GCA_052087725.1 Janibacter sp. | reverse complement strand
GGTCGAGGAGCTCGAGGAGGAGCTGGTGGAGCTCGTCGACGAGCTGGTGGAGCTCGTCGAGGTGGGCTCCGGCTCATCCGTCGTCGTCTCGGGCGCGGGCTCGGGGTCCGGCGCCGGCTCCTGGGTGGTCGTGATCGGTGCAGGAGCATCGGACGGCGTGGTCTTCTGGGGGCGGTACTGCACATCACCCGGCGGGGGCAGCTCCTTGACCTTCTTCCCGTCCAGGGCGCCGATCATGTAGTCGGTCCAGATCCGAGCCGGCACGGTACCGCCGGTGATCTCGCCCCACTCGCCGACGTTGACGAGCTGGTTCTTCTCCACGAGCGACCCGTCACCCTTGTACATGCCGACCGCCGTCGACAGCTGGCCCGGCGTGAAGCCGTCGAACCAGGCGGCGTAGTTGTCCGACGTCGTCCCGGTCTTGCCACCGACCGGACGGCCGAGGTCGGCCACGGTCGGGTACCCCGTGCCTCCGGCTTCGTCGACGTGGCTCATCGCCTGGATGGCGTCGCGGGCCACATCCCGGGGGAAGGCTCGCTCGACGTCCTTCTTCACCGTGTAGTCCACGTCGCGCTCACCCGTGCCCGTGACCTTCGAGATGTAGTACGGCTTGGCGCGCTTCCCCTCGGCCGCGATCGTCGCGTAGGCATTGGCCATGTCGACGACTCGAACCGAGTCGGTGCCGAAGACATTGCCCGGACCGGTCTGGAGCTTGATCCGCTCGTCGCCCTTCCACCCGATGACCCCGGCGTCCTTGGCCGACTTCGCCGTCGACTTCGGGGTCACCGCGAGGTTGAGCTGAGCATAGTAGGTGTTGACCGACTTCTGGGTGGCCGTGGTCATGTTCACCGGCCCATAGGAGGTGTCGCCGTAGTTGACGATGCCACCTCCCCGTTGGATCTCCGAGGCATCGGCGCCGTCGTAGACGAAGGCATCGTCGTAGTACGGGCTCGCTCCGCTGTAGGTCGTCGACAGGGGGATGCCCTTGCGGAGTGCGGCGATCATCGTGAAGGGCTTCATCGTCGACCCGGCCTGCATCTTGCCGTCGACCGCAGAGTTGAAGTAGCCGTACTTCCCCTTCCCGAACCGGTCCCCGCCGTACATGGCGCGGATGGCCCCGTCGCCCGGCTCCACGGACGCGAGCCCGATGTGCAGGTCGGAGGTGCGACTACCGGTCGGGCGGTGCTCCTTGACCGACTGCACGGCAGCCTTCTGGGCGTCCTTGTCGATGGTGGTGACGATCTTGTAGCCGCCCCGATCGATGGCCGCGTCGGAGAGGTCCAGCCGCTGACGCAGCTCGGTCCGCACCTCCTCGGTGATGAATCCGATGTCCGTGGCCTTGGCCTCCGAGCGCTTCGGTGCGGTGGTCTTCGGGAAGGTCTGCTTGTCCCGCTCCGCCGCCGTCATCCAGCCCTTCTCGACCATCCCGTCGAGGACATAGCTCCACCGGGACTTGGCCAGCGTGGTCTGCTCCTCGCCCAGCGCGGGGTCGTAGAGCGAGGGGCCCCGGATGACGCTCGCGAGCAGCGCCCCCTCAGCAGCGGTGAGCTCCTCGACGTCCTTGCCGAAGTACGCCTGCGAGGCCGTCTGGATCCCGTCGGCACCACGACCGAAGTAGATCGTGTTGAGGTAGTTCGCCAGGATCTCGTCCTTGCTCAGCTCGTCGTCGATCTTCATCGAGATGAGGATCTCGCGGGCCTTGCGCGAGAGCGTCTGGTCCTGGGTCAGGAAGTAGTTCTTCACGTACTGCTGCGTGATGGTCGAGCCACCACCACGGTCCTCCCCGCTGACGGCGCCGCTCACCGCACGGAAGATGCCCTTCGGGGAGATGCCCCTGTTCTCGTAGAAGGAGCGGTCCTCGGCGGCGATGAAGGCGTGCTGGACGTCCTCGGGCACCGTGTCCAGCTCGACCGACTCACGGTTGACCGTCGAGATCCGGTCCATCTCGGTCTCGCCGTCCGAGTAGTAGAGGACGGACGCCTCGGAGATCGCGCGGTCATTGGGCTCGGGGATGTCGATGATCAGGTAGGCCGCCACGACCCCGGCGATCCCCAGGGCGATGAGCACGGCCAGGGCAAGGAGGGCCGTCCGCAGGATCCCCCGCTTGCCGCGGCGTTGGCCACGCCTCTTCCCACGCCCCGTCGACGCTCCTGCCGCGGCATGCCGGGTCGACGCACCTCGGCGTCGCCGACGGGCATCGGCTCGCGTGCGGGGGGAATCGGCCATGGGGCACCTCGTGACACGTGGAAGTTCTGCGCGTCCCAGTATGGACGCTTCGCGACACGCGGCGGTCCATTGCTCGACATATCTACCCGATACATCGGGTAGCCTCATCCCGTGCGCCGTCGAGACATGCTCGAGTTCGCCGTGCTCGGCCTCCTCCATGAGGGGCCGATGCACGGCTATGAGCTGCGTCGTCGCCTCAACTCCCGACTCGGCGTCTTTCGGGCGCTGTCCTTCGGCACCCTCTATCCGTGCCTGGCCGGACTGCAGGGACGGGACCTCGTGAGCGTGGACCGGGACGCACCGGCGGCGACCGCGCCGTCCGGCCGCCGCCAGCGGATCACCTACACGCTCACCGACGCCGGACGGGCCACCTTCACGGAGGTGGCCGGACGCAGCGATCCGGGCAGCTGGGAGGACGACGCCTTCGACGTGCGCCTGACCTTCTTCTCCCGGACCGAGCGGGAGGCGCGTCTGCAGATCCTCGAAGGGCGACGGGCCCGGTTGTCCGAGCGCCTGACCCAGATGCGCGCGGAGCGATCCGGTGCCAGTCGGGCGGACCGCTGGGCCGACGCCCTTCACCTCCATCACGAGGACTCCACCGAACGGGCCCTGCTGTGGATCGAGGAGCTCCTCGAGGCCGAACGGCAGTCCCCACCGGTGCGACCGGGGACCTTGGCTGACCCCAGCCACCCCGCGTTCAATCCCCCGAACCCACCCCCCAGCAAGGAGAACCCATGAGTTCCATCCGCGTCGCCGTCGTCGGCGTCGGCAACTGCGCGAGCTCGCTCGTGCAGGGCGTCGAGTACTACAAGGACGCCAACCCCGCCGACACGGTCCCCGGCCTGATGCACGTGACCTTCGGCGAGTACCACCTCTCCGACGTGGAGTTCGTCGCCGCCTTCGACGTCGACGACAAGAAGGTCGGCAAGGACCTGTCGGAGGCGATCAACTCCTCCGAGAACAACACGATCACCATCGCCGACGTCCCCACGACCGGCGTCGAGGTCCAGCGCGGGCACACGCTCGACGGGATCGGCAAGTACTACGCCCAGACCATCGACGAGTCCCCGGCCGAGCCGGTCGACATCGTGCAGGCCCTCAAGGACGCCGAGGTCGATGTCCTCGTCTCCTATCTCCCCGTGGGTTCGGAGGAGGCCGACAAGTTCTACGCGCAGTGCGCCATCGACGCCGGTGTCGCCTTCGTCAACGCGCTGCCGGTCTTCATCGCCTCCGACCCCGAGTGGGCCCAGAAGTTCGCCGACGCCGGCGTCCCGATCATCGGAGACGACATCAAGAGTCAGGTCGGCGCGACGATCACCCACCGCGTCATGGCCAAGCTCTTCGAGCAGCGCGGCGTGGCGCTGGATCGCACGTACCAGCTCAACGTCGGCGGCAACATGGACTTCAAGAACATGCTCGAGCGCGAGCGGCTGGAGTCGAAGAAGGTGTCCAAGACGCAGGCCGTCACCTCCAACCTCGAGGGGTCCCTGGCCGGCTCGACGGACGACCGCAATGTGCACATCGGCCCGTCGGACTACGTCGCCTGGCTCGACGACCGCAAGTGGGCCTACGTCCGTCTCGAGGGCCGCGCCTTCGGTGACGTGCCGCTCAGCCTCGAGTACAAGCTCGAGGTCTGGGACTCCCCCAACAGCGCCGGCATCATCATCGACGCGATCCGGGCGGCGAAGATCGCCAAGGACCGCGGCGTCGGCGGTGCCCTGCTCTCCGCGAGCTCCTACCTGATGAAGTCCCCGCCGGAGCAGCGCGAGGACACCGAGGGTCGCGTCAGGCTCGAGGCCTTCATCGCCGGCAGCGAGGAGCGCTGACCGCTCACCCCGGGCCGGATGGGAGGACCCTCCCGCGGCGAGATAACCTCTGTGGCATGGGTCACAGGATCGAGTCAGAGCTGGTCGCGAACGTCCTCACGGTGCACGTCAGCGCGGGTGAGCAGGTGGCCGTCGGCGACGAGCTGGTCCTCCTCGAGTCGATGAAGATGGAGATCCCCGTCCTCGCGGAGACACCCGGACTCATCGCCGACGTCAAGGTCTCCGCCGGGGACGTCGTCCAGGAGGGCGAGGTGCTCGTCGTCATCGACGACTGACCCCGCACATGACGAAGGGCGGGGACGACGTGTGTGTCGTCCCCGCCCTTCGTGTGCTCGGGCTGGATCAGCCGCCGGACGCCTCGTCCTGCTGGTCGGCCTGCGTCATGGCCCGCTTGGCGTACTCAGCCAGCGAGTCCTGCGCGGCCTGGAGCCCCTTCGCGGCGCTCTGCCAGGACTCCTGGAACTGCTCGGAGTCGGAACCCTGCCAGTTCTCGGCGAGGGCGCCCGCCTGCGAGGTGCCGTTCTGGCTCACCTCGCCGACCTTGCCGGACTGGGTCGTCAGCTGACCCGCGATCTCGCGGACCCTGCCGGTGTCCATACCTTCGGTCAGGTTGCCTGCCATGTCGAATCTCCTCTAAGTCTCGTGTGTCGGTGCGGTGGGTGGTCGCTCAGCCGGCCGAGGTCTCGGCCTGCTGCGAGATGTCGGCCTGCAGCGTGTCGACGAGCTGGGTGATCAGGCCCTTGACCTTCTCCAGCTGCGGGCGGTGCTGGCCCTCCCACTCGGAGACGAACTTCTCGGAGTCCGCGCCGTTCCAGGCCTCGTTCGCGGCCTGCACCTGGGTGTTGACGTTGTTGATGATGCCGTCGAGCTCCTCAACGAGGTTCTGCCACTTGGGCAGCTCGCCCTTGACGACCTCGAGGTTCATTCCGAGCCACATCTTGTCCTCCTGCGGGTTGGTGGTGCTGTCTACTTGATCCCTGCGGGCGATTCCCCTGCCCGACTGATGACAACAGTAGGGAACCTTCGGCCCGAGGTACATGGGGAGAACTCCCCATTCCCTCCCCTATTCGGGAAGAGTCCTCAATATCGTTGTGGCAGAACGTGATTCGTTCATTTGCGAGCGCTCTCCGGCAGGGCGATCTGGACGATCTCCGCCTTGCCCCGGCGCACCAGCACCCCGCGACCCTCCGGCATGAAGACCCGCGCCAAGGGCGGGAAGTTCGTCTTGAAGATCATCGAGGACTCGCCCCCGTCCGGGGCGAGCGCGATCCCCGACCGCGTGCCCTTGACCAGGCCGGGCAGGCCCATGTTGGTGTTCAGGGCAGCCGGGTCGGCCTCTCCGACGACGAAGTGGTCGTTGTCGGCGAGCGGTTTCATCGCCTCCTGCAGCGGGGACTGGAAGGGCATGGTGTTGAGGTCGTCGAGCCGCTCCACGACGAGCATCTGCAACGGGGAGCTCTCGTCGAGCGCCCTCTCCTTGAGCGTCTCGCACAGCGCCTTGACGTCGTCCTCGCGGGTCGCCGTCGCGTCGAACTCCGGCAGGGCGAGCAGCTCGGAGTTGCGGCGCAGGGTGATCAGGCTCAGCTGGGCACTCGGGCGCCACCGCTTCACGGCGCGGACCAGGGCCGTGAGCGCCGTCGTGCGACCGCTGCCGGGCGGCCCCGTGACGACGAAGCCTCCCTTCGGGTCGATGGCCACCGGCGCGAGGTCGTCGGAGTTCATCGCGATGACCGGCAGGTCATTGACCTCCTCCGGCAGCTCGGCCGCCGGCACGATCTCCGGGAGGGACGCGACCGGCTCGGCCCGGGTACCACCGGACTTGGCCATGGCGTCGGCGAAGCCTCGCACCATCCGGGACTGCTCCGACGCATCCTGGGTCCCGCCGAGGACGGCCACCTGGACCTCCCGCTTCTTGAACAGTCCCCGTCCCGGTGGGGAGTCGGAGTTGAGCACGTCCCTCGGGACACCGACGAAGGAGTAGTCCTCCTCCGTGGCCATCCGCAGCACGAAGCGCGACTGGACGGAGGACCCCATCGCGACAGGCAGGCCGTTGCGGGCGTCCACGGACATGACGAAGTGGACTCCCACGGGGCGCCCGTCCGACAGGAGCGAGGTGAAGGCATCGAGCCACTTCATCAGCGGGCCGGCCGACTCGTAGGCATTGCGGAAGGCGGTGAGCCCGTCGACGAGCACGAAGATCCGCGGCTCGTCGTGGTGACCGGTGAGCCTGCGGTAGCCGGTGATCGTCGTGGCATTGGTCTTGGAGTAGCGCACCGCGCGCTCCTCGATGATCTCGCGCAGCATCGTGATCAGCCGCTTGACGCGCTCCTCGTCCTGGCCGGAGATGATCGAGCCCACGTGCGGCAGCCCCTCGAGCATCGCCAGGCCCCGGTTGCCGAAGTCCAGGCCGTACACGTGGCACGGACCCCCACGCACGGTGAAGCCAGCTGCCAGGGCGATCGTGCGCAGGAAGGAGCTCTTGCCGGATCCGGAGGCCCCGAAGACCGCGAGGTTGCCCTCCGCGTCCGGGCGGAAGGAGATCGTCGGCTGGCTCTGCCGGTCCGGGTCGTCGGCGACGCCGATGACGATCTCGTCGTCGCGGCGGTCCGTCGGCAGCTTGGCCAGGTCGTAGACCTCGCCGAGCTCGGGCAGCCACGGCTTGCGGGGGATCTCGATCTCGGCCTCCGTCCGGGCCCGCTCCACCGTGTCCACGACCCGCTGGATGTCGTTGGGGCCGAGGTCGGCCTCCTCGTCCCCCTTCGGCTTGGCGGGCAGCTCCCACTGCACCGACGCACCGAAGGTCAGGGTCTCCACGAGCATGTCCGGGGGCGGAGGGGTGTCGCTGGTCCAGCCACCGGCGTAGCCGGTCTGGAAGGGCACCAGCCGCCCCGGCCCGGACTTGGCCATGGCGCGACCGGGCAGACCCGGGTCGAAGTAGGCCGCGTCCTTGGTCCCGAGCACGTCGCTCGAGTCGTCCTCATCGGCCATCCGCAGGGCCATGCGCAGGTTGGTGTTGGCGCGCAGGTTGTCCTTGATGACACCGGCGGGGCGCTGCGTGGCGAGGATGAGGTGGATCCCGAGCGAGCGACCGCGTTGGGCGATGTTGACGACGCCGTCGACGAAGTCGGGGACCTCCTGGACGAGGGCGGCGAACTCATCGACCACGATGATCAGGCTCGGCGGCGCCTCGGCCTCCCCCCGGCGTTCGAGCTCGACGAGGTCCTTGGCCTTGAAGCGGGCGAGGAGGTGCTCGCGGTAGTGCAGCTCCGCGGACAGGGAGGCGAGCGCGCGGCGCACCAGGTGGGGTGAGAGGTCGGTGACCATGCCGACCGTGTGCGGCAGCTGGACGCAGTCCCGGAAGGCCGATCCACCCTTGTAGTCCACGAGGAGGAAGGTCACCCGCTGGGGACTGTTGGCCGTCGCCATCCCGAGGATCCACGCCTGGAGCAGCTCCGACTTGCCGGCGCCGGTGGTGCCACCGACGAGGGCGTGCGGGCCGTCGGTGCGCAGGTCGACGCTGTAGGTCCCCATCGCGGACTGCCCGATCACGGCACGAAGGGAGCCGGCCTTCCGGTTCGGCGTCGGCGGCGCGTGCCGGCCCGTGAGGATGGACCGGTTCTCGTTCCACCGCTCGATGACGGCCGTCTCGGAGGTCGCCAGCTCCGTCCCCACGAGAGCGAGGTAGGAGACGGAGCGGGGGATGTCGGAGTCGTCCTGGGCGAGGGCGGAGGAGTCGGTGATCGGCGCGAGGGCCCGGGCCACGGCCACGGCCTCCTCGACGGAGATCAGGTCGGCCTCCACCGGCGCCGCAACCTGGGCCGGACCGACCCAGCCGACCTGGCACTCGCCGGTCTGCGCGACCTCGACGAAGGTGCGGCAGGCCGCCGGGAGCTGCTCGGTCACCGGGGAGACCCAGATGACGATGATCCGGTGCCGCCATCCCTGCTCGGCGAGCTGGACGAGTCGGGCCCGCTCGACGGGAGCGTCGTTCTCCACGAGGACGACGATCGCCGGGCCGTCCGGCCCCGCGGACTTGCCCCGCTCCGCACCCGCGGCGATGAGGCCCTCGAGCTGCTCCATGACCGCCGAGCAGCCGGGGCCGGAGCTCGCGGTCTGCTGCACGTCGACGGAGCTCTGCGGCGAGGAGGTGTGCGGGACCCACTTGAGCCAGTCCCAGTCCCGGGCCGATGTCGTCGAGCCGAGGGCGCACACGACGACCTCCGCGGGAGAGTGCGCGGACATGGTCTGCACGACGAGCGACCTGGCCAGCCCGAGGGCGGCCTCGCGGGGACCCGAGACGCCGATGGCGCCGTCGAGGAGGGGGTGAGCGGTGACCGGGACGTCCGCGACGACGCCCAGCCCCTGCATGAGCTTGGAGACCTCGAGCCAGGCCTCGGCCCGGGTCCTGCCCATCTTCGGCAGCTTGATCTCGCTGCGGCTGGGTCGCACGCCCAGCCCGAGGCGGTACTCGAGGAATCCCGGCTCGCCGGGACGCCGGGTCCACATCAGCGGGTGGTGGACGGCGACGGCCTGTCCGAACTCGCGCACGGCGGGGTGCTCCTGCCGGCGGATGTCGTGCTCGCGGTCGAGCTCGACCTCGATGTCCTCGACGAGGTACCCGACGTCCTCGCGGAAGTCCTCCATCGCCTCCTCGAAGTCCAGCCGGACGCGACGCTTGGACTCCCACGTGTTGGCGAGCATCATCATCGGCATCATCAGCATGAACATGATCGTGAAGCGCGAACGGGTGATGGCGAAGAGGGTCGCTCCCATGAAGACCGGCACGAGCATCATCGCCAGCGGCATCCGCTGGGGCTTGCCCCGCTCCGGCAGGTCGGGCACCTCGAACTGCAGGCCCTGGTAGACGGGGGCGATCCGCGGCGACCGGGTGAAGGCGACGTCACCGGCCTCCGTCGTCGTCACGCCGGCGGCTCGCGTCTTCGTCGAGATCTGGAAGGTCGTGTCGCCGATGGTGAAGGACTCGCCCTCGCGCAGGATCGCCCGGTCGATCTGCTCGTCGGCGACGACCACGCCGTTCGACGAGCCGAGGTCGGTCACCTCGACGACGTCGGCGACGAGGAGCTTCGCGTGACGTCGGGAGACCGAGGCGTCGTTGATGCGCACCTCGCACTCACGACCGCGTCCCACGTGCGAGGTCCCCCGCTGCAGGGCGTACTCCCGCCCCTTGTCCGGTCCGGCCGTGACGACGGCCGTGGCGAGGGGAGCCGCGCTGTCCTGGTATCCGGAGGAGCGGCGGGTGACCGCGAGGTGCTCGCCGGAGCGCAGGCTCGACTCCTGCACCGTCGTGTGGGGGTCGACGGCCCGGAAGTCCTCGTCGACGAGGGCGAGCGTGTGCTGCCCGAGGTCGGCCCGGTCGTGGTAGCTGCTGCCGCTGCGCTGGCGCTCCGGATCGGCGAGGACGAGGTGCTCGGCGAGATCGCCGACCGTGGTGCGCCCGTCCACGGTCGCGACGAGGTCGGTGTCCTGGTCGTTGGACCCGCGCAGGGTGAACATCAGCTTCATCGCAGTGCCTTCCGGGACGGGGCAGTGGTCGAGTCGTGCAGGCCGATGTCGACCTGACGGGAGAACAGTGGTCGGGGATCGACGGCCGCCAGCAGTCGTGGTCCGATGCCGGCGGCACGACGCATGCGGCGTCGAGCGAGCCGCAGCTCAGATTGCCATGCCGTGACGGCTGCGGGGTCCGGTGGACGTTCACCGAAGACGAGGGAGTCGGCACGCATCGCCACGGGGACGGCGTCGACGGTCCGTCCCAGGGCGGCGGCCTGCTCGACCCGCGTGCCGCTCGTGGGCAGGCGGTGGCCGAGGACGCGGGCCTCCTCCGTGAAGTCATTCCAGGCCCGGCCGATGCGACGGTCCGGGCCTCCCCGGCGCAGCCTGATGGCCCGTCGCGCCGCGGTGGCGAAGGGGGTGAGCACGAGCAGGAGAAGCGGCACCCCGATGAAGAGGGCGAGCAGCTGCGCCCACACCGGCCAGGTCGACGGGGAGGACCAATCGACGTCCGGCTCCGGTGGTGGCGGTTGCGGTGCCGGCGGCTCGGGGATGTCCTCGGCCGGCGGCGCCGACCACTCCTTCGGGGTCTTCGACGGGGCCTTCTCACCGTCGGGGCCGGGGTTGAAGGTCTGCGGCATCACCTGGAACCACGTCCCGTCCGCCTGCTTCACCTCGACCCAGGCGCGGATGTCGCGGCCGCGGATGATGCCGTCGTCGGTGGCGATGGCGCCGACGACGACCCGGGTGGGGATCCCCAGGCGGTTGCCGATGAGCGCGAGGGCCGCGGCGTACTGCTCGTCGTTGCCCGCGAGGGGCGAGGAGTTGAGGAAGGTGTCGAGCCGCCCCAGTCCGTGGCCGGCAGGGTAGCGCAGCACGTCCTCGGTGAAGCTCTCCCGGTCCTCGTCGGAGACGCTCGTGGTCCGGGTGGCCGAGGCACCGTCGGTGTAGGTCCCCTCGTCGCGCATGGCCGTGGCCACGGCGACGAAGCTCTCCCACGGATCCGTGGTGTCGCCCCGCCAGTCGCTGATGCGTGACTCGACGAAGCTGTCGTCCCCGCGGACCGGCACCGACCCCCGCGCGACGGCGAGGTCCTCGGGCAGGTCCTGGGCACCGAGCGGGGGCAGGTCGGTGCGCAACGTGTACTCGTCCCCCGGGCTCAGGGCGGGCGGAGCCAGGACGGTGTTCGTGCTGAGGTTAAGCCAAGCCTCGTCCTCGAAGCGCTCCCGGGACTCCTCCCCGAACTCGATGCCCTCGACCCGACCGGTGGTGAGCACCCAGGGGCCGTGGTACCCCCCTTCGGGAACGCTGACGCTCACCTCGCTCGGCGAGCTGCTCGCGAGGACGCCGACCCGGCGACCGAACTGCTGGAAGGACTTGCCGGCATCGGAGCGCGTGCTGCCCCGACCGGCGATACCCCACGTCGAGCCGTTCCACGTGTCGAGGGTCGCCAGACGAAGGGGGGTCTTGCCGGGCACGCCCTCCACCTGGAGGAGGTGTCGGTCGTACCAGTCGCGGGGGCTGGTCCGGGTGAACTCGCGGAAGGTCGTCAGCGGCGAGGCCAGCACGTTGTCGTCGTGCTCGGGGACGATCCCGGTGCGCACGACCTGTCGATCCTGGGAGGCCCCCGGCACGATCGGGCCGAGGAGGAGGCCGGCCAGTGCCGCCACGGCCAGCAGCGCCGTCCCGGAGACGACTCGCGAGAGCGCGGGACGTCCACCGCCCGGACGCAGCTGGCCGATCTCGGGATCGAGGTGGTCACGGGCGGCCAACCACCCGATGAGGAGCAGCCCGAGGACGAGCCCGTGGACCCAACGGGCGGCGGGCTCGCCGGTGCCCAGGGCGATGATCCCGGCGAGCAGGGCGAAGGGAGGCAGCAGCAGCCGCCACCGGGACCGGGTGGCCCGGGCGGTGGCGTAGACGAGCACCGTCCCGACGAGGGCGATGAAGAGCGCGATCGCGAGGACGCGGTCGCGGGCGTCGACGGGCGGGACGAGGGTCAGCAGATCCATCCACCCGGTGATCGGTCCGGTGATGAGGTCCTTGAAGGTCTGCATCGTCGGCAGGAAGCCCCACTTGACGTCGTCGCGGACGGCGAGGGGGCCCCCGAGCACGAGGTAGAGGACGGCGCCGAAGGCCACGGTGGCGACGAGTGGCCAGCGGTAGGTCCCCTGGATGTGCCCGACGACGAACCCGAGGACAAGCCCGACGAAGGCCGCCCACCACCACTGCCAGCCGAACATCACGGTCCGCAGCCCGACGAGCAGACAGACCATCACCGCGAGGCTGAAGGCGGCGTCGACCCACACCGCACGGGTCGGACGCATCCGTCCGAGGGTGGCCCTGAGCTTGTCCTTGCCCGTGGGCTGGGGCTTGATCATCCCCGGCTTCGGGGCACCGATGAGACTCATGCCGGCACCAGTCCCGTGAGCACCTGCTGCAGGTCCTCGAGCTCGGTGATCGTGATGATGCTCATCCCGCGCACGCGGCGCAGGCTGGTGCGACCGGCGGGGTCGACGATGACGGCCACCTTGTGCACCTCGACCTCGAACTCCCCGAGGCACTGCTGGATCTCGAGGAAGGCCCGTCCCGGTCCGGTGCACAGCACCGCGACGGACGAGTCGGGGGCCTGCTGGACGACGGCCCGGGCGGAGCGCACGAGATCGACCGGGCCGACGGTGGCCATCGTCAGGGTGTCGAGGACGAGCGGCACGCTCGTGCGGGAGGCCAGCTCGTCGTTGCACACGACGGTCGCCTCCTGCTTGTCCTTGATCGACTGCACCATGAGCGAGGCGGCCGCGGCGATCGACGTCTCCACGTCCATGGTGCTCCCGTTGTACATCGCCGGGTCGGTGTCGACGACGACGCCGAGGTGCGAGCGCCGGGTCTCCTGGAACTGGCGCACGAGGAGGCGGCCGTGCTTGGCGGAGGAGCGCCAGTGGATGTAGCGCCGGTCATCGCCGGGCTCGTACTCCCGCAGGGCGTGGAAGGAGATGTCGGCCATCGACAGCTCGGGTGTGGCCTCGCCCTCGAGGTCGCGCAGGAGCCCGTGGGCCCCGGACTCGAGCGCGATCCGCCGGGGGTGGACGTGCATCAGCTGCTGCTCGCCGAAGGTCACCGTGCGGCGCGTGATCCCGAGCGGATCACCCTGGACGGTCGTGGGCGGCCCCACCGGGATGACCCCGCGCGTGGGCGTGGCCACGGGGAAGGCCGTGCTGAAGCGGGCGCCCTTCTTCAGCAGGGGCACGGTGAAGATCTCCTCCCGGTCGCCGATCGGCAGGCGCACGAGCGACGGGAGCATGGTCCGCCGGGTGGCATTGCGCAGGACGATGTGCCCCTGGGCCAGGTCGCCGATGTCCGCCCGCAGCGGCTCGACGCCGAGGTCGACCTCGGCGACGTGCCGCCCGAGGGAGATCAGGACGCACACGAGCACGAGGGCGATCAGGGTGACCGCCATGATCGTCAGCTCGACCCACCCGAGGACGGCGCCGAGCACCCACAGGAGGATTCCGAGCGCGAGGAGGGACCACCCCAGGCCGGTGACCCAGTCGAGGCGGCCACCGAACCAGCGGCGGCGCAGCCGCTCGTCCGTGGCACCGGCACCACGACGCACGGCGCGGGTCGCTCCCTTCGCCCCGGTGACCACGGCAGCCCCGGGCAGCCGGACGGTGCGCTTGTTGCCCGTCGCCCGCAGCTTCGACGACTCCGCCATCCGCTCGAGACGGTCCTCACCACCGGCGCCGGACATCCCGACGGGCGCGCTCGGGGTGTCGCGGACCCGCCCGCGGCCGCGCGGCGGCTCGGGGGGTGGCGAAGGGGGGCGTGTCGTCATCCGGCGTGGTCCTCGATCAGGCGACCCGCTCGGTCGGCGGAGCCACCTGGCCGAGCACCTTGGTGATGACATCGATGGTGCGGACCCCGGCGA
This sequence comes from Janibacter sp., assembly GCA_052087725.1. Taxonomy (GTDB): domain Bacteria; phylum Actinomycetota; class Actinomycetes; order Actinomycetales; family Dermatophilaceae; genus Janibacter. The sequence continues at coordinate 1,812 of JBQGNO010000061.1, read as the reverse complement.
ACTCCGCCTCGGCGGTGAGCAGCAGGCGGTGGCTCATGATCGGCTCCGCGAGGGCCTTGATGTCGTCGGGGACCACATGGGTGCGGCCCTGCCCGGCGGCCCAGGTCTTGGCGCAGCGCACGAAGGCCAGGCACCCGCGCACCGACAGCCCGAGCCGGACGTTCGGGTGGCGCCGGGTCTCCTCGGCGATCCGGGAGACGTAGGCGAGGATCGCCGCGTCGATGTGGACCTGGTCCGCCAGCTGGGCCATGTCGACCACGACCTGGGCCGTGACCACGGGGCGCAGTCCCTGGGTGCGGTCCCGGCGGGCCGAGTCCGCGAGCACGGCGACCGTCGCCTCGTGGTCCGGGTAGCCGAGGGAGGTCTTCATGAGGAAGCGGTCGAGCTGCGCCTCGGGGAGGCGGTAGGTCCCGGCCTGCTCGATGGGGTTCTGCGTGGCGACGACCATGAAGGGTCGACCGACCTCGTGGGTGGTGCCGTCGATGGTCACCCGGCCCTCCTCCATGACCTCGAGGAGCGCCGACTGCGTCTTGGGTGAGGCCCGGTTGATCTCGTCCGCCAGGACGAGCGTCGCGAAGACCGGCCCGCGGTGGAAGTCGAAGGTCTGCTTGTGCTGGTCATAGATCGTCACACCGGTGACATCGCTGGGCAGCAGATCGGGGGTGAACTGGATGCGGCTGTTGCTCCCCTGGACCGTCGCGGCCACGGCCCGGGCCAGCTGGGTCTTGCCCGTGCCCGGGTAGTCCTCGAGCAGGAGGTGCCCCTCGGACAGCAGGCAGGTGAGGGCGAGCCGCACGATGTGCTGCTTGCCGAGGACGACCTGGTCGATGTTGCCGACCATCTGCTGGAAGGCCTGGCTGAACCAGCTGGCCTGCTCCTGGGAGATGCTCATCGTTCCTGCTTCCTCATCCGCTCGTGGTGCTGGACTGTGTCGGGGCCGACGTCGAGGACGTCGAGGACGGGGACCGGGACGGCGAGCTGCTCCGGTTCCTCAAGAAGTCGGGGACATAGGGGGCCGGCTCTGCGCGCGACGCGCCGCCCGGCCAGGTGTCGATCCGCGGGTCGACGGTCACCGACAGGTCGAAGACCCGGCCGGTGTCGAGATCGTTGAGGATCACCTGGCCACGGTTGTGCCGCACGGCGACGCCGCTGCGCCGGGCGAGGTCACCCTCCACCCCGATCTCGGCGACCTGGGCGGTGTCGTCTCCGCAGGCCGAGCCCCACAGCACGCCATTGCCCCGCCCCCAGGCACCGTAGAGGCAGTCGCCGTTGAGCACCGGGCGCGAGATCTTCATGAATCGCGCCCGCTCCGCCTTCGCGTCCAGCCCCGAGCTGACCCCGGAGTCGGTGTTCGTGTCGGCGTCCTCGTCGATCGGCACGTACTCCGCGCGCTCGATCGTCTGGACCGCGACGGTGTCGCTCGTCGGCCCGGCCTGCTGCAGGGCCGCGAGGGCGAGATCCCCGTCCTCCTCGCTGCCCCCGCCGGGGAGGGGACGTGGTTTGTCCATGCCCTCGGAGTGGACCATGGCCTCCTCGAGATCGAGCACCACCCACTCGTCACCGACCGCCGTGATGTCGGCGAGCCGGCTGTCCTCGAAGGGGAGGTCGGTCCGGTTCGGCCGACCGAAACCCTCGTCCTCGGCCGGGATCTCGACGACGGTGCCGCTCTTCGCCGAGGTCGCCATGATGTCGCCGTCCTCGGAGACGGTCACCGCTGCGCGCGGCCCGAGCTCGGTGTAGAGCGGCCCCTCATCGGTGAATCCATCGATGGAGGTCCCTCCCTTCGGGTCCAGGCGAATCCCCCAGATGGAG
>JBQGNO010000060.1:15113-15434 GCA_052087725.1 Janibacter sp. | reverse complement strand
GTAGTAACCGTCTCCCTGCGAAGGGAGGATCCCCTAACGGTAGTTGAAGGTCACCCCGTAGCGGTCGTACGGGAAGGGCCCGTCGGAGCGGATGAGGTCGAGCGTCTCCTGCCCCTCCGGCGGCAGCTGCGACTCGGGGAGCGTCTCGAGCGAGGAGTCCGGGGTGGCGCCTCCCGACTGGCTGCTGCCCTGCCCCGGTCCCTCGGCACTGCACCCCGCGAGCCACAGACCACCGAGGATGACGACGAGGCCGAGGACGAGCTGGAGGGCCAGCCGGAGCGACCGGGCCCTCACAGGGCGAGACCGACGTACTTGGTCTCG
>JBQGNO010000060.1:0-15103 GCA_052087725.1 Janibacter sp. | reverse complement strand
TCCTCGATCCCCTCGACGCCGCCTTCCCGACCGAAGCCGGAGTGCTTGACCCCGCCGAAGGGGGCGGAGGGGTTGGACACGACCCCCTGGTTGACCCCGACCATGCCGAACTCGAGCGCCTCGGCGACGGTGACCCACCGGCCGGCCTGCTCGGTGAAGACATAGGCGACGAGGCCGTACTCGCTCGAGTTGGCCAGCCGGATCGCCTCCTCATCGGTGCGGAAGGTCGTGATCGGTGCGACCGGGCCGAAGATCTCCTCGCGGAGCATCCGGGCGGCCGGCGGGACGTCGGTGAGCACGGTCGGCGGGTAGAACCAGCCCGTCCCGGTCGGCACCTCGCCGCCCGTGAGCACGCGAGCGCCGGAGGTCACGGCCTCGTCGACGAGGGCGGCGACGCCGGCGCGGGCCTTCTCGGTGATGAGGGGGCCGACGTCGACTCCCTTCGTCGTGCCCGTGCCGACGGTGAGGCCGGACATCCGGTCGGCGAACTCACGCGCGAAGTCGCTCGCGACGGACTCGTGCACGATGAAGCGGTTGGCGGCCGTGCAGGCCTCGCCGATGTTGCGCATCTTGGCGAGCATCGCTCCCTCGACGGCGCGCTCGAGGTCGGCGTCGTCGAAGACGATGAAGGGGGCATTGCCCCCGAGCTCCATCGAGGTGCGCAGCAGCTGGTCGGAGGACTGCTCCACGAGCGTCCTGCCGACGGCGGTGGACCCGGTGAAGGTCAGCTTGCGCAGGCGGGGATCACGGATGATCGGCTCGCTCACCCCACCCGAAGAGGTCGTCGTCACGACGTTGAGCACCCCGGCGGGCAGCCCGACCTCCTCGAAGACCTGCGCGAGCGCGAGCATCGTCAGCGGTGTCTCGTGGGCGGGCTTGACCACGATCGTGCACCCGGCGGCGAGCGCCGGACCGATCTTGCGGGTGCCCATGGCCAGCGGGAAGTTCCACGGGGTGATGGCGAAGACCGGGCCGACGGGCTGCTTCATCGTCATCAACCGGGTGCCGCCCGAGGGCGCCTGGGCATAGCGGCCGTGGATGCGCACCGCCTCCTCGGCGAACCACCGCAGGAACTCGGCGCCGTAGGTCACCTCGCCCCGCGAGTCGGCCAGGGGCTTGCCCATCTCGAGCGTCATGAGCATGGCGAAGGTGTCGGCCCGCTCGATGAGCAGCTCGAAGGCGGCCCGGAGGATCTCGGAGCGCTCCCGGGGGTCGGTCGCCGCCCAGCCGGCCTGTGCCGCAACGGCTGCGTCGAGAGCAGCCGTCCCATCGGCGACACTCCCGTCGGCCACGTCGGCGAGGGTGCGTCCCGTGGCGGGATTGCTCACGGCGAAGGTGGCGGACTCCCCCGCGTCCCGCCAGCCACCGCCGATGAAGAGCTGGGTGGGCGCGTGCTCGAGCACGGACTTCTGGGTCACGGATGCCATGTCGCCAGACTAGCCGCGCCCCGACCCACGTCCGGCGGTCGGCGCAGCGCCGGGGTCAGGCCGAACCCACCCGCTCCCGCGGCAGCACCCGCCGGAGGATGTCGGTGATCGTCACGACACCGAGGAATCCACCATCGCGATGGACGACGGCCAGCTGCTCGCTCGCCGCGCGCATGCGGGTGAGTGCCTCGTGGACGGGGATGTCCGCCTCGAGGACGAGGGCCTCGCGGGCCCACCTCGCCGCAGTGGCCTCCTCCGACTGGTCCAGGGTGTCCCGCACGTGCACCTGGCGCGGAGCACCATCACCGGGCACCCCGACGAGGATGCGCATGTGCCCGGAGGCGATGGCGGCCTGCTGCACATCGGCGACCGTGGCATCCTCCGGGACACCCGTCGGTCGAGTGTCCGGGACGAGGTCCGCGACGACGATCCTCTCGAGATCGAGCACTCGCGAGATCTGTGTGCGGAAGGCCGCGTCGAGCGCCCCGACGGATGCCGAGTGGTCGACGAGCTGGCGGATGGTGTCGGCATCCCTCCCACCGACTGCGGCCTGGTCGACCGGCTCGACCCCGCTGGCCGCCACGAGGCGGTTCGCGACGTCGTTGACCCACCGGAGCAGGGGACGGAAGAGCCGAGCCAGCCCGCGCGAGGGCAGTCCGATGATCGTCGCCGCGAGCTCCGGGTGCGCGATGGCCCACGACTTCGGGGCCATCTCACCGACGACGAGGTGGAGGAAGGTCACGACGAAGAGGGCGAGGGCGAAGGAGGCACCGCCGGCCAACCAGCCGGGGGCACCGAGGCCGGTGATCAGCGGGCCGAGCCACGCATCCACGGCGGGCTTGGTCACGGCACCGAGCGCGAAGGTGCACGCAGTGATGCCCAGCTGGGCGACGGCCAGCATGATCGTCAGCTCGTGGACGCCACGCAGGGCGGCTCGCGCCGATCGGCTGGAGGCTGCGCGTGCCTCCAGCCGGTGGCGACGAGCCCCCATGAGGGAGAACTCGATGATGACGAAGAAGGCACTGAGGACGATGATCAGTGTCGTCGCACCGATGACGAAGAGCGGGTCGGTCATCATGCCGGGCTCCCGTCGTCGCGGCCGTGGCCGGCCTCGTCGTCAGCGTCCTCGATGAGGCTCAGCCGCAGGTCGCTCGGGACGTGGCGGGCGAGCTCGAGCACCTCGAGCTCGACGAAGCGACGCTGGGGGTGCTCCGAAGCGAGGTCAGCAGGGTCGCTCGGCAGGGGGATCCGGGTCGTCTCGCCGGGCGTGGCGAGTGTCCCCAGATGCGCGATGAGCAGACCGGCGAGGGTCTCGTAGTCGCCCGAGGGGAGGTCGTGTCCGATCAGGCGGACGACCTCGTCGAGGGGAACATCGCCGCTGGCCCGCCACACGCCGTCGGACTCGGCGACCATCCCCGGAGCGGGCGCGTCATCGTGCTCGTCGGTGATCTCACCGACGACCTCCTCGGCCAGGTCCTCGACCGTGAGCACTCCGGCGAAGCCGCCGTACTCGTCGATGACGCACGCGAGGTGCTCGCGCCGGGTGGTCAGCTGGGCCAGCGCCTCCGGCAGGGGCATGAGGGTGGGGACGACGAGAGGCTCGCGCATGATGCGGGCCACGGTCTGCGCGGTGTCGTGCCGCAGCACGTCGGCGAGGTGGGCGATGCCGACCGGGTAGCCCTCCTCGTCGATCACCGGGTAGCGCGAGTGCGCCCCGCCCATGAGGGTGCGCAGCTCCCCGACGGTGGTGTCGGTGGGGACGGCGTCGACCTGGGCCCGCGGGGCCATCGCATGCTCGACATCCCGATCGGGGAAGTCGAGCACGCGGTCGATGAGCAGCGACAGATCATCCGGCAGGTCCCCGCTCTCCCGGGACTCCGCGACGGCCTGCTTGAGCTCCTCGGCCGTGACGCTCGTGTCGAGGTCGTGCACGGGCTCGATCCGCAGGAGCCGCAGCAGCGCATTGGCTGCGTGGTCGAAGATCGTGATCAGCCAGCCGAAGACGGCGAGGTAGACGAGGGTCGACCGGGCCAGCCGGCGAGCCAGCGGGTCGGGGGCGGCGATGGCGAGGTTCTTCGGGTACAGCTCGCCGAAGATCATCTGCACCACGGTCGCCAGGACGAGGACGAGCGTGGTGCCGACGCCGATGCTCACCGCAGCGGGGATGCCGACTCCGCCGAGCAGCGTGCCGACGGCCCGTCCCACGAGCGGCTCGGCGAGCTCACCGATGAGCAGCCCGGTCACGGTGATCCCGAGCTGCGCCCCGGAGAGCATGAAGGAGGTGCGCTGCGTGACCTTGAGGGCGCGCTGGGCTGCGGCGTCACCGGCCTCGGCCTGGGCGGACAGGCGCGCCCGGTCGACGGACATGTAGGCGAACTCCTGGGCGACGAAGTACCCGTTCGCTGCGACGATCGACAACAGGATGACCACGCCGATGAGCAGGGTGACCGTGGCGAGGACCATCAGGTGGCCAGCCGACCGGGTCTCGGGCTCGGGGGCGAGTCCATGGGTTGCGTTCACACTCCGTGGTCTGGGAGTCCCATCGTACGATTGCGGCGGGCACCACCCGACCACCACTCGACCACCAGGCAAGGGGCTTCATGCGGGATCGGACACGGACGCGATGGTGTGCTCGCTGGGTGTGCGGCGTCACCGCCCTGGCACTGACCTTCGCCGGGTGCTCGGCCGACGACGAGCCGTCGCCGGAACCGGAGTCCACGGACTCGACCAGCACGTCGGCGGCACCGACGAGTGGGGCCCCCGAGCCGGCGGAGTCGGCGAAGCTGTACACCCAGAGCCGCCCCTCCTCGAGCGAGGGTCGTGCGGCGACGGCCAACAAGGCCGTCCGGTCCTTCGCGGAGGCGATCAGCTCCGGCGACCGCAAGGCCCTCGACGAGGGGCTCCACGTCCCCACGCCCCAGGATCCGTCGATCATCGACCAGACGGTGCGCACCTTCGAGGACGTGACCTGGGACGAAGGGAGCCTGCGCTGGAGCGACTCCGGCTTCCTCGGGCCGTGCTACCTCCTCATGGGCGAAGGGAAGGACGGCCCGGTCCATCTCGCCGGCACGGCGGTCTGGAACGACGTCCAGAGCGAGTGGGAGTTCACCACGGACGGCTTCCCCGGGTCCGCGGACTACCCGGAGCTCCCCACGTGCTGATCGAGCATCTGTCCGTCGAGTAGCGCTGAGTGGCGAAAGTTCTTCGGCTTTGACAGTCTGGAGACGATGAACTTCCCGATCCCATCGGAGGCCACCGTGACCCCCTTCGCCCGAGTCCTCCTCGACCAGGCCCACTCCAGCGCGTGGTCCCTCGATGCCGAGCACGCCGCCCGGATGAACCCGGCCAACCCGGGCGATGCCAGCCTGGCGCGCTCCGTCGCCGTCCTGCGCGAGCGCGGGACGCAGGTGCGCGCCCACCGCGACGGCGAGCTGACCCCGGCGGCACTCGCGGACGCCGATGTCCTCGTCATCGCCCACCCCGCCGCCGCCGCGAGCGAGCGCGTCGCCGGAGATCTGCCGCCGGTCCTCTCCCCGGAGGAGATCGACGCCGTCGTCGACCACGTGGGCGCGGGCGGCGGGCTCATCGTGCTCGGCGAGTGCGACCAGGACTCGCACGGCAACAACCTCGACGAGCTGCTGGCCCCCTTCGGCCTCGGCATGGTCTCCACCCTCGTCCACGAGTCCGCCGCGAGCGGCCGCCGCCACCACGGCAATGCGACGTGGGTGCTCTCCGAGACGGCCTCCGGGCCGGGGCAGGGAGTGCTCGCCGGCATCCGCGACATCTGCTTCTACCGAGCCGGTGCCGTCGACGTCTCCGGGGCACCCACCGCCCACGTCCTCGCCCGCTCCTCCGAGACCGCCCATCCGGCTGACCAGCCGATGGCCGTCACGCTCGAGCACGGGGCCGGCCGGGTTGTCGTCCTCGCCGACTCCGACCTCATCGGTGACGACTCCATCGGCGAGCTCGACCACGAGGAGCTGTGGGTCAACCTCGTGACGTGGGCGGGCAACCGTTCGCGTGGGCGTGGCGACGGTGGCTTCGAGGCTCGCGCCCTGGCGGGCGCTCACTCCTCAGCCAGCGTCGACGCGAGCACCTCAGCCAGCGTGGGGGCGAGCGAGGAGTGGCTGGGGCTCAAGGCCGCCGTCGAAGAGCTGCGCCTGCTGCAGACGAAGGACGGCTCGCTGGCCCCCGAGGCCGACCACAGCCGGGCCACGGACCTCGTGACGACGATCATCGACCGTCTCGCCGCGCTGGCGCCGCGCTTCCCCCACGACGCCGACTACCTCGCGGCGTTGCCGGTCGACCTGCGGCGCTGGGTCGAGGACGGCTTCGGCGTCCCCGACTTCCTCGACAGCCTGCTCGCCTTCCGCCCGGACCGGCACCGCGTCGACGGGACCGAGCACCTCGTCCTCTTCCCGATGTACACGCAGAACGGCAACCCGGACCGCGTCTTCGAGGCCGTCCTCCTCGACGTCATGTGGCCGCAGTGGCTCGCCGATGTCGAGGCCCGATTCGACAACCCGATGTTCCTGCCGGTGCGCTTCCTCGACCACACCCCCGGCTACGACACCAACTCCGCGGTCCTCTTCCCCGAGACCGTGTCCGTGCGCGAGGTCCCGACCTTCCACTGGGGAGCGATCTTCTGCGACCGCGAGGCCGCCCGCTTCCGTCGGGTCACCTCCGCCTCGGCCGACATCCTCGGCCTCGACCTGCCGCCGGAGGGTGAGCGGCTCGTGGGCTCCCAGGAGATCGCCGAGGAGGCCTTCGCGATGTGGGACCTCATCCACGACCGCACGCACAGCCACGGGGACCTCCCCTTCGACCCCTTCATGATCAAGCAGCGGATGCCCTTCTGGATGTACGCGCTCGAGGAGCTGCGCTGCGACCTCAACACCTTCCGGCAGTGCGTCACGCTCGCCGAGGAGGGCCACCGCTACGCCCGCTCGGTCCAGCTGACGATCCTCTTCGACCGGCTCTTCCGCTTCCCCGTCACCGGCGAGCGGGTCCGCAACTACGACGGTCTCGGCGGTCAGCTGCTCTTCGCCTGGCTGCACCAGCACGACGCCCTGCGGTGGACGGACAACACGCTGACCTTCGACTGGCAGCAGGTCCCGGGTGCGGTCGTCGCGCTCTCCGACGAGGTCGAGGCCCTCTACCGCCACGGCATCGACCGCTCCCGGGTCGCCCACTGGATGGCCGCGCACGGCTTCGTCGCCACCTACGTCGCCCCGCACCCGGCATCCGCCTGGGCGAAGGGAGCGGAGTCGCTCCCCCTCGACGGACCACCCAAGGGACTGACCGACCTCGTCCAGCCCGACGAGTTCCCGCTCAACGTCTTCTACGAGGCGTTGCGCAAGAAGCTCGCCCCCGTCATCGAGTCCACCCGCGGCATCACCGGCACCGCGGGCGTCACGGGCAGCGCAGCCCCCCGGTCCGATGAGGGCGCCGCACAGCGCGAGAGGATGTCCGCGTGAGCGACACGAGCACGACGACCGGGGCCACCCCCTTCCTCCCGATCCACGACCCGGCCGACCGGGGCTTCGCCAGCGACAACTACGCCGGCGTCCACCCCGAGGTGCTCGCGGCGATCGTCGCGGCCAACGGCGGTCACCAGGTCGCCTACGGCGAGGACGTCTACACCGCGCGGCTGACGGAGGTCCTCTCCGAGGTCTTCGGGACGGCAGCCGAGGTCTACCCCGTCTTCAACGGCACCGGCGCCAATGTCCTTGCGCTCCAAGCGGCCACACCACGCTGGGCCTCCGTGCTCACGACGAGCAGCGCCCACATCCACGCCGATGAGGCCGCGGCCCCGGAGCGGGTCGGTGGGCTCAAGGTCAACGTCATCGACACCCCGGACGGCAAGCTCACGCCCGAGCTCATCGAGGCCTACCCGACCCGCGAAGGGGACGAGCACTTCGCACAGATCGGGGTGCTGTCGATCACCAACTCCACCGAGGTCGGCACCGTCTACTCCCCCGCCGAGATCAGTGCCCTCGCCGACCTCGCCCACGAGCGCGGCTGGGTCCTGCACCTCGACGGCTCCCGGCTGGCGAATGCCGCTGCCGCGCTGAGGGTCGAGCTGCGTCAGCTGACCACCGACGCGGGGGTGGACCTGATCTCCCTCGGCGGGACGAAGGGCGGCGCCATGATCGCCGAGGCCGTCGTCGCCCTCGCCCCCGACCGGGTCGCCGGCGCGACCTTCCTGCGCAAGCAGTCGATGCAGCTGGCGAGCAAGATGCGCTTCGTCTCGGCGCAGCTGCTCGCGCTCTTCGACGGGGACCTGTGGCGGCGCAATGCCGAGCACGCCAATGCCATGGCCCGGCGGCTCGCCGACGCGGTCGCCGACATCGACGGGGTGCGCCTGGTCACCGACGTCGAGGCCAATGCGGTCTTCCCGATCCTGCCGCGCGAGGTCAGCGAGCGGCTGATGCAGCGCTTCCGCTTCTACTTCTGGGACGAGACCACCGGGCAGGTGCGGTGGATGTGCGCCTGGGACACGACCGAGAGCGATGTCGACGCCTTCGCCTCCGCCGTGCGCGAGGAGATGTCGCTCCCCTGAGCGCAATACATGTGGGATCAACCACATGTTCGCGTGTCTTGCAGGCAGTGTTCAGGAATCTTCGTTACACCTGAAGGGTGACCCGGTCATCACTGCGCCTCACGAGCGCGCCCGTCCTTGCTGGTGCGCTCATTCTCGTGACGGCGCTCGCGGCCGGCCCCCTCCAGCCGTTGGACGCTGCGCTGCAGGGCTACTGGGCCAAGAAGTACACCCCCAACTGGGCCAACTTCCTCGACTCGGTCCCCAATGCGGTCGCCGGTCAGGCCGTCTGCCTGCCCGTCCTGCTGATCGCCGCCGTCATCATCGCCTGGCGTCGACGCACCTGGCACCCGCTGGCCATCGTCGCGGCGACCGAGGCCGCCTTCTACGGCGGGATCGGCGGGATGAAGGTCCTCCTCGGTCGCACGGCACCGGCTGCCGGAGAAGGCGTCTTCTGGCAGGGCGGAGCGATCGAGCACGGCTGGTACGGCATCGCCTACCCCTCGGGACACGCCGCCGAAGCGGTCCTCATGTACGGCGCCGCGGCCTACCTCCTGCGCACCTACGCCAGCCCAGACATGCGCATCCGCAAGCGACTCAACTGGCTCGTCGCCCTGATCACCCTCAACGCGATCGTCGTCGCCTTCTACCTCGGGTACCACTGGCCGACGGACCTGCTCGGCGGCATGATCGCCGGCGGCCTCATGCTGCGGATCATCGTCAACGTCGACCGTCACCTCGCCGACGGCCGGGCGATCCTCGGCTTCCGCCTGCCCTCGGCCCGCCGGGCGGCACCGGCGCCGAGCGCGTCCCCGGCCCCGGCCCCCGCACCGTCCCCGGCCCCGGCCCCCGCACCGACACCGGTCCCGGTCCCCGCCGCGGCCCCTCCGGCGCTCGCTCGCACGGTGACGATGTCGCCGGTGCCCCGACCCGAGCATCTGCCGGGCCTGCGGCCCGTGCGGACGGCCCACAGCGCGCTGGGCCTGCCCCCGGCCCGGACCACGGCCGCTCCCTTCCTCCTGCGGGAACGCCCGGCCCACGGCCGACGTCAGCTGCAGACCTCCGCGAAGAACTGACCCGCGCGGCCCGACCCCTTCGGCGAGCTCAGCTGTCGAGGTTGGCCATGACGTGCTTGATCCGCGTGTACTCCTCGAAGCCGTACATCGACAGGTCCTTGCCGTGGCCGGACTTCTTGAAACCGCCGTGCGGCATCTCGGCGACGAGCGGGATGTGGCAGTTGATCCACACGCACCCGAAGTCGAGACGGCGGCTCATCCGCATCGCCCGGCCGAAGTCCTTCGTCCACACGCTCGAGGCGAGGCCGTAGTCCACGCCATTGGCCCAGGCCGCGGCCTGGTCCTCGTCGGAGAACTTCTGCACCGTGATGACCGGGCCGAAGATCTCCTGCTGGATCGCCTCGTCGTCCTGGTGCAGGCCGGAGACGACCGCGGGCGAGAGGTAGAAGCCGTCCCCCATCTGCTCCAGGCGGGTGCCGCCGACGGCCAGGTCTGCATGGTCCGGGAGGCGCTCGAGGAAACCGGTGACCGTGGACAGCTGGCGGGCGTTGTTCACCGGCCCCAGGAGGGCGTCCTCGTCGTCCGGGAAGCCGACCTTCGCCTCGCTCCGGGCGTACTCGGACAGGGCCGCCACGAAGTCGTCGTGGATGCCCGGGGCAGCCAGGACCCGCGTGGCCGAGGTGCAGTCCTGGCCGGCGTTGAAGTAGCCCGCCTCGCCGATGCCGGCGACGGCCGCCTCGATGTCGGCGTCGTCGAAGACCACGACCGGGGCCTTGCCGCCGAGCTCGAGGTGGGCCCGCTTGAGGTCCTTCGCCGCCGAGGCCGCGACCTCGATCCCGGCCCGGATCGAGCCGGTGATCGCCACGAGCTCGGGGCTCGCGTGCTCGACGACCAGGCGCCCGGTGTCGCGGTTGCCGGCGACGACGTTGAAGGTGCCCTCGGGGAAGAACTCGCTGGCGATCTCGGCCAGGAGCAAGGTCGCCTCGGGGGTGGTGTCGCTCGGCTTGAGGACGATGGTGTTGCCGGCGGCCAGGGCCGGGGCGATCTTCCAGATGGCCATCATCATCGGGTAGTTCCACGGCGTGACCTGGCCGACGACGCCGATCGGCTCGCGCCGGACCCAGCTCTCGAAACCCTTCATGTACTCGCCGGCGGACTTCCCCTCCAGCACCCGTGCCGCACCGGCGAAGAACCGGAGGTGATCGAGCATCATCGGCATGTCCTCGCTGAGGGTCAGCGCGATGGGCTTGCCGGTGTTCTTCGCCTCGAGGCGCGCCAGCTCCTCGGAGCGCGCCTCGAGGGCGTCCGCGAACTTCAGCAGCGCCATCTGCCGCTCGGCCGGCGTCGTCGACCCCCATGCGTCGAATGCCGTCGTGGCCGCGGCATAGGCGCGGTCGACGTCTCCGACGGTGCTGGCCGGGGACGAGCCCACGACCCGGCCCGTCGACGGGTCGACGAGCTCGAAGCGCTCGTCCGTGAGGGACTCGACGTAGTCACCCCCGACGAAGTTGCGCAGGGTCCGGATGTCCTGGGAGCTGTCGGTCACGGGTCCACTCCTTGTGGGTCTGGGCCGGGACGGCGGTGTCACGGATGTGACTCGCACCATATCCCCCGGACGGCGCCCACACCACCCCGCACGGACACGGATTCGACGAGTTACCCCCTTCGATCCGGACTCAACCTACGGATACCGCATCGATTGCACTTGCACCCAACGAGTACCGCAGGGGAGGATGGACCCATGGTCAGCCGTGTGAAGCTCGACGACGTGAGCAAGAAGATCATCGAGCACCTGCAGCAGGACGGCCGCCGCGCCTACGCGGAGATCGCCCGAGCCGTCGACCTGTCCGAGGCCGCCGTGCGCCAGCGGGTGCAGCGCCTCACCGACGCCGGCTACGTGCAGATCGTCGCCGTCACCGATCCGCTCCAGGTCGGCTTCACCCGGCAGGCGATGATCGGGCTGACCGTCGAGGGAGACCTCTCCCCCGTCGGCGATGCCCTCGCCGCCATGGACGAGGTCTCCTACGTCGTCACCACTGCGGGCAGCTTCGACCTGCTGGCCGAGGTCGTCTGCGAGGACGACAGTCATCTACTCAGCCTGCTGACCGATACGATCCGCCGACTGCCCGGCGTGCGCACCACCGAGACCTTCGTCTATCTCGAACTCAACAAGCAGCACTACAACTGGGGGACCAGATGAGCAACCCGTCCACGACCAGCCTCGGCACCGACATGCAGGACGCCGCCCGCGACCACCTGTGGATGCACTTCACGCGCCACGGTGACTTCGAGGACGGCAGCCACATCCCGACCATCGTCCGCGGCGAGGGCCACACGATCTGGGACGACACCGGCAAGGAGTACATCGACGGGCTCTCCGGACTCTTCGTCGTGCAGGTCGGTCACGGCCGCGCCGAGCTGGCCGAGGCCGCCGCCAAGCAGGCCGAGCAGCTCGCCTTCTTCCCCCTGTGGTCCTTCGCCCACCCCGCCGCCATCGAGCTGGCCGAGCGCCTCGCCGTCGGTGCACCCGGCGACCTCAACCGCGTCTTCTTCACCAGCGGGGGCGGCGAGGCCGTCGAGTCCGCGTGGAAGCTGGCCAAGCAGTACTTCAAGCTCACCGGCAAGCCGCGCAAGCACAAGGTGATCTCGCGCAACGTCGCCTACCACGGCACCCCGCAGGGTGCCCTGTCGATCACCGGCCTGCCGCCGCTCAAGGCGGACTTCGAGCCGCTCGTGCCCGGTGCGCACAAGGTGCCCAACACCAACATCTACCGGGCGGCCGATGAGCTGCGCGAGGACCCCAAGGCCTTCGGCCGCTGGGCCGCCGACCGGATTGCCGAGGCGATCGAGTTCGAGGGACCCGAGACCGTCGCCGCCGTCTTCCTCGAGCCGGTGCAGAACGCCGGCGGCTGCTTCCCGCCGCCCCCCGGCTACTTCGAGCGCGTGCGCGAGATCTGCGACGAGTACGACGTCCTGCTCGTCGCCGACGAGGTCATCTGCGCCTTCGGCCGCATCGGCTCGATGTTCGCCTCGACCGACTTCGGCTTCACCCCCGACATCATCACCTGCGCGAAGGGGATGACCTCCGGCTACTCCCCGCTCGGCGCGATGATCGCCAGCGACCGGCTCTTCGAGCCGTACAAGAAGGACACCAACACCTTCCTGCACGGATACACCTTCGGTGGCCACCCGGTCAGCGCCGCAGTCGGCCTGGCCAACCTGGACATCTTCGAGCGCGAGGGGCTCAACGACCACGTCAAGACCAACGCCCCGGCCTTCCGCACGACCCTGGAGAAGCTCCTCGACCTGCCGATCGTCGGCGACGTGCGCGGTGAGGGCTACTTCTACGGGATCGAGCTGGTCAAGGACAAGACCACCCGGGAGACCTTCACCGACGCGGAGGCCGAGACCCTGCTGCGCGGCCACATCGACACGGGACTCTTCGACGCCGGCCTGTACTGCCGCGCCGACGACCGCGGCGACCCGGTGATCCAGCTGGCCCCACCGCTGACCATCGGGCAGGCCGAGTTCGACGACATCGAGCAGCGGCTGCGCTCCGTGCTCACCGAGGCCGGCAACCACCTCTGAGCCCCCGGGAGACGGCAGAGGCCGGGCACGCCCCCGTCGAAGGGAGCGTGCCCGGCCTCGCTCGTGGAGCGTCCCTCTAGAGGTCACCCGTCTGGAGCAGACCGGTGGGGGTCCCCGCCGGTGCACTGGTGATCGCGTCGACGGACTGGCCCTCCAGACCCGAGACGACGTCCGCAGGCGTCGCGCCCGAGTTGGCGGCGACGTAGAGCGCGGCCACGCCGGCGACGTGCGGGCTGGCCATCGACGTCCCGCTGTAGGTGTCCGTGCCCCCGCCCGGGACGGTCGACTCGATGTCCTCGCCCGGGGCGTAGCCCTCGACGACCTCACCGAAGTTGCTGAAGACCGCCGACCCGTCGGTGATGGTGGAGGCCGCCGTCGTGTAGACGCCGTCAGCGCTCGCGGGCGAGACATTCGCCGCGTCCTGGCTCTCGTTGCCGGCGGCGACCGCGGTGAAGACCCCGCTGTCGACGAGACCGGTGGCCGCCTCGTTCAGGGCCGGGTCCTTCGCCCCACCGAGCGACATGTTGGCCACGGCCGGGCCGGTGGCATCCTGGGCGATCCAGTCCATGCCCTCGATGATGCCGGCGGTCGACCCGCTGCCGTCGTCGCCGAGCACCTTGACGCCGACGAGGTTGACGCCCTTGGCGACGCCGTAGGTCTCGCTGCCGATGGTCCCGGCGACGTGGGTGCCGTGGCCCTGACGGTCCATGCCGTCCCCACCCGTGGCATCGAAGCCGACGGAGGCCCGTCCCCCGAAGTCGGGGTGGTCGGGATCGATCCCGGTGTCGAGGATGTATGCGGAGACACCGTCACCGGAGCTGCTCGGCTCGTAGCTCTCGTCGAGGGGCAGCTCGGGGTCGTCGAGGCGGTCCAGGCCCCACGGCACATTGGCCGCCTCGCTGCCCTTGGGCAGGTCGACCTTGACGCGCATGTTCTCCGAGACCGCCGAGACGTCCGCGTCGGAGCGGACCTGGTGCAGCTGCTGCGGGCTGAGCTTCGCGGAGAAGCCGTCCATGACGTGCGTGTAGACATGCGTCGGCGTGACACCGAGCGACTTCGCCACCGACGTCGCGGACTCGCCCTCGTCGAGGGTGACCACGTAGGTGCTGTCCCCCTTCGCGGCAACACCGTGTGTGGTGAGCGGCGCGAGGTCCTCACCCCCCTGGGCATGGGCAGCGAAGGGGGCCACCGCCAGGATCAGTGCCGCCGAGGAGACGATGACTCCGGTGCTCTTGGTCGAGTGCTTCATGAGTTCCTTTCCCTTGCGCTGCACCTGGATCTCAGGCGCAGCCCTGTGGCGCTTGACACTAGGAGCCACTCAAGGGGGTGTCCACGGGGCGAGAAGGCCACTGCGGGACCGGTAAGCGTCAAGTAAAACCGGTGCCGCTCAGCGCATTTGCCGCGGGTCGTGGCGGTGGTGGCGGGATGTGAAAACCGACGATCCGGCCCCTATCGGGCGAGGTTTCCTGAGGGGATCCATACGAACCCTCAACGACCCGTACACGGTCCCGCCACCCCGGACACGCGGGCGCTAGGTTGTCCGGATGAGCGAGAGGGAGACCCGACCGCACCCGGTGCTCGACCGACTCGGGCGTCCCCGTGAGGACCCCGCCTTCCGCGAGGTGCACGATGGCGCCTCGCTGCGCGCGCTGACCGAGGCCGGTGCTCCCCTGGTCGGGTGGCGCCTGCAGGGGCTCGACCTCGCGCCGCACGCCGAGCACCTCTCGCGGGCCGATGTGCACGGCCTCGTCGTGCTCGGCGGGGAGATCCCCGACGATCTCGCCCGGGACCTCGTCGCCCGGGGTGCGGTGCTCATCCCGACCGACCCGGACTGTCCGGTCGACCCCTTCCGTGCCCGGCTGTACTCCCCGGGCGATCTCTACGGAGGACTCGCCGAGACCGGTTACGAGGCGACCGTCGATGCCCGGGCCTACATGTGGAGCCGGGCCACCCGCACCGAGCACGATGCCTACGCCACGCTGCTGCGCGCCGTCCACGACGACGCCGTGCACGACGCCCTCGTCGAGGCCCTGCACGGACTGGACACCGTCGGCGTCATGGGCGGTCACGCGCTGTCCCGGGGCAGCGCCGACTACATCGCCGCGGCAGAGCTCGGGCACACGCTCGCCGGAGCCGGACGCGTCGTCCTCACCGGCGGCGGCCCCGGCGCCATGGAGGCGGCGAACCTCGGTGCGTTCTCCCCCACCGCACCGGCCCTGGGACGCGCTCTGGACGAGCTGGCGGCCGTCCCGGGCTTCCGTCCCTCCATCGATGCCTGGGCGTCGGTGGCGCTCACGGTGCGCGAGGGCCTCGGCACACCGGAGCAGATGCGGAGCATCGGGATCCCGACGTGGTTCTACGGTCACGAGCCGCCCAATGTCTTCTGCGACGGCATCGCCAAGTACTTCTCCAATGCCCTGCGTGAGGACGTGCTCCTCGGGCAGAGCCGCGGTGGGCTCGTCGTGCTGCCCGGTGCCGCGGGCACGGTCCAGGAGATCTTCCAGGCGAGCACGCCGCTATACTACGCGACC
>JBQGNO010000059.1:0-15485 GCA_052087725.1 Janibacter sp. | reverse complement strand
TTCTCGCGCAGCTGGTTGATGTAGATGGCCGTCGTACCCGAGGTGCTCAGGGCGCCGGAGATCTTGCGCAGCGCCTGGCTCATGAGGCGGGCCTGGAGCCCGACGTGGCTGTCGCCCATCTCGCCCTCGATCTCGGCGCGGGGCACGAGCGCCGCGACGGAGTCGATGACGATGACGTCCAGGGCGCCGGAGCGGATGAGCATGTCGGCGATCTCGAGCGCCTGCTCACCGGTGTCCGGCTGGCTCACGAGAAGGGCGTCGGTGTCGACGCCGAGATTTTTCGCGTACTCGGGGTCGAGCGCATGCTCCGCGTCGATGAAGGCCGCGATGCCACCGGCACGCTGGGCATTGGCGACGGCGTGCAGGGCGACGGTCGTCTTACCGGACGACTCCGGCCCGTAGACCTCGACGACACGACCGCGGGGCAGGCCGCCGATGCCGAGGGCGACGTCGAGGGAGATCGACCCCGTCGGGATGGTCGCGATCGGCGGACGGACGTCGTCGCCGAGGCGCATCACCGCGCCCTTGCCGTGCTGCTTCTCGATCTGTCCCATGACGCTGTCGAGGGACTTGAGCTTCTGCTCCTGGAGCTTGCTGTCGAGCGTGGTGACGTCAGCCATGCCACACCTTCCTTGACTCATCGTGTCGAGCGCGCCCACCGGCGACCAGATCTGCACCGTCGGACATCTCGTGCTGTCTGGTCAGACGCTAGGAGCCACCACCGACAACGGTCCGCAGCTGCCGTGGGGCTGTGGACACCACTGCTGCCGGATGAGCACCTGTGGACGACGCTACTAGAACACGTGTTCGAGGGTGGGACCGGCGTGCCGACACGCCGACACATCCCGCGGGTAGCGTGCCCACGGTGAGCCAGTCCTCGCGCCCGCACAGCATCATCGAGGCCAACCAGTCGACACCTCGCGCGGCAGTGGCCGCCCGCGCGCTGCTGGCCGTGGTCGTCGTCGTGCCGCTCGTGGTCTTCGCGCTGCTGTTCATGCTTCCCGCCACCCGACCGACTCTCTCCGCGCACCCGGGCATCGCCGCCGCCGTCCTCACGGCGGTGCTCGTGGCGGCAGTCGCCCCGGTGATGCTCCTGCTGCGCCGGCTCCACGGGCAGTCCGAGGCACGGCTGGGCCGCTCCCGGGGCGCCTGGGCGGCCGCACACGGGTGGCGATATCGGCAGGAGGAGCGGCTCATCGCCCCCGACGTGCTCAGCGAGGTGGATCCCGCCGTCACGCGCCCGGTCCCCGTGCGCTTCGAGGCAGACGGGAGCTGGCGGGACCGGGCCGCCTTCCTGCAGTCCCGGGACAGCTGGGTCTGGATCCGAGCCAGCCTGAGTCGCTCCCGGCGCACGGTGACCGGCGTCCGGTCGCAGATCCGGTTGCCGCGGGTGGTCATGATCACCGATCTCAACCGGGCGGCAGCCCACGTCATCCACGCGCACCCCGCGGCCGGCCTGCAGCGGATCCCCGGCCCCGACGGCACGCGGATGGTGCTGTGGACCCCCTTCGGCCTGGAGCGGGTCGTCCTCGATGCGCTGCGACCGGTGCTGCCGATCATCGACCGCGGGGTCGGCAGCACCGAGATCACGGTCGTGTGCGCCGGCAGCTGGGTGCTGATCAGTGCAGAGTTCGATGCCGACGCCGCCACGGTCGAGCGCCGGCTGGATGCTGCGGTCGAGGTCGCCGCCGCCCTCGAGCGAGGCGCGCCCCGTCGGTGAGGCCCCGCCCGCTGCTCAGGCCCGCAGCAGCGTCTCGATCCGCCGGGAGGTCGCCCAGATCCCGACGATGCCGAGCACGACGAGATAGCCGACGTGCCACAGCAGACCCCACCCGACCTCGCCGAGCATCAGGCCGCGTTCCAGCGCGACACCGTGGTACAGCGGCGTCGCCATGACGATCGGCTGGGCCCAGCCCGGGTAGGTCGCGAGCGGGAAGAAGGTCGCCGAGAGGAGGAAGAGCGGCTGGATCACGAGCATGATCCAGTCGAAGTCCACCCACGTGCGCATGAAGGTCGTCGCGAACATCCCCGCGGCGGAGAAGGCGAGCCCGATGAAGATCGCCGCGGGCACCGCCAGCAGCGACCACCACGACTCCACGACCCCCACGGCGAGCGCCACGAGGTAGAAGACGAGCGCGTAGATCCCGCCCCGGATCAGCGACCAGACCACCTCGCCGATGGCGATGTCCCGCGGCCCGAGCGGGGTGGCGAGCATCGCGTCGTAGATCTTCGCGTACCGCAGCTTGAAGAAGACATTGAAGGTCGAGTCCATGACCGCGCCGTTCATCGCCGAGCTGGCGAGCATCGCCGGCGCGACGAAGGCCGCGTAGGTGACCTTCGATCCCCCGTCGGTCATGACGAAGGGGACCAGCGAGCCGACCCCGATGCCGAGGGAGAAGAGGTAGAAGACCGGCTCCGCGAAGCCGGTGACGAAGGCCGCCCACTGCCGCCGGAAGCTCACGACATTGCGCTCGACCACCGAGCGCCACATCGCCAGGCCGGGAGTCAGCACGCCGGTGCTCATGCCACGAGCCTGCGGGTCATCCCCGACCGGGCGTAGACCCAGCCGAGGCCGATGAAGAGCAGCAGCACCGCCAGGTGCACGAGGTCGAAGGCGCCGAAGGCCCCCTGACCGGCCGAACGAGCCAGCTCGACGCCGTGCCACAGCGGCGTGACCCAGGCGAGCAGCTCGAGGACGAGCGGCAGCCGGTCCACGGGGAAGAAGACCCCGGAGAAGAGCATCAGCGGCGTGACGACGAGGCGATAGACGACATTGAAGGAGGAGTCCCCCTTCGCCCGGGCCGTGAAGCCGAAGAGCGGGACCGCGAAGGCGAGGGTGACCAGGAGCCCGACCGGCACCGCGAGGAGCACCCACCACGAGGAGAAGCCGCCGAAGAGCGCCGCGACGAGGACGAAGGCCGCGGTCGCGACCGTCCCCTGGGCCCCGACGATCGTCAGGTGGCCGAGCAGCAGGTCGCTCACCGTCAGCGGGGTGGCGAGCATCGAGTGGTACATCCGGTTCCACGTGAAGAGGCCGTAGACCGGGTAGGTCGACTCGCTCACCGCAGCCATCATCGCCTGCACGGCGACCATCCCCGGGGCGACGAAGGCGAGGTAGGGCACCCCGTCGACGCCACCGGACGCTCCGTCGACGAGGGATCCGAGACCGAGTCCCATCGCGAGGAGGAAGAGCAGCGGCGAGACGAAGCGACTGAAGAGCGAGCCCTTCCACGTCCGTCGGTAGACGACGGCGAAGTAGGAGGCGACCGCCCGGATCCGCTCCGCGGGACGAAGGGGGCTCCGCGGACCGTGCAGGTGCCGGGCCCCGGCCCCGAGCACCGGCGACGAAGGGGAACCCATCAGTCCACCAGGGTCCGTCCGGTGAGGTGGAGGAAGACGTCCTCGAGCGTCGAGCGCCGCACGATCGAGCTGATCGGCGTCAGGCCGCGGGCGTGCACGGCATCGAGCGCGGAGTCGCCGTGGTCGGTGTAGAGCAGCAGCCGGTCGGGCAGCGCCTCGACGTAGGTGCCGATGCCCTCGACCAACCCCGCGGAGGTGAGGTGGTCGTCCACCTGCAGGCGCAGCTCGAGCACCTCACGCGTGGCGTGCTGCTCGATGAGCGAGCGCGGCGACCCCTCCGCGACGATCCGACCGTGGTCCATGACGACGAGGCGGTCGCACAGCTGCTCGGCCTCGTCCATGTAGTGCGTGGTGATGATCAGCGTGACGCCCTGGCGCTTGAGCCGGAAGAGCCGGTCCCACAGCACGTGTCGCGCCTGCGGGTCGAGCCCGGTCGTCGGCTCGTCGAGGAGGAGGATCTCCGGGTTGTTGATCAGCGAGCGGGCGATGGTCAGGCGACGCTTCATGCCGCCGGACAGCGGCTCGACCCGGTCCTTGCGGCGCTCGGTGAGCTGGGCGAAGTCGAGCAGCTCGTCGGTCCGCTCGCGGATCACCCTGCGGGACAGGCCGAAGTAGCGGCCGTAGACGTGGAGGTTTTCCTCGACGGTGATCTCCTCGTCGAGGTTGTCCTGCTGCGGGCAGTTGCCCAGACGGGCGCGCACGGCGGCGCCCTCGGCCACCGGGTCGAGCCCGAAGATGCGCAGGTCTCCCCCGGTCGGCGGCGAGGTCGCCGCAACCATCTTCATCGTCGAGGACTTGCCGGCGCCGTTCGGGCCGAGGAAGCCGAAGGCCTCCCCCTTCGTCACGTCGACGTCGATCCCGTCGACGGCGGTGAAGTCCCCGAAGGTCTTGGTCAGTCCGCGGGCGCTGAGCAGCACGTCGTCTTCCCGGTGGTTGAGGTGCGAGGGACGAGCCTCGAAACCACTCATTCCGACGGCTCGTTCGCGATCTCGGGCGGGACCTCCATCGGCGCCCGGTCGATCCCGAGCCGACGGTGCTCGGGGACGCCGACGTCCTCGCACAGCGCCTCCCAGACGGTGCGGGGCGACTCCCCCTGCTCGAGCGCCAGGCTCACGGTCCGGTCGCCGAGCGACTGGATGACGTGGCCACGGGCGAGCGTGTGGGCATAGCCCTCCCCGAACTCGTCCTCCATGAGGGTCCAGAACCGACTGACTCGCACTCCGCGAGTGTAGGTCCCGACGCAAAACGGCATACTGCAGCCACGACGACGAAGGAGGTCGCCCGTGGTGGGCGAGACGACCCGGTGGCGCATGCCCGCCGAGTGGCGCACGCACGAACGCACGTGGATGGCGTGGCCGAGCTCCGGATACACCCTCGGCGACACCGACGACGAGGCCGACATCGCCCGCCGCACCTGGGCCGAGGTGGCTCGGACCGTGGCCGGCTTCGAGCCGGTGACCATCGTCGTCGAGCCCGGCGACATCCACTCCTGCCGGGACTTCCTCGGCAATGACACCGCGCACCCGATCGACATCGTCATCGCCGACCTCGACGACGCCTGGATGCGCGACATCGGGCCCACCTTCGTCCTCGACCCCGAGGGCTACCTCGGCGCGGTGGACTGGATCTTCAACGGCTGGGGCGCTCAGCCCTGGGCCTCGTGGGACCGGGATGCGCGGGTGGCCGAGCAGGTCGCCGATGCGACCGGCGCGCACCACCTCCCTTCGTCCATCGTCGGCGAAGGGGGTGGCCTCCACGTCGACGGCGAGGGCACCGTCCTGCTCACCGAGACCGTGCAGCTCGACCCCGGGCGCAACCCCGACGCGACGAAGGCCGACATCGAGGCGGAGGTCGCCCGCCTCCTCGGTGTCGACACCTTCGTCTGGCTCCCGCGCGGGCTGACCCGCGACTACGACGAGTTCGGCACCCGGGGGCACGTCGACATCCTCGCGACCTTCACCGAGCCGGGCCATGTCCTCCTGCACTGGCAGGAGGACGAGTCGCACCCCGACCACGCGGTCTGCCGGGAGGCCGAGCAGGTGCTCCTCGCCGCGACCGACTCGGCCGGTCGGCAGCTGCAGGTCACGCGGATCCCCGCGCCGCAGACACTCACCGACGACGAGGGGCCGGTCGACTGGTCCTACGTCAACCATCTCGTGTGCAACGGCGGCGTCGTCGCCTGCATCTTCGGGGACCCGCACGACGCCCGCGCGCTCGAGGTGCTGCGGGAGGTCTACCCCGGCCGCGAGATCATCGGCGTCGACGCACGGCCACTCTTCGACCGCGGTGGGGGCATCCACTGCATCACCCAGCAACAACCGGAGTCCGCATGAGCTTGACGTCCATGATCCGTTCTCGCACAGACCTGCTGGCCTATGTGCCCGCAGCCGTGACGACGACCGTCGCGGCGATGGCCGGGCGCCATCGCCCGCACATCGTGAGCAAGATGACCATCGCCCCCACGCTTGCCGCCGGGGTCGTGGCGACCCGGTCGCAGCGCTGCACCAAGCGCAACAGCACTCTCCTCGTCGCCCTCGCCGGGTCGACGGTCGGCGACTGGTTCATGTACCGCTCCGGCCGGACGAGCGGCGATACGTCGCGGCAGCAGATGCGCCTCGGCGCCAGCGCCTTCGCGGTCCAGCAGATCGGCCTCATCGGGCTGCTGCACCATGACGGCGCCCGGCCGCGGCTCGCCCCCTCGGCGACGGCGGCGGCGGTCATGGCCGGCCTGGCCGTGCTCGACTCCGACGGTGGCGCCCCGGACCCGGTCCTCGGGACCTACGGCGTGCTCCTCGGCTCGATGTCGGCCCTGGCGATGGGCGAAGGGGGCAGCCCCCGGTCCGGCGGGGCGATCGCCCTCGGCGGTGCGCTCTTCCTCCTCTCGGACGCGGCGATCATCGTCGGGCAGCAGTTCGCCGACACCCCGGCCAAGCAGGCCCTCGCCGACGGCGTGGTCCTCTCGACGTACACCGCCGCCCTCGGCCTGCTCGTGCACGGCCTGCGCGAAGAGCCAGCCGACGCGTGAACCAGGGGTAGCCGGAAACCCGGTTCGTTGTTACCGTCCAGTAATGAGCCTCCACCCGCTGCCCAAGTACACCCCGGCCCTGCGTGGTCGCCGCGTCCTCATCACCGGAGCCGCACGCGGCATCGGTGCCGGGATCGCCGACCTCCTCACCGCCCACGGCGCCCGCGTCGCCCTCGCGGGGCTCGAGCCCGAGCTCCTCTCGCAGGTCGCCGCTCGCAACAACGCCCCGTGGCGTGAGTGCGATGTCTCCGACCCGGACGCCGTCGACCGCGTGGTCGAGGAGCTCGTGACCGAGCTGGGCGGCCTCGACATCGTCATCGCCAACGCCGGCCTCGCCAAGCAGCTGCCGATCATCGGCGGCCAGCCGGACGTCATGGAGGCCCACCTGCGAGTCAACACGCTGGGCGTCTTCTACACCCTGCGTGCGACCGGCCCGCACATCTCCCACGCCAACGGTTACGCGATGGCGACCTCGTCGCTCGGCGGCGCCGTACACGTCCCGCTCCTCGGGGCCTACAGCGCGAGCAAGGCCGCGGTCGAGGCCATCGGCAACACCCTGCGCCAGGAGATCAAGCCGAGCGGGGCCAAGGTGGGCGTCGCCTACTACTCCGAGCTCGAGACCGACATGACGAGCCGCGGCTTCGCGACCACCGCCGGCAAGAAGCTCACCGGCGGCGGCACCGTCAGCGGAGTGGCCCCCGTCGAGGCGGGCCTGCGCGCCCTCGAGCGCGGTATCGCCAAGCGCAGCCGCCGGATCACGGCTCCCTACTGGGTCGCACCCGTCGTCCCCCTGCGACACGTCGCCCAGCGCGTCATCGAGCTGAAGCCGCTGCCCCACCTCGTGGAGTCCCTCGAGATCGCCCGCTCGGAGCAGGTCGGCTACACGACCGAGCAGCCGAGCGCCGGACCGGCGACCCTCGGGTCACGCGAGTCGGCATGACCGCCCGGATCGCCCCGGGCGACCTGAGGGACCTCGGACCGGTCCGGTGGGGCTTCGCTCGCGCGGCAGGCAAGGTCACCGGCACCGAGCCGCCCGCGATCTTCACCACGCTCGGGCGGACCAAGGGCCTCTTCACGGGCTGGCTGCACTTCGCCGGGCGACTCATGCCCTTCGGCTCCCTCCAGCGAAGGGAGTCGGAGATGGTCATCCTCACCGTCGCCACCGAGCGGCAGTGCGAGTACGAGCGCGAGCACCACCGCCTGCTCGGCAAGCGCGCCGGCCTGACCACCGCAGAGATCGAAGGGATCCTCGCCGGCGGGGTCGTCGAGTCGCTGAGCCCCCGAGAGAGCGTCCTGCGCGAGAGCGCCCAGACCCTCGTGCGGACCAAGGACCTCGATGACGAGCAGTGGGCGCGGCTGCAGCGCATGACCACTGAGCGCGAGGCCATCGAGCTGCTCCTGCTCGTCGGGCACTACGACATGCTCGCCACCACGCTGATGACGCTGCGTCTGGAGCCAGACAAGCACAGCTGACCGCTCACCGATAGATACTTGCGGGCGTAACTTACGTCTGCAAGTATCTATCGCATGAGTTCCCTCGCGTACGACCTGCACGTCCTCGTCCGGGCCCTGGACCGGTCGGCCGAGGCGAGGCTCACCCCCTTCGGCCTCACCTACCAGCGCTACCTCGCGCTCGTCGTCGTCGACGCCGCCTCCGGGTTGACCCAGCGCGAGCTGGCCGCCTCCCTCGGCCAGACCGAGGCGACGGCGAGCCGGACCGCGTCCGCCCTCGCCGAGGCCGGCTGGCTCGAGGCCACCCGCTCCGCCGGCGCCGGCAACCGGCGGGCCCTTTCGCTCACCGCTTCCGGGCAGGAGCTGCTGGCGCGCGCCGGTGAGCGCCTCGGTGACGACTTCGACGAGGTGGTCCGCGGCACCGGCCAGGACCCGGACCTCATCGCCGAGCACGTCCGCGGGCTCACCGCGCTCATCGAGGCCTCGCCATGACGCCACTGCTCGTCAGCCACCTGGTCGCCGCACTCATCGCCCTTCCGCTGGGCGGGTACCAGCTCTTCCGTCCGACGAAGGGGGACACCCGGCACGTCCTCCTCGGCCGGGTCTGGGCCGGACTCATGCTCTGGGTCGCGCTCACCTCGTACTGGATCCGCGACATCCGCGATGGCGAGTTCTCCCTCCTGCACATCCTCTCCACCGTCACTCTCGTGACGGTCACCCTCGGCGTGCTCAACGCCCGGCGGGGCAACATCGCCGCGCACAAGGGCAACATGCGTGGCAGCTGGCTCGGGCTGTGCGGGGCCTTCATCGGGGCCGTGGCCGTGCCCGACCGGGTGATCCCCACCTTCGTCATGACGCAGCCGCTCGACGCGGTGGCTGCCGGTCTGGTGCTCATCGGGACCACCGCACTGCTCATCCGGGTGGGCGCCCTCGTCACCAAGCACCTGGACGCCACCGCGGTGTCCACAGACGGGTGATCGACCCTCGGCGTGTCGGTACCAGAGCGCCTATCGTGGGGTCATGACAGCGACGGGTCTCGAGCGCAAGGTGCGTCAGCACGACAACGACATCTCTGCGGTGTACTCCATGATCGCTGACATCCAGAACACGCAGCGGCGCCACACCAACCGCTTCGATGAGCTGACCGAGGACGTCGGATCGCTCGACGGACGGATGACCTCGCTCGAGGGGCGAATGACCTCGATCGAAGGGCGGATGACCTCGATCGAGGGCAAGATCGACTCCGTCGACGACAAGGTCGACACGATGGTCGGCAGGGTCGACTCCCTCGACGACAAGGTCGACCAGGTACTAGACCTGCTGAAGCGCTGAGCATCCTCGACCAGTGCCGCCCGCCGCCGCTGTCGGCGGACGGTGGCAGGCTGGGCCTGCCATGACCGACGACATCCTCGAGCGCTTCTCCCCCGCCACCGCTGCCTGGTTCCGCAGCAACTTCAGCGCGCCCACGACGGCCCAGGAGGGCGCGTGGGAGGCGATCAGCGCCGGCAGCCACGCCCTGGTCGTCGCACCGACCGGGTCGGGCAAGACGCTGTCCGCCTTCCTCTGGGCCCTCGACCGGCTGGCGTCGACCCCGCGTCCCGCGGAGCCCAAGGCGCGCTGCCGGGTGCTCTACATCTCCCCGCTCAAGGCCCTGGCCGTCGACGTCGAGCGCAACCTGCGCGCACCACTCGTGGGGATGGGGCATGCCGCCGACCGTCTCGGCCTCACAGCGCCGGACGTCTCGGTCTCCGTCCGCTCCGGCGATACCCCGAGCACCGAGCGACGGGCCTTCGCCCGCACGCCGACCGATGTGCTCATCACGACCCCCGAGTCGCTCTTCCTCATGCTCACCTCGTCCGCGCGCGAGGCACTCGTCGGCGTCGAGACGGTGATCGTCGACGAGATCCACGCGCTCGCGGGGACCAAGCGCGGTGCCCATCTCGCCCTCTCGCTCGAGCGCCTCGATGCCCTCCTCGACTCCCCCGCCCAGCGCATCGGCCTGTCCGCGACGGTCCAACCGGTCGAGGAGGTCGGGCGTTATCTCACCGGCGGTCGCCCGGTGGAGATCGTGCGGCCACCGTCGCAGAAGTCGTGGCAGCTCGACGTCGTCGTCCCCGTGCCCGACCTCACCGAGCTTGGTGCCACGACCGAGGACGAGCCGCGCGCCTCGATCTGGCCGCACGTCGAGGAGCGCGTGGTCGACCTCGTCGCCGAGCACCGCACCACGCTCGTCTTCGTCAACTCGCGCCGCGTCGCCGAGCGACTCACCGGCCGGCTCAACGAGATCTGGCAGGAGCGGACCGCGCCGACCACCGAGGAGGGCCAGGCACCGGCCAGGGTCCCCGCCGAGATCATGGCGCAGTCGGGGTCCTCAGCAGGCGCCGCCCCCGTGCTCGCCCGCGCCCACCACGGATCGGTGAGCAAGGAGGCCCGCGCCGAGATCGAGGACGAGCTGAAGTCCGGCCGCCTGCCCTGCGTCGTCGCCACCTCCAGCCTCGAGCTCGGGATCGACATGGGCGCGATCGACCTCGTGATCCAGATCGAGTCGCCGCCATCGGTCGCCTCCGGGCTGCAGCGCGTCGGTCGCGCCGGCCACCAGGTCGGCGCGGTGAGCCACGGCGTCGTCGTGCCGAAGTTCCGCGGGGACCTCGTCCAGTCCGCGGTGGTCGTCGAGCGGATGCGCGCCGGCGGGATCGAGGCGCTGCACGTGCCGGCCAACCCGCTCGACGTCCTCGCCCAGCAAGTCGTCGCGATGTGTGCCCTCGACGACTGGCAGGTCGACGACCTCGAGGCGATCGTGCGGCGGGCGGCTCCCTTCGCCTCCCTGCCGACGAGCCTGCTGCACGCCACCCTTGACATGCTCGCCGGGCGGTACCCGTCCGAGGACTTCGCCGAGCTGCGTCCGCGGATCACCTGGGACCGGGTGGCGGGCACCCTCGCCGGCCGCCGTGGCGCCCAGCGGCTGGCGGTCACGAGCGGTGGGACGATCCCCGACCGGGGCCTGTACGGCGTCTTCCTCGCGTCCGGCGACGGCCCGGGGCGCCGGGTCGGCGAGCTCGACGAGGAGATGGTCTACGAGTCCCGCGTCGGCGATGTCTTCACCCTCGGCACGAGCAGCTGGCGCATCGAGGACATCACCCACGACCAGGTCCTCGTCACCCCTGCCCCCGGCCAGCCGGGCCGGCTGCCCTTCTGGCACGGCGACCAGATCGGTCGTCCGGTCGAGCTGGGTCGTGCCGTGGGCTCCTTCGTCCGCGAGCTGGCCGGCACGGACACGAAGGGGGCGACCGCCCGCCTCGCCGAGGCCGGGCTCGACCCCTGGGCCACCGACAACCTCCTCGCCTACCTCGAGGAACAGCGCACCGCCACCGGCCACCTGCCGGACGACCGCACGATCGTCGTCGAGCGCTTCCGCGACGAGATCGGTGACTGGCGGATCGCGGTCCACTCCCCCTTCGGTGCGCAGGTGCACGCGCCGTGGGCGCTGGCGATCTCCGCCCGGATGCGCGAGCGTCTCGGCATCGACGTCCAGGCGATGCACGGCGACGACGGCATCGTGCTGCGCCTGCCGGACATCGAGTTCGATGACGAGTCCGGACTGCGGAGCAGCGAGCTGGTCGACCTGATCACCCTCGACCCCGCGGACGTCGAGCGGATGGTCACCGATGAGGTCGGCGGGTCGGCGCTCTTCGCCGCACGCTTCCGCGAGTGCGCCGCCCGGGCCCTGCTCCTGCCCCGCCGGCGCCCCGACCGGCGGCAGCCCCTGTGGCAGCAGCGCCAGCGCGCGGCCTCCCTCCTCGAGGTGGCCAGCGGTCACGCCGACTTCCCCATCGTCCTCGAGGCGGTGCGCGAGTGCCTGCAGGATGTCTTCGACGTCCCCGCCCTGACCGAGCTGATGACCCAGGTGGCCGGGCGGCGGATCACCCTCGTCGACGTCGAGAACCGGCAGCCCTCCCCCTTCGCCACCTCCCTGATGTTTGGCTATGTCGCGCAGTTCCTCTACGAGGGTGACTCACCGTTGGCCGAGAGGCGGGCCGCAGCGCTCACGCTCGACCCCACCCTGCTCGCGGACCTCCTCGGTCGCGGCGAGCAGCTCGCCCTCGCCGATCTCCTCGACCCGGCTGCGGTGGAGCGCACCGCTGCCGAGCTGCAGCACCTCGTGCCCGGCCGTGCCGCCCGCGACGGCGAGGACGTGCTCGAGCTGCTGCGGGTGCTCGGGCCGCTCTCGGTCGACGACCTCGCTGCACGCAGCGTCGAGGCGCTCGACCCCGCCGCCCTCCGGGAGGCGCTCTCGGGTCTCGAGGCCTCCCGCCAGGTCATCGCCGTGCGCGTCGCCGGGCAGGACCGGTGGGCCAGCGCGGAGGACGCCGCCCGCCTGCGCGATGCCCTCGGGGTCAGCCTGCCCACCGGGGTCGCCGACTCGATGCTGCAGTCGAGCGACGACCCCCTCGGCGACCTCGTCGCCCGCTATGCACGCACGCACGTCCCCTTCGCCGCCACCGACCTGGCCACGCACTACGGCATCGGCCGGGCCGTGGCCCACGACGCGCTCCGCCGACTCGTCCAGAGCGGCCGGCTCGCCGAGGGCGACCTGCTGCCCGTCGAGTGCGGCGGTCGCGGGGGCGAGTTCTGCGATGTCGAGGTGCTGCGCACCCTGCGTCGGCGCTCCCTCGCGGCCCTGCGCCACGAGGTGGAGCCGGTCACGCCGCGCCAGTACGCCCGATTCCTGCCGGCCTGGCAGGGAGTCGGCCGGAGGATGCGCGGGTCCGAGGGGATGCTCCGGGCCGTCGAGCAGCTGGGCGGCGTCCCCCTCCCGGCCAGCGCCCTGGAGTCACTCGTCCTCCCGGCACGGATCGACGAGCCCATCGCCCCGCTCCTCGACGACCTCATGGCCACGGGTCAGGTGGTCTGGGCCGGGCACGGGAGCCTGCCCGGCGACGATGCGTGGATCAGCCTGCATCTCGCCGACGGGAGCAAGCTGACCCTGCCGGAGGGTGACACCGAGGGGCTCAGCGCGGTCGAGACCCGCGTGCATGCGTCCCTGGCTCAAGGCGGCGCCTACTTCTTCCGGGACCTGGCCGAGACGATCGCCCAGGACCGGGCCGAGGGCGAGGAACCCGTCGACGACGAGCAGCTGGCCGATGCGCTCTGGGCCCTGGCCCACCGCGGTCTGGTCACCGGTGACACGCTGGCTCCCGTCCGGGGTCTGCTCGCCGGCGGGCGCTCCGCTCACCGGCCCCCACGGCGCCCCGCCTCCCGTGGTCGCTACGGTGCCCGGCCGCGTCTCGGTCGCCCGGTCATGCCGCACCGCAGCGGTCCGCCCCGCGCTGCCGGGCGGTGGTCGGCCCTGCCCACGGCCGAGGCGGACCCGACGGTGCGCATCCACGCGGCCGCCGAGGGGCTGCTCGACCGGCACGGCGTCGTCACCCGCGGAGCGGTGGTGGCCGAGGAGGTGTCCGGCGGCTTCGCGGCGATCCATCGTGTCCTCGGTGCCGCCGAGGAGGCCGGTCAGGTGCGTCGCGGCTACTTCATCGAGGGGCTGGGGGCCTCGCAGTTCGCCGTCCCCGGCGCGGTCGACGAGGTGCGGGCCGGCCGCTCGAGCGAGGAGGTCGCTGTCCTCGCCGCCACCGACCCGGCGAACCCGTGGGGAGCCGCCCTGCGCTGGCCCCCGAGGGAGTCCGGCCACCAGCCCGGCCGCAAGGCCGGGGCTCTCGTCGTGGCCGTCGACGGTGAGCTGGTCCTCTACGTCGAGCGCGGTGGACGCACGCTGCTCTCCTGGGGCGAGGACGAGGAGACCCTCTCGGCCGCGGCGCGTGGTCTCGCGGACGCCGTCCGGCGCGGCGCACTCGGTCGGCTGACCGTGCAGAAGGCCGATGGTTCGAGCGTGCTCGGCTCTGCCGATCCCTTGGCCACGGCGCTCACGGGAGCCGGGTTCTCGATGACTCCGCGCGGGCTGCGCCTGCGTCCGACCGGCCGCTGAGGCCGCACCGGGCCGCCTCAGGCGGCGGAGACGACTTCAGGCGGCGGAGACGACGTCCTCGTCGCGCGCGGCGACGGGGAGCGTCACGGGAGCGCTCGCGCGCTCGGCCCGACCGGCGCGGTGCGCGATCTCGGTGAAGACGACGGACATCGGCAGGCCCAGTGCGTGGCAGATGGAGGAGACCAGCTCCGAGCTGGCTTCCTTCTCTCCACGCTCGATCTCGCTGAGGTAGCCCAGCGAGACCGCGGCCTGCGCCGAGATGTCCCGCAGGGTGCGGCCCTGCTCGCGGCGGGCGTGACGCAGCACATCACCGAGCTCTTCTCTCAGCAGCACCATCGCGCCCACCTCCTTGATGTCGTCCGTCACGCTCCACCGTACCCCGGGGCACCGTCAGCGGACAGGGTGACCTCCCGGCCGAGCTCCAGAGCGGCGAGAGCCGCGCCGGCCCGCACCGCGGGCCGCTCCCCCGACAACGTCACGAGGCGCGCTTTCACTCCCTTCGCCGTCGCGCAGGCCACCCAGACCGTCCCCGCGGGGTGGCCCTCGCTCGGGCCCGGACCGGCGACACCCGTGGTCGCCAGGGCGAGGTCGACGTCGAGGACCCGTCGGGCGCCGGTGGCCATCTGGCCGGCCACCTCCTCGTGCACGGTCCCGACCCGCTCGATGAGGGTCGGGTCCACACCGAGGACCGAGGTCTTCACCACCGGGTCATAGGCGACCACCGAGCCGGCGAAGACACTCGAGGCGCCCGGGACGCCGACGATCGTCGCGGCGAGCAGTCCCCCGGTCAGCGACTCGGCGGTGCCGAGGGACCAGCCGCGGTCGGCCAGCTCCTCGAGCAGCCGCCCCGCGCACGCGGTGGCCTCAGTGGTCACCGTCCGCCTTGCGCTGACGCTTCATCCGCGCCCGGTCGCTCGTGGTGCGCAGCGTGAGCGCCTTGATGACGTAGTCGATGCCCGTCGCGACCGTGACGACGAGAGCCGCGACGAGGACGACCCACGCGGCACCGCGCCAGAGCAACTCGATCGGGAAGGTGGCCAGAGGCCAGACGAAGAGACCGATGGCCAGCGCCTGGAGGAAGGTCTTGATCTTGCCGCCGCGGCTGGCGGGCATCACGCCGTGGCGGATGACCCAGAAGCGCATCAGGGTGATGCCGACCTCGCGGGCGAGGATGACGATGGTGATCCACCACGGGATCTCGCCGATCATCGACAGCGTGATGAAGCCGGCTCCGGTGAGGGCCTTGTCCGCGATCGGGTCGGCGACCTTGCCGAAGTCGGTGACGAGGTTCTTGGCCCGGGCGAGGTCACCGTCGATGCGGTCGGTGATGATCGCGATGGCGAAGACGCCCCACGCCCACCAGCGGGACGCGGTGTCGTCCCCGCCGAGGCGCAGGATCAGCCAGACGAAGACGGGCACGAGCAGGATCCGCAGGACCGTCAGGGCATTGGGGAGGTTCCACGGGCTGGGCGCGACATCCTCCGTCGAGGTCTCGACGGGGGCGCCGGTCTGGTCCTGGCTCATGCGATCACCTCCGCGACGAGGTCGATCCCTTCGGTCCCGACCACCGTGGCGTCGACGAGGGCGCCCCGGGTCAGACCCTCGACCGCTCCCGTGAGGAGCGTCGCCCCATCGATGTCGGGGCCCTGGTGGTCGGCGCGGCCCGAG
>JBQGNO010000058.1:6098-15831 GCA_052087725.1 Janibacter sp. | reverse complement strand
CCCTCGTCGTCGATCTCCGCGAGGTCGCTCGTGACGAACCACTCGCCGCGCATCACCTCCGCCGTCTCCTCGGGCCGCTGCCAGTACCCGAGCATCAGGCCGGGGTCGTCCCGGTGGACCGCGAGCCGGCCGACCTCACCCGGGCCGAGCGGACGCGGGTCGTCCAGCCCGTCGGGGTCCAGCACCGCGATCCGGCGGCCGGGCTGGGCGCACCCCGGGCTCCCTTCTCGCCCAGCGACCTCCGGGCCGGTGGAGACGAAGGTCGAGATCTCGCTCATGCCCAGCGACTCGTGGAGCGGCACGCCGGTGACCTCGGTCCACTCCCGCCACAGGGCCGACGGGAGCGCCTCACCGGCGACGAGGGCCGCGCGCAGGGAGGCCAGGTGCCACTCCCCCGGGTCACCGTGGCGCATCAGGTGCCGATAGACGCCGGGCACCGCCGCGAGATGGGTCGCGGCGTGCGATTGGACGATCCTCGGCCAGATCAGCCCGTCCCCCGGGCCGTCGTGGACCACGGCGGTCGCGGCATTCGCCCACGGATCGGTGAGCCCGACCCCGAGCGTGTAGGTCCAGTTGAGCGCGCCCGCGTGGACCATGACATCGCCCTCGAGCAGGCCGTACCAGCCGCGGTACATCGGCCGCCGCCCCCAGGCGCTGCGGTGGGCGTGGACGACTCCCTTCGGCCTGCCGGTGGTGCCGGAGGTGTAGGTGATGAAGGCGGACCGCTCCGGGTCGCCGATGTCGTGCGCGGCCCGCTCCGGGCCGGCCTGCCAGTCGGCGATGGTCTCGGTCGTCACCACGGCCACGTCGTCGGGGACGTCCAGTGCGAGGTCCGGGTCGAGCGCCACCGCCCGTGCGCCGCAGTCCTCGAGGAGCCGACCCGCCTCGTCGGCCGTCAGCTGGGCGCTCGTCGGCACGGCGACCAGACCCGCGGCGATCGCGCCGAAGAAGACGAAGGGGAACTCGGCCCGGTTACCCATGCGCAGCAGCACGCGGTCCCCGGGCTCGAGCCCCAGTCCGAGCAGGCCGGCGGCGACCGACCGGACGACGTCGTCGACCTCGGCGAAGGTCCACGAGGACTCCTCGTCGGGGCCGTGGACGACGACCAGGGCCGGGCGCTCCGGTGCGCGCTCCGCCGGGTCGGCGACGCAGTACTCCGACATGCCGAAGGGGGTCGGCGTCACCTCACCCGGGATCGGGTGCACCGGCCACCGGCCCGGACGGGTCACCGGGTGTGGGCGTCCGCGACGCTCAGCGCCTGGTCGAGGATCGCCAGCCCCTCCCGGGCCTCGTCCGTGCTCGTCGTGCACGGCGGGACGACGTGGATGCGGTTGTCCTTGACGAAGGGCCACAGACCGGATGAGTGGCAGGCCTCGACGAGCTCCGCCATCGCGGCGGAGGGCAGGGGCTCACGCGTCGTCTGGTCGCGCACGAGCTCGACCGCCCAGAAGACGCCGATGCCGCGCACCTCGCCGACGCTCGGGTGCTGCTCGGCGATCTCGCGCAGGCCCGGTCCAATGACGTCCTCGCCGAGTGCGCGGGCGTGCTCGATGATCCCGTCCCGCTCGAAGATGCGCATCGAGGCCACCGCCGCGGCGCAGGCGAGGGCGTGCCCCTGGTAGGTCAGGCCGCCCGGGTAGGCCTGCGTCGCGAAGGTCTCGCGGATCCGGTCGCTGACGACGATGCCGCCGAGCGGGACGTAGCCGGAGTTCACTCCCTTCGCGAAGCAGATGAGGTCCGGCGTGACGCCCCAGTGGTCCACGGCGAACCACGCGCCGGTGCGGCCGAAGCCGGCCATGACCTCGTCGGCGATCATGACGATGCCGAACTCGTCGCACAGCGCGCGGACCCCGGCGAGGTAGCCGTCCGGCGGGAGGAGGATCCCGTTGGTCCCGACGATCGACTCGAGGATGATCGCGGCGACATGGTCGGGCCCCTCGAGCTCGATGACCTCACGCAGGTGCGCCAGCGCACGCTCGCACTCCTGCTCCTCGCTCTCGGCATGGAAGGGCGAGCGGTAGAAGTACGGACTCCAGTGGTGCACGACGCCCGGCATCGAGGGCTCGCTGCCCCACCGTCGCTGCTCACCGGTGAGGGCCATCGCCCCGGACGTCCCGCCGTGGTAGCTGCGGTAGGCCGCGAGCACCTTGTGGCGCCCGGTGTGCAGGCGCGCCATGCGGATCGCGTGCTCGTTGGACTCGGCGCCGCCATTGGTGAAGAAGACCGAGTTGAGGTCGCCCGGCGCCTTGTCGGCGATCATCGCCGCCGCCTGGGAGCGGGCCTCGACCGCGAAGGCCGGGGACATCGTCGTCATCCGGTCGGCCGCCTCGGCGATCGCGGCGACGAGCTCCGGGTGCTGGTGCCCGATGTTGACGTTGACCAGCTGGCTGGAGAAGTCGAGGTACTCCCGGCCGGTGTGGTCGGTGAAGCGGCTCCCCTTCGCCGCGACGATCGCCGGCGGGTCGATGAGGTCCTGCGCGCTCCACGAGTGGAAGACGTGCGCGCGGTCCAGCCGGCGGATCTCATCGGCATCGAGACTGGGCAGAAGTTCGCTCATCACAGCTCCTCGTGGGTGTCGGGGTCGGCGCCGAAGAGGCGGCCGTCGGCGTGCCCGAGACCGGAGATCGCCTCGACCTCGGCGTCGGAGAGGTCGAACCCGAGGATCTCGAGGTTGGTGACCTGGCGCTGCGGGTCCGCGGACTTCGGCAACGCCATGCTCCCCAGGTGCAGGTGCCAGCGAAGGATGACCTGGACCGGGGTGACGCCGTGGCCACGGGCCGCGG
Source organism: Janibacter sp. (assembly GCA_052087725.1). Classification (GTDB taxonomy): domain Bacteria; phylum Actinomycetota; class Actinomycetes; order Actinomycetales; family Dermatophilaceae; genus Janibacter. Next base: position 13,048 of record JBQGNO010000058.1, on the reverse strand, counting down.
TGGCGACCGGCTCGGCATCGAGGAGCTCACCGGCCCGACCGATCGGGCTCCACGCCTGGGTCGCGATCCCACGAGCCTCGTTGTCGGCGCGCTGCTCGGCCTGGGGGAAGTAGGGGTGCAGCTCGATCTGGTTCGTCGCCGGGGTGACCCCGGTGGCCGTGATGATGTCGTCGAGGTGGTGGGGCGTGAAGTTGCTCACGCCGATCGAGCGCACCAGCCCGGCCTCACGCGCCTCGACCAGTCCCTCCCAGGCCCTCACGTGGGTCTGCTGCGAGGGGTTGGGCCAGTGGATCAGGACGCTGTCGAGGTGGTCGAGGTCCATGACCTGCAGCGAGGTCTCGATGCTCTTGCGCGCGCCGAGGTGGTCGCGGCCGGCGACCTTGGTCTGGATGAAGACATCGCCACGGTCGAGACCGCTGGCGCGCACGCCCTCGGCGACCTCGCGCTCGTTGCGGTAGTTCACCGCCGTGTCGACGAAGCGGTAGCCGACCTCCAGCGCGGAGGCGATGGCCCGGACTCCGGCATCACCGCGCAGGGGGTAGGTGCCGAAGCCGAGGACCGGGACGGACGTGCCGTCACCGAGGGTGCGGGTGGGGAGTTCAGGCATGCCCCCAACGTAGGCGACGGAGGCGACCTCGTGCGAGGGACGCTCCGCACCCCCTCCCGCCATCAGGTGGTCACCAAGTGCGGCACGATGGCATTCTTAGCGCACTTCGTGACCACCTGATGGGCGAAGGGGGGAGCCGCCCTTCGTCGTCACCGACGTACCGGGGATCTACACGAGCCTGCGCTGACGGACCTCACTCACCGAGGACGGTGAGCAGCTCCCCCTTCGCCTGGACGTACTCGGCCTCGAGCTGGTCGACGAGGTCGGCCACGGGGAGGACCCCCTCGATGCCGGCGACGGAGTGCCCGGCGCTCCACACGTCCCGCCACGCCTTGGGCGCGGTGGTCGAGGAGGTGCTGCGCGGCTCCTCCTCGGTGTGCGGGTTGGTCACGTGGGTGACGTCGATCTTGTCCGGGACGGGGAGGTTGTCCGGGTCCATGCCGGCCTCGATGATGCTGCCGCGCAGGAAGTTGGCGGGGATGGTGCTGATCGAGGGCGTGTAGATGATCTCATCGGCCCCGGACTTCACGAGCATCTGCCGGTAGTCGTCGGAGGCGATCGACTCCTCCGTCGCGAGGAAGCGCGTGCCCATGTAGGCGAGGTCGGCACCCGCGGCCTGGGCCGCGAGGACGTCCCGACCCGAGCTCAGGGCGCCACCGAGGATGAGCGGCCCGTCCCAGACGGCCCGCACCTCCGAGATCAGGGCGAAGGGGTTGAGCCCGCCGGAGTGCCCGCCGGACCCGGCCGAGACGAGGATCAGCCCGTCGACCCCGGCCTCCGCGGCCTTGGCGGCGAAGGTGGCGTTGACGACGTCGTGGAAGACGAGGCCACCGTAGGAGTGGACCGCGTCGACGACGTCCCTGGCCGCGCCGAGGCTGGTGATGACGATCGGCACCTCGTGCTCGACGATCTTTTCGAGGTCGGCCTCGATGCGCTTGTTCGTCCGGTGGACGACGAAGTTCACGCCGTAGGGCGCGGGCCCCCGACCGGAGCCGTCGGCCTCGGCGGACTCGGCAAGCGCTGCATCAATCTGGGTGAGCCAGTCGTCGAAGTCCCCGGTGGTGCGCAGGTTGAGTGCGGGGAAGGTCCCGACGACGCCGGCGCGGCAGGCACCGATGACGAGGTCGAGACCGGATCCGAGGAACATCGGCGCGGCGATGACGGGCAGGCGCAGCCGGCCCTGGAGCTGCTGGGGAATGGTCATGCCCCCATCCAAACAGGTCGGGTCAGCGCCTGGCGACGAGGGCCATGGCCCGGCCCATGAGCGACCAGTACCGCGAGGGCGTCACGCGGGCGAGCAGGTCGAGTCCCTTGGCGTCGTTGCCGATGAGCACGCGGGGCTTGCGGGCGAGCGCGGCCTCGATGATCTGCTCCGCCGCCCGGTCCGCAGGGAAGACGAGCATCTTGTCGAAGGCCGCGCGGTTGCGCTCGGCCTCCTGCTGGTCGACGCCCTCGGCGACCCGGGCATTGGTGGCGATGTTGGTCCTGATCCCGCCGGGGTGGACGACGGTGACCCCCACGGGCTCCTGCTCGGCCTCGAGCTCGCTGCGCAGCGACTCGCTGAAGCCGCGCAGCCCGAACTTGCTCGTGGAGTAGGCACTCTGCCCGGGCGGGCCGACGAGACCGAAGAGGCTCGAGGTGTTGACCACCTGCCCCTGGCCGTTCTCCAGCATCATCGGCAGCAGCGCCCGGGTGAAGCGGATCGGCGCGAGCAGGTTGACCTCGAGGAGCCAGTCGAAGTCCTGCGCGCTCACCTGGGAGAAGCGCCCGCCGACGGCGACGCCCGCATTGTTGAAGAGCATCGTCACGCCGGGGTGGCCGTCACGGATGCGAGCGATGGTCTCGTCCGCGGCCGCACGGTCGGCGAGGTCGACGACGTGGGTGGTGACCTGCGCACCCGGGGTGGCGCGGACGATCTCCGCCGCGACGCGCTCCAGCCCCTCGGCCGCCACGTCGAGCAGGACCAGGTCGGCGCCGCGCCGGGCCAGCCCCTTGGCGAGGTGCTCCCCCATCCCACCGGCCGCACCGGTGACGACGGCGGTCCCGCCGGAGACGACGAGCTCGGGACGCTTCACCGCACGTCCTCGAGGACGAGATCGCCCTCGGAGTCATCGGCATTGCTCGAGGTCCCGGGCAGGTCGAGCGTCGCCGGCGCCTGCGCCCCGCGGGGCAGGGCCGCCCCCTTCGTCCCGACCGGCAGGAAATGCATGTCGGTGGTGACGTCCGCGCGGCCGAAGGCGATCTTGTCCTTGACGTAGTTCTGCGGCATCGTCCACGGCGTCCGGTCGCCCACCTTGGGGAACTGGGCGACGACCCGCTGGATGTAGCCCGCGGTGAGGTCGAGGATCGGGCCGGCGCTCATCCCGTCCGGGGCGACCGGGACGGCCACACCGAGACCGTGGTCGCGCATGTGCGCGATGAGGTCGGCGACGTAGGTGCTCACCAGGTCGGCGCGCAGGGTCCACGAGGCGTTGACGTAGCCGACGGTCATCGTGACATTGGGGACGCCCGCGAGCATGAGACCGCGGTAGGCGAAGGCCCGCTCCATCGCGACCGGCTCGTCGTCGACGGTGAAGTCGATCCCGCCGAGGAGCTGGAGCTGCAGCCCGGTCGCGGTGACGATGAGGTCCGCCTCGACGACCCGGCCATCGGTGAGTCGCACCCCCTCCGGGACGAAGCGGTCGATGTGGCCCGTGACGACCTCGGACCGGCCGCGCCGGATCGAGGAGTAGAGGTTGCCGTCGGGCACGGCGCACAGCCGCTGGTCCCACACGTTGTACGGCGGGGTGAAGTGCTCGTCGATGACGTCCTGGGGCAGGTGCCGCTTGAGCTCGGTGAGGACGATCGCGTTCGCCGCCTTGGGCTGCACCCGGGAGAGCTCGTAGAGGAAGTACTGCATGCCGAGGTTCTTCACCCGGGCAGCGGTCTGGACGGCCTTGGGGCTGAGCCGGCGGCGCAGGACCTGGACGAAGGGGTCGACCTCCGGCTGCGGGAAGACATAGCTCGGGGTGCGCTGGAGCATCGTCACGTGCTTGGCCGTCTCGGCCATCGCCGGGACGACGGTGACCGCGGTGGCGCCGGAGCCGATGACGACGACCCGCTTGCCGGCGTGGTCGAGGTCCTCGGGCCAGAACTGCGGGTGGACGACCTGCCCGGTGAAGTCCTCGACGCCCTCGAAACCGGCGTCGTGCGTCTCCGTGTAGTTGTAGTAGCCGCTCCCCAGGTGGATGAAGCCGGCCCGCACCACGCGCCGACCGGCGGCGGTGTCGATCTGGAGCGTCCACTCCTGCTCGTCCGTGGACCAGCTCGCGGCGACGACGCGGCACCCGGTGTGGATGCGCTGGTCGAGCCCCGTCTCCCGCGCGGTCTCGCGGATGTAGTCGAGGATGTCGCCGCCGTCCGCGATCGCCTTGCGCCCCTCCCACGGCCGGAAGGGGAAGGACAGGGTGAACATGTCGGAGTCGGAGCGCACGCCCGGGTAGCGGAAGAGGTCCCAGGTGCCCCCGGTGGCCTCGCGGGCCTCGACGATCGCCAGCTCGGCGTCGGGGTTGGCCTCCTGGATGCGGTGGGCGGCACCGATGCCCGAGAGGCCGGCGCCGACGACGAGGACATCGACCCGCTCCGGCAGCTCGCGGCGGGCGGTGGCGTCGTTCGCGACGGTCATGTGCGGGCCTTCCTCAGGGAATCATTTGTTTCTCATCGGTAACATACGCCAGACCCGGCAGGAACGCACGGGCCTGCGGTCAGCCGGTCGGCGTCGCGAGCACCTCGTTGAGCGCCTCCGTCGACGACGGGTGGGTCCAGATGCCCTCTCGCAGCTGGGTGGCCGTGACGCCGGCGCGCATCGCGAGCGCGATGAGGTTGATCAGCTCCTGCGCGTCGACCGTGTGCAGCGCCGCGCCGAGGACGAGGTCGGTCTGCGGGTCCACGCACAGCTTGATCAGGCCATGGGTCTCGCCGAGGATCTTCGGTCGCGGCATGGCGGCGATCGCGGCCACCGGCTTCGCGTACACGGTGACGGACACCCCCTTCGCCCGCAGGTCCGTCTCGCTCTCCCCGACCCGGGCGAAGGGAGGCGACAGGAAGGTCGTCGCGGGCACGGCCGTGCGGTCGCCTCGCGAGCGCGCGCCGGCCCCGGTGAGCTGGTCGAGGACGATGCGGTGGTCGTCATAGGAGATGTAGGTCTGCTGCGGCCCGCCGTTGACGTCCCCGACGGCGAAGACGCCCTCGGCGCTCGTGCGCAGGTGATCGTCGACGACGATCGCGCCCGAGTCGTCGGTGTCGATGCCGGCCGTGTCGAGCCCCAGCCCCTCGGTCGCGGGCACTCGACCGATCGCGACGAGCACGGCATGGGCCCCCATCTGGTCACCGTCGTCGGTGCGCACCGTCACGGCGTGACCGTCGTCCTCGATGGCGCTCGCCTGCGTCCGGGTCCGGATCGTCACGCCCGCGTCGTGCAGCGCCTGCTCGACCGACTCCGCGACATCGTCGTCCTCGTCGGCGAGAATGCGCTCGCCGCGCTCGAGCACGGTGACGCGGGCGCCGAAGCCGGCGAACATGCTCGCGAGCTCCAGCGCCACCGGTCCGCCGCCGACGATGACGAGATGCCCGGGGAAGTGCTCGATGTGCTGGATCGAGGTGGAGTCGTGGACGCGCGGCCCGTCCGCGCCGGGGATCTCGAGCCGGCGCGGGAGCGCGCCGGTGCCGACGATGACCGTCTCGGCGATGATGTCGAGCTCCTCGTCGCCGCCGGTGACCCGCACGCGGCGCGGGCCGGTGAAGCTCGCCCGGCCACCGACGACGACGCGCACCGCATCGACCGTGTCGAGCATCGCGCGGTTGGCCTGGTTGAGCTGGCTGATGAGTGCGTCACGGGCGTCGACCGCCTGCCCGAACCACGTTGCAGGATCGTCCTGCTCGCGTCGCATGTCGGCCTGGTGCACCAGCGCCTTGGTCGGGACGCACCCGATGTTGATGCAGGTGCCGCCGACCATGTCGGCGGACTGCTCGACGATCGTCACGCTGCGCCCGGCCCTGCCGAGGGCACCGGCGAGCGTCTTGCCCGCCTTGCCCCACCCGAGGACGAGGACATCGGTCTGGAGGGTCTCGCTCATCTCCCGAGGCTACGCGGGTCGGTCGAGGGCGCGCGTCAGCCGACCGCCCGCTGGGCCCCGGCGGCCGCGGACGGGGCGGCCTCGCCGGTCGCCCGGCCGATGGAGGCCGTGATCACGTCGACGACGAGCTCGGGGTGGTCGATCTGGGGGCAGTGGCCGCAGTCCGGGAGCGTGACGTGCACGGCCTCCGGCAGTCGCCTGCGGGCGACCTGGGCCTCCGAGGGCAGCAGGAGCCGGTCGGTGTCACCCCAGGCCACGGTCGTCGGCACCGCGACATCCTTGGTGACGCGCAGGAAGGTGGCCCTGAAGAAGTGCGGCCAGAAGCCCTTGGACCGGCGCAGGTTGAGGGTGTCGTCAACGGCAGCCTCGACGGTGACCTTCTCGGGGTGGGTGTAGAGCGAGCGGAAGGCCAGCTTGCGGAACCACGTGAACCGCGTCAGCCGGCGGTGCAGCGACTCGGGGAGGTAGCTACCCGCCTTCATGAAGAGGAGGTTGGCGCCGACATTGAGCAGGTGGTGCGGCGGGAAGAACCCGGCCGGCGAGAGCACGGTCGCCGAGCGCACGACGCCCCGGTGGGCCAGATCGAGCGCGACGGCCCCGCCGAGGGAGTTGCCCACGACGTGGGGCCGGTCGAGGTCGATCTCGGCGCAGAGGCGCTCGAGCTGCTCCGCCGTGCTGCGCATGGAGTATCCATCGGGCCGCTTCGGCGTCGGTGACGCGCCATGACCCGGCAGGTCCACGACGTAGACATCGAAGCCCCCCGCCTGAAGCAGCTCGGGCACCTCGCCCCACGCCTGGCGTCGGTGACCGATGCCGTGGACGAGGACGACCGGCTCGCCGGGCCCCTGATGACGCTCGTACTCGATGGTGCTCTTCATCCGGCTGAGGTTACCGGCGAGTCACCTGCCGCGCCAGAGGTGTCCATACGGCGGAGCGGGCACAGGGAGGGACCCGCGGAGCGAGCGAAGGGAGCGGCGGCCCTTGGCCCCAACCCACTCCTTGATCAGATCGCTCGCCACGATCTGCCGGGCTGGGGCCTGAGTCGGGCCATCCCCTCCCTTCGCTCGCTCCGCAGAAGTGACCCTCAGTGCTCGGTCGGGTCCGCGTCCTGGTCGGCCTTGGTCGCGTGGACCGTGCCGTGCACGTGCTCCGGGGGGCTGTAGAGCGAGTAGACCTTGAGCGGCACGTCCCCGATGTTGGTGACGTTGTGCCACTGGCCGGCCGGGACC
>JBQGNO010000058.1:0-6088 GCA_052087725.1 Janibacter sp. | reverse complement strand
TCGAAGGAGAGGTCGTCCTCCGCCGGACCCATCTGGGCACGACCGCGCCCCTCCTCGACGCGGAGGAACTGGTCGTGGTCCTCGTGGACCTCCAGCCCGATGTCGTCACCGGGGGCGATCGCCATGACGGTCAGCTGCATGTACGTGCCGGTCCACAAGGTGGAGCGGTAGTTGCCGTTCTGCAGCGTGGCCGACTCGATGTCGACGACATAGGGGGCCGGGCCGTGGTCGGACAGGTCGATCTGGTCGGTCATGTCAGTTCTCCTCGCTTCGGGCTTCGAGGCTCGGCCGCGCACGGCCTTCGCTCCTCAGCCAACGTATGTGATCAGACCGTGACGCCGGTGCGATCGGGGACGTCGATCTGGTCTCCGGCCTCGAGGGGGCCGTCCGCCACCTTCGTCCCGGCGATGGCTGCGTCCTCATCGGGTGCGCTCGTGCGGATGAGGTGGTCGAAGGCACTGAGCGAGGCGGTCGACCCGGCGCCCAGGGCGGTGACGATCTGCTTGTAGGGCTCGGTGGTGCAGTCACCGGCAGCGAAGACGCCCGGAAGGTTGGTCTTACCGACACCGTCGATGACGACCTCGCCACGCTCGGACAGCTCGACGGCATCGCCGAGCCACTCGGTGTTGGGCAGCAGGCCGATCTGGACGAAGACGCCCTCGACGTCGAGCTGATCACCGTCGCCACCGTCGCGCGGCTCGACCGCGATGCCGGTGACCTTGCTGCCGTCACCGATGACCTCGGTGGTCTTGGTGCCCAGCCGGATGTCGACATTGGGCAGGGAGCGCAGCTTGCGCTGCAGGACCTCGTCGGCGCGCATCTCGTCCATGAACTCGATGAGCGTGACGTGGCCGACGATGCCGGCGAGGTCGATCGCGGCCTCGACGCCGGAGTTTCCTCCGCCGATGACGGCGATGCTCTTGCCCTTGAAGAGGGGGCCGTCGCAGTGCGGGCAGAAGGTGACGCCCTTGTTGCGGTACTCCTCCTCGCCGGGGACGCCCATGGTGCGCCAGCGCGCACCGGTCGCCAGGACGACGGTCGTGCCGGTCAGGGCGGCGCCGTTCGCGAGGTCGAGGACGGTCCGACCGTCCTCGCCCGCGCTCAGGCCGGCCGCCTGCTGGCTGCGCACGAGGTCGATGTCGTACTCGGCCATGTGCCGCTCGAGGTCGGCGGCAAGCTTCGGTCCCTCGGTGTGCGGGACGGAGACGAGGTTCTCGATCGACATCGTGTCGAGCACCTGACCACCGACGCGGTCGGCGACGAGACCGGTGCGGATGCCCTTGCGTGCAGCGTAGATCGCGGCGGAGGCACCGGCGGGGCCACCACCGACGACGAGGACCTCGTAGGGCTCGCGGGCCGTGAGCTCCTCGGCGGCGCGCGCTGCGGCGTCACCACCGGAGAGCTCGTCGACCTTGCTGACGATCTCGGCGAGCTCCATCCGGCCCGAGCCGAAGGACTCGCCGTTGTGGAAGACGGTCGGCACGGCCATGACGCCGCGCTGCTCGGCCTCGTCGGGGAAGACGGCACCGTCGATGGAGACGTGCTCGATGTCCGGGTTGAGCACGCTCATGAGGTTGAGGGCCTGGACGACGTCCGGGCAGTTCTGGCAGCTCTGGGAGAAGAAGGTCTCGAACCGGTGGCTGCCGGACAGTCCCGCGATCTGGTCGAGGACGTCCTGCGAGGCCTTGCTCGGGTGGCCGCCGACCTGGAGGAGGGCGAGGACGAGCGAGGTGAACTCGTGGCCCATCGGGATACCGGCGAAGCGCACGGACACCTCCGGGGCGCCGACGCGGGTGATGGCGAAGGAGGGGACGCGCTCATCGCGCTCGCCCCCCTCGGCGACGCGGCGGGTGATCTTGTCGGCCATGCCCTCGATCTCGACGAGCAGGTCGTCGAGCTCGGTGGACTTGGCGCCGTCGTCGAGGGTCGCGACGAGCTCGATCGGCTCGCGGAGGTTCTCGAGGTAGGCCTTGAGCTGGGTGGCGAGATTCGGATCGAGGGCCATGGTGGTGCGACTCCTGGAGGACGAAGGGGGGTGGGCAGGGGGTGAGGGGCGGCGGCGGTGCGCCGCCCCTCACCGGAGATGCTGCAGATCGAAAAGATCTGCCTCAGGGAGGCTGGATCAGATCTTGCCGACGAGGTCCAGGCTGGGGGCGAGCGTCTCGGCGCCCTCTTCCCACTTGGCCGGGCAGACCTCGCCCGGGTTGTTGCGCACGTACTGCGCGGCCTTGACCTTGCGGACGAGCTCCTTGGCGTTGCGGCCGATGCCCTCGGCGGTGATCTCCATGAACTGGATGACGCCGTCCGGGTCGATGAGGAAGGTGCCACGGTTGGCCAGGCCCTCGTTCTCGCGGAGGATGTCGAAGTTGCGCGAGATGGTGGCGGTCGGGTCGCCGAGCATCGGGTAGGTGACCTTGCCGACGGCGTCGGAGGTCTCGTGCCACGCCTTGTGGGTGAAGTGCGTGTCGGTCGAGACCGAGAAGACCTCGACGCCCAGGCCCTTGAGCTCGCTGTCGTACTCGGCGGCCAGGTCCTCCAGCTCCGTCGGGCAGACGAAGGTGAAGTCCGCCGGGTAGAAGAAGAAGATCGCCCACTTGCCGGCGATGTCCTTGTCGGAGAAGTCCTTGAACTCACCGTCGATGTAGCCGGTGGTCTCGAAGGGCTGGATCTGGGTGTTGATGAGCGACATGCGTTGATCTCCTGTGCATCTCTGGGGTACTGGAGGTTCCACTCCACGACATTCTTCTGGAGAACCTCGTGTTCTGGAATAACTCCAGACTAGCCAGAGGTGGGGGCCAACGCAAATCCGGCCCACGCCCTTCGTGCCGATGCCTCAGGAGCTCTGGATCCCCTTGAGGGACAACGGTCGTGGCGAGCGAAGGGAGAGCTCCGCCACCTGGGCGAGATAGAGCTCGGCGCACGCCAGGGCGTCGGTCAACGGCTCGTGGGCGCGGTACCGCGGCAGGCCGTATCGCTCGCGCGAGGCCCACAGCCGCACCGCCCCCGGCAGCGGGTCGGCAGGCGCTCCGACACCCTCGGTGAGCAGCCGGCGCTGGACGGCAAGCGTGTCCACGCAGCTGACGACGAGCGGTGCCCCATAGACCCGCTGGCACGCGGCGGAGAGGAAGCCGACCTCGATCGAGGCGTGGTGGGCCAGCAGCACCCGACCGGAGAGCGCCTCGAGCAGCTCCTCGAGGACCTCCTTCGGGACGGATCCGGCGGCGACCGCGTCGTCGGTGATGCCGTGCACCGTCGCGGAGTCGCCGACGTCCATCCGCATGCCGAGGACACGGCGCTGCGCGCGGGAGAGGTCGATGATCGAGCCGTCCACCGGCACCCACCCCACCGCGATGACGCGGTCGCGCTCGGTGTCGAGTCCGGTCGTCTCGACGTCGACCGCGAGCAGCGGCACCCGGTCCAGGGGCGTGGCCGGGTCGGGGAAGGGCACGGACAGGTGGTCCCGCAGAGGCCCCGGCGGGGCCGCAGCGAGCGCCGCCTCGCGGCGACGCTGCGGGGACCGGCGCATCCCGAACATCAGCGAGGCCCGCTCCGACTCAGAGCCGAGGGTCCAGGTCCGAGGGCTCCGGCGAGAGACGGTCAGGCGTCAGCACCCCGTCGCGGGCGAAGCGGACCCGTAGGCGACTCTCGGCCTCCTCCCAGAGCCGGCCGAGGTGGGCATCCACGTCCCGCCGGATGACCAGATCGCCGCCCGGCTCCGGCGTCACCTCGCCCAGCAGCGGCCCCTCGGCATCCTCGTAGAGGTCGACCCTGAGGCAGGGCCGCGGCACGGCCGCGCTGACCCGGGCGGCCAGGTCGAGGATGCCGTCGGCATGGACCGGCGGGGCGATCGACTCATCGGTCTCGTAGTCGTTGAAGGGATTGGCCAGGGACCGCCAGCTCGGGTCGAAGACCTTCCAGGCGGCACCGTGCGCGTCACCGGGCAGGCGCCGCTTCACCTCGATCAGGCCGACGACCCCGTAGAAGGTCATCACCTTGTAGTCCAGGGGCGGGTCGTCCGGGCACCGGGGGTCCACGACCAGCTCCTCGAGGACCACCTCCCGCGAGACGGACCCGTCGTCCTCGAGCCGTCGGTAACCGGCGACCACGTCGTCGGGCGACAGCGATCGCCGGGAGGACAGCTCGTGCCACCGCGGGCCGTCGCGGCGCAGCAGATGGACTCCCTCCCCGATCGTCCCGCGCGCGGGCTTGAGGACCACCTCGTCCGGCAGTCGCTCCCACTCGACGGCGTCGATGGAAGAGAGGGTCGCGTGGATCCGCGGGACCCGAAAGTCCATCGCCCGCGCCCACTCGTGGGCATCGTCCTTGGCATCGATGAGGTAGGCGGGGTCCTTCGTCCCGAGCTCGCGCATGCGCGCTCGGATGCGCTGCATCTCGCGGGTCTTGTAGGCGAAGGACGGGCTGTGCGGCCGGTGCGTCCACGCGCTGCGGTACTCGTGCACGAGTCGACGCCGGACGCGTTGCAGCACCGTGGGCATGGTCTCTCCTGGGGTCGGCCTGCTCCATCATGGCCCTGGGACGGCCGGAAGGCCAGAGGCACCGGTCCGCGTCAGCCGGGGCTCGGCCAGGACCTCACGTGAAGTGCTGCGTCGGGGTGCGGTGGGCGAGAGCCTGCTGCGCCTCGCGCACGACGTGGAAGGCCTCGCGCAGCGAGCGCCGCTCGAAGGCGGTGAGATCGCTCGGGCGCACCCGTGAGTCCGGACCGACGCTCGCCGCGGCCTGCTGCGACTGGTGGGCCAGACGCACATGCGAGATGAACTCCAGGGCATCAACGAGGCTGGCGGCGGTCGTGGGGTCGAGGGATCCCGCCCGCCCCGCGGCGAGCAGCCGGGACCGGGTGTTGACGGAGACCAGACCCGCGCCGAGGGCGTGCACGCGGGCCAGCTCGACGATGGCCCCGACCCCGCCGCGCTTGAGGTCGAGGGTGTCCTTGTGCTCGCCGGCCCGGGCGAGGACGAAGCCCCGGAAGAACCCGAGAGGGGGTTCATTGGCGATGGCCTCCTTGGCGAGGTGGGCGAGGAAGTTGCGCCCCTGCGGAGCCCCGGCAGCGATGTCCGCGACGAGGCGCGCATGCAGACCGTCGTCGCCGTGGATCGGACGGGAGTCGAAGAAGATGCTCGCACCGAGGACCGCGTCCGGGACCGGCTCGTGGATCCACTGCCGGAACTCGCGGCGCCACCCCGTCAGCCGCTGGCGCCAGCGGGGGTTGCTCGCCATGACGTCGCCTTCGCAGCGCGGGTAGCCGGCCGCCTCGAGACCCTCGACGACCCGCTCCGCCAGTGCGGCCACGTAGCCCTCGGCGCCATCGGGCGCGTCGTCGGCGATGATCACCGCGTGGTCCTGGTCGCTGCCGAGGGCCTGCTCGTGGCGGGCGCGCGAGCCGAGGACCATCCAGCAGTAGCGCGGCGGGTCGCCGTGCTGCTCGCGCAGCTCCTCCTCGGCGAGGGCGATCAGCTGCCGCTCGACCGCGTCACCGACGGAGGTGACGATCCGGGTGATGTCCTGGGCGCCGACGTCCTGACCGACCAGCTGCTCGACCAGCCGCGGGATCCGTCCGGCCATCTCGACCACGCCCGCGACGTCGTGCTGCTCGGTGATGTCACCGACGATGTGCACCGCGTTGACCCGCTCCAGACGCATCAGGTCGGTCGAGGTCACGACACCGATCGGCGCTCCGCCCTCGACCAGCGGCAGGTGGTGGACGTGACGCTCCGTCATCGTCAGCAGCAGCTCGATGGCGGGGGTGTCCGCGGGCACGACGACGGGGTCGGGGGTCATCACCGCTCCCACGGGACCATCGACGTCGGCACCCCGGGCGACCACCCGCCGGCGCAGGTCCCGGTCGGTGAGGATGCCGGCGATCCGCTGCCCCTCGAGCACGAGGACGCTGGACGCCTCCGCCGTGCTCATCACCACCGCCGCCTCGCAGATGGTCGCGCCGACCGGGACGGTGACGATCGACGTGTGCTGCACGAGGTCCCGGCCCGAGGTGCGCAGGATCGCTTGGCCGGCGGGGTTGGTCGCGACCTGGGAGGCGGCCATGCGCAACCGGTCCGCCCGCTCCGCGTCG
>JBQGNO010000057.1:0-16247 GCA_052087725.1 Janibacter sp. | reverse complement strand
GGCGGCCGCAGCACGGTCCGCAGGCTCCTGGGCATCGACTTCCCCGGCGAGGCCGCGACGCAGGAGACCCTGCTCGGCGAGATGGAGGTCACGACGCCCACCGAGGAGATCGCCGCGATCGTCGCCGAGGTGCGCCGGACCCACAAGCGGTTCGGGGTCGGGCCCTTCGGTGAGGGGGTCTTCCGGGTCGTCGTCCCGGCGAAGGGAGTGTCCGAGGACCGCTCCGTCGCACCGACGCTCGAGGATTTCCGTACGCAGCTGACCGCCCACGCGGGGACCGACTTCGGCGTGCACTCACCGCGGTGGCTCTCGCGCTTCGGCAACGCGACCCGGCTCGCCGACCGGTACCGGGCCGACCGGGTGCTCCTCGCCGGCGACTCCGCCCACGTGCATCCGCCACTCGGGGGTCAGGGACTCAACCTCGGGATCCAGGACGCCTTCAACCTCGGGTGGAAGCTGGCTGCCACGGTCTCCGGCTGGGCACCGGCAGGGCTCCTGGACACCTACGAGGCGGAGCGTCGACCCGTCGCCGCCTCGGTCCTCGACAACACCCGCGCCCAGGGCGCCCTCATGGCCGACGAGCCCGGACCGCAGGCGCTGCGTCGACTGGTCGCCGAGCTGATGGAGATCGACGGCGTCAACCGACATCTCATCGAGAAGGTCACCGCGGTCGACGTGCGCTACGACCTCGGCACGGGCCACGACCTCGTCGGTCGACGGCTCCGGGACATCCCGGTGGGCGATCGGCGGCTCTACGACCTCGTCCACGCGGGGCGCGGCCTGCTGCTCGACCGGACGGGCCAGCACGTCGTCACCGGTTGGACGGACCGGGTCGACCACGTCGTCGACACGATGGACCACCGGGTGGGCGACGGGCTGGAAGTGCCTGCCGTACTGCTGCGCCCGGACGGTCACGTGGCCTGGGCCGGTGACGACCCGGCCGGGCTCGATGCTGCGCTGCGTCGGTGGTTCGGGGAGCCCGTCGGCTCAGCGTGACGCGCAGGTGATGCACGTGCGGGCGGTCGGGCGCACCTCGAGCCGCTCTGCGGCGATGGGTCCGCCGCAGACCTCGCAGGTGCCGTGGACCCCCTTCGCCAGACGGTCGGTGGCCGCATCGACCTCGCGCAGGTGGGCCCTCGCCTGCTGGACCAGCGCGTCGAGCTGGGAGCGCTCGAAGGCGATCGTCGCCCCCTCGGGGTCGTGCTCGTCGTCGGCATTGCTGTCCCGCGACGCGTCGACGACGGTGTCGAAGTCGTGCGTCAGGGCCGCCAGCCGGTCCAGAGTGCTCTGACGCTCCTGCTGCAGAGCGCGCTGCATCTCATCCATTCCCCCATGGTGTCAGCGGGCGAGCACGAAGGGGTCTCCTGAGGCAATCGGTGGCTGATTCCGCCACCAGATGCACCAGGAGACCCTCCGATGCACGGCCGGTGCGTCCCGAAGGGGGATGCCCCGGGTCAGTGCGAGCTGCCGGAGAGGTCGGTCCCCTTCGGGGTCATGACGAAGACGGCGGCCGCGACGAGGAACATCACCACGCCACCCACGAGGCCGGCGGTCTGCAGGGACGCGGTGAAGGCCGCGCCCGCCTCGGTGGCCAGGGCCGGTACCCCGAGCTGCTCGGAGATGGCGACCGCCCCGCCGAGCGAGTCCTCGGCGTGGGCAGCGGCCTCGCCTCCCACCTGATGGAGCACCGGGGAGTCCTCCAGCCGGGCGCGGTAGACGAGCGCCGAGATGCTGCCGAGGACGGCCACGCCGAGCGTGCCGCCGAGCTCGTAGGAGGTCTCCTCCAGGGCACCTGCATTGCCGGCCTTGTCCTCGGGCGAGCCGGCCATGATCATCGAGGAGGCGATCGCGAGCGAGCCGGTCCCGGTACCGACGAGGAGCATCGCCACGAGGACCAGCCCGTAGGTCAGCTCATCGGGCCCGAGCCCGACGAGGACCAGGCCGGCGCCCGCGAGCGCCAGACCTCCGGCCAGCACCGGCCGAACCCCGAGGACCCGGGCGAGCGGCGGTGCACCGAGCGAGGCGACGGCAGCCGCGAGCGCGACCGGGATCAGGCGGATGCCGGACTCGATCGGGCTCGCATGGTCGACGAGCTGGAGCCACTGGGTGAGCAGGAGCAGCGCGGCGAGCATGGCGAAGGTCGTCCCGAGCGCGGCGATGATCCCCGCCGAGAAGGGACGGTTGCGAAAGAGCCCGACGTCGAGCAGCGGGTGGTCGCTGCGCAGGCAGCGCCGGACGAACCACACGAGGGCGCCGATGCCGATCGCCGCAGCCGCCAGGGCCGTCGGGTCGGCCAGCGTGGCCTCCTGGCCGAAGGCCTTGACCGACCAGACGATGAGCGTCATCCCGACGAGCGACAGGAGCGCCGCGAGCGCATCCCACGGGCCGGCGTCCCGCACCCGCGACTCGGGCAGGATCAGCAGCCCGGCGACGATCGCGATGAGCATGAGCGGCACGTTGACGAGGAAGGCCGCGTGCCAGGAGAAGTGCTCGAGGAGGAACCCGCCGACGAAGGGGCCGACCGCGGCGCCGAGACCGGAGACCGCCGCCCAGATGCTCAGCGCGGTCGCGCGCTTGCTGGCGTCGGTGAAGATCACCCGGATCAGGGAGAGCGTGTTGGGCATGATCATCGCGCCACCGATGCCGAGGAAGGCGCGTAGGGCGATCACGGCCTCCGCGGTGTCGGCGACGAGGATGAGGAAGGAGGCCACCAGGAAGATCGCGTACCCGAGCATGAGCATCCGCTTGCGCCCCCACCGGTCGGCGACCGCGGCCCAGGAGACGAGGAGCCCCGCGAGGACCAGGGAGTAGACGTCGATGACCCACAGCTGCTGGGTCGCGGTCGGCCGCAGCTCGGCCGACATCTCGGGCAGGGCGATGTTGAGGATCGTCATGTCCATCGTCACGACGAGCAGGCTCGCGCTGAGCACGGCGACGGCCGCCCAGGCCCGTCGGGTGGAGATGCCCTCGGTCGAGGTGGAGGTGGTCGTGGTGGTCACCGCGGGGCACGTCCTTCGGGGGCGGGGATGGTCATCAGGGCACGGATGGTGCGGGCCATGGGCTCGGCGCCGATCGGCTCGTCGTGCAGGCCGGCGTGCAGCGTCACTCCGTCGAGGTACAGCACGATGGCCAGCGCGACCTCGTGATCGAGGTGGCGGGCGAGGATCAACGTGAGTCGGTCGGTCCACCGCAGCGCGAGGTCGCGCAGCCGCGGGTCGCTCATGCCGGCGGTCATCAGCTCGATGTCCGCCCGGACCTGCCGGTGGTCGCGCAGGAAGTCGTGGATGATCGCCGCGCAGCGCTCGGGCGCGTCCACGAGGGGCCACAGCTGGTCCTCGACCTGCGCCAGCTCGGCATCGATCTCCTCGGCCAGGGCCTGGAGGGCCAGCTCACGCAGCTCGTCGAGCGAGGTGAAGTACTGGGTCGTCGACCCCAGGGACACCCCCGCGCGAGCGGCCACCGACCGGTGGGTGATCGACGCGCCACCCTGCTCGATGATCAGCTCGGCTGCGGCGTCGATGATCGCGCGGCGACGACCCTCGGGGTCACGCCGACCGGGCACCGGGCCCGCCTGCTGCGTGGTCACGACACCTCCTCTCCTGTACGTCTGTACATGTACAGGAGTACAGGATCGGACGATCGCGACACAACTGGGCACTCCTTCGAGGGCAGCGAGAGCGCGATCGTGACCACGCGAGAGCAGATCACGGTCCGCGACCGGGACTGACCCGAAGCTCAGCCCGGCAGCCGGTCACTCCGCGTCGAGCAGCGCCCGGATGTCCTCGGAGGTGACCCGGCCCGAGAGCGCGCCCCCGTCGTCGACCACCCGCTCGAAGAGATCGCGCTTGCGCTCCTGCAGGGCGAGGACCTTCTCCTCGATGGTGCCCGTGGACACGAGCCGGTAGACCATCACCGGCTTGTCCTGACCGATGCGGTGGGCGCGGTCGATGGCCTGCGCCTCGGCCGCGGGGTTCCACCACGGATCGAGCACGAAGACATAGTCCGCCTCGGTGAGGGTCAGGCCCGTGCCGCCGGCCTTGAGACTGATGAGGAAGGCGGCGGCGTCACCCTCGCGGAACTCCCGGACAACCTCGGCGCGGTCGGTCGTCGTCCCGTCGAGATAGGAGGTGCTCACGCCCTCGGCCTCGAGCCGCTCACGGACCAACCGCAAGAATCGGGTGAACTGGCTGAAGACCAGCGCACGGTGCCCCTCACCGGCGAGCTCACGCAGGTGCTCGACGAGCACGTCGACCTTCGCCGACCCCTGCCCGCGGTGGTCCTCGTCGACGAGGCCGGGGTCGAGGCTGAGCTGGCGCAGCCGCGTCAGGGAGGCGAGGATCGCCACCCGGTTGGCGTCCGGGTCCTCGAGCAGGCCCAGCACCCGCTTGCGCTCGCGCTGCAGGTGGCGGTCGTAGATGCGTCGGTGGGTCGGCGCGAGGTCGACCGGGAGCACCTGGACCTGCTTGGGCGGCAGGTCGAGCGCCACCTGCTCCTTGGTGCGGCGCAGCATGAGCGGTCGGATCCGTCGTCGCAACCGGTCGAGCCGCTCCGGCTGCGCACCGGACTCGATCGGCTTGCGGTAGACCTCGCTGAAGCGGTCGCGCTGCGGGTAGAGCCCCGGCGCGGCGAGCGCGAGGAGAGACCAGAGGTCCATGAGGGAGTTCTCCAGCGGAGTGCCCGTCACCGCGAGGACGAAGGGAGCGGACAGCCGGCCCACCGCCTGGTGGGACTTGGCGCGGGAGTTCTTCACGAACTGCGCCTCATCGAGGATCACCCCGCGCCACGGCACCTCGGCGAACTCCTCCGCGTCGATGCGCAGCACGGCGTAGGACGTGACGACGAGGTGGGCCCCCGCCACGGCCTCACCCACGGTCGTGCCACGGCGACGATGCGTCTGCCCGAGCGTGCGCACCTCCAGGTCCGGGACGAAGCGCTCCGCCTCGCTCACCCACGTCCCCACGACGCTCGTCGGCGCGACGACGAGGACGGGACGATCGAGCTCGCCGGCCTCGAGCGCTCGGGCGAGCAGGGCGAGGGTCTGCACGGTCTTGCCCAGGCCCATGTCGTCGGCGAGCACCCCACCGAGGCCGGCGTCCCAGAGCGTGGCCAGCCAGTGATAGCCCTCGACCTGGTACGGCCGCAGAGTCGCCTCGAGGCTCGTCGGGAGGGTCGGTGCGGCGTCCGTCTCGAGTGACCGCAACGCCTCCACGCTGGCGCGCCAGGCGTGCTCGCGCTCGATCTCCACCTCGCCGAGATCGGTCAGGTCGTCCCAGAGATCGACCTGGTAGCGGCTGAGCCGCACCTCGCCGGCCGCCGGCTCGGCGAGGGCCCGGGCCTCCTCGATGAGCGAGCGCAGCTCGGCGAGCACCGGATGGTCCAGGCGGAACCACTCCCCCGTGCTCAGCTGCATGATCCCCTCCTCACGCACCAGCGCCTGGAAGAGCGGCTCGAAGGGCACCTCGACCTCACCGATGGTCACGACGAGCCCGAGGTCGAGCCAGTCTGCGTGGGACTCGTCCCCGGCGGCCTGCACCGCGATCTGCGGCTCGGCGAGGAGCTCCTCGAAGACCGGGGCGTCCTCGTCGATGACCACGACCACCCGGGTGTCGTCCTCGAGCAGCGGCACGACGTCGGTGAGCACGCGGATGGCCGACGCTCCGCGCAGGGTGATGGGTGACTGCAGCCGTCGGCGGGTGCTGCCGACGGCCCGGGTCACGGCGCCCGGGATCTCGGCCATCGCCCCCACCTCGGCGAGGAGCGCCTGCTCCCCCTTCGCGTCACGGGGGACGCCACCGCCGGCACCTGCCGGGACGACGTGCAGCCGCGCCCCGGCCGCGTAGGCGAAGCCCAGCTCGAGGCGCACCCCGCCGTCGGCCCCGCGCACCCGCACGTGCAGGCGGGGCGGGACCGGCTCGGGCAGGTCGACGCTGGCATCCGAGGACACCACGGTGATCTGCTCGCGCAGCGGCCCGAGGTAGAGCGCGAGGAAACGGTCGACATCCGCCTCGGGGACACGCACCGGATCGGCGGTGCGCACGAGGTCCGCGACGCCCGGCCCCAGCCCATCGGCGAAGGGGGCCAGAGTCACCTCGTCGCCGACGGAGAGCGCCACCCCGTGCGCGGGGTCGCCGAGCAGGTGGACCTCGGGGGCCACGTCCCCCGCCAGGTCGGTCTCGACCCGGGGGCGCAGCAGCAGGCCCTCCTCGTCGCGGACGACGTCGACGACGACCTCGACCGGCCCGTCGTCGAGGGTGACCGGCTCACCGGCCTCGCTGGCGATGAGCGCCACACCGGCATCACGGACCCGCTGGAGCGCCTGCCACAGCTCCGGCCCGTAGTCATCGAGGTGGAGGGCCGGCTCCGGCGCCCCGTAGGCCCGCCCGTAGCCATAGCGGTGCCGCTCGCGCTCGGACTCGTGCAGGGACGCGAGGACGTCGACGACCCGCCGGTGGGAGTCCTTGTGCGGCACCGCGTGCCCCAGGTCGTGCCCCCGGGCCTCGCGCCAGGAGAACTTCTTGGCCCACCGACCGGCCTTGGTCCAGCGGGTCGGGCGGATGCGCAGCCGCGGCACCCCGACCCGGTCGAAGCGGTCAGTCGGGGCGATGACCATCTCGATGATCAACGCGAGCGGGACACCCGAGCGCAGGGGCGCGGGCTCCACCGCCCCGGTGAGCCCCGCGAGGGTCGCCTCCCAGGAGGCGACGGGCGCCGCGGCACCTCCCACGCCGGGGCCGCCCGCCTCCTCGACGCCGCCGAGGTCGTCACGCACGCTGAGCAGGACCGCCACGGAGTGCTTGCAGTCCGAGCCGACCGGGCAGCTGCAGCGGGCGCTCCACTCCACGACGACGTCCTCGGGATCGCTCTCGAGCGAGACGATCGTCTGGTAGGACGCCGGCCCGGAGCCGCTCACCTGGGCGACGATGACCCGGCCACGGTTGAGCGATGCGGCCTGCGTGACCATGCCGCTGCGCGCGTAGTCCAGGCCGCGACCGAAGGTCCCGGCATCCGTCCTGCCCTCGATGCGGTCATCGGTCAGCCCGCGGACCCAGGTGGCGGCGCCGACCGTCCACACCACGGGTCAGCCCACCTGCATCGGGTCTGCGGAGGTCCTCATGCAGCTCAGCCTAGGCAGGAGGTGTGACGGTCCGGGACGGGCGGCTGCAGGTGGGGATGACGGCCGCAGGACCGTGGGGTTGTGGAGGACTGCCGCCGATCGATGTCAGCCGACCACCGCCATCCCGGCCAGGGAGAGGCCGAAGACGAGCACGGTGGACAGCCCGCCGAGGACGACCGGTCGCCCGCCCACGCGCCGCAGCAGGCTGATGTGGACCCCGCACCCCAGGGCGAACATCGCCGCGGCGAGCAGGATCGTCTGCAGGAGGTGCGCTCCGTCGAGGACGGCCGCCGGCATCGGCACGACGCTGCGCAGCACCGCCATGCCGATGAAGCCCACGACGAAGAGCGGCACGAGCGGCGGCAGGGCGCCTTCGTCGGGAACACCGGCCCGGCGCCGGGCCAGGGAGAGCGCGAAGATCACCGGGGCGAGCATGAGGACGCGGGCCAGCTTGACCACGACCGCCACCGCGAGCGCGCCACTGCCGATGACGCCGCCCGCGGCCACGACCTGGGCCACCTCGTGGATCGACCCGCCGGCGACCAGGCCCTGCACGTGCTCGGTGAGCCCGAGCGGCGCGAGCACCGCGGGCACGGCGACGATCATCACCGTCCCGAAGAGCACGACAAGGCCGATCGCGGAGGCGACGTCCTCCTCCTCGCTGTCCGTGCTCCCTTCGACCGCAGCGACGGCAGCTGCGCCGCAGATGGAGAAGCCGCACGCGACGAGCAGCGTCAGCGGTCGCGGCACCCCCAGCCACCGCCCGAGGAGCAGCGTGCCCGAGATCCCCAGCGCCACGATGGCGACGACGACCACGAGCACCCCCGCCCCGAGGCCGAGGATGTCGTCGAGCACCAGCTGCAGGCCGAGCAGGACGACACCCAGGCGCAGCACCGTCCTGCCCGCCACCGTCATGCCCGGGCCGAAGACCGCGGGGATGCGCCACACGTGGGTGAGGACGACGCCGAGGAGGATCGCCACGAGCAGGGCGCTCAGTGCCGGGACCACCTGCTGCACCAGCCAGGCGAGCACCGCAGCGGCGAAGGTGAGGGCGAGCCCGGGAGCCACCCGGTGCGTCACGCTCTCGTCTGCTCCCATGGACTCCAGCATGGGAGGGTTCACCCAGCGCCGCCAGACACCGGCCCGACATCGGGTCATGCGCCGCGGACATGACCGAAGGCGAGGGAGCGATGACCGACGAATGGCCCGACCTGGCCACGCTCGACCTGCTCGTCCACGTCGCGCAGCTGGGGTCGATGGGCGCCGCAGCCCAGCGGCTCGGGATGAGTCAGCCGGCGGCGAGCCGCACCCTCGCGCGCTTCGAGCGGCGGTGCGGTCTGACCCTGCTGGAGCGCTCCACCCGCGGGTCGCGCCTCACGCCGCAGGGCGCCCTGCTCGTCGACTGGTCCCGGGAGGTCCTCGACGCCGCAGAGCGGCTCAGCCTGTCCGCGGCGGCGCTGCGCCGGGAGCGCTCCGCCCAGCTGCGGATCGCCGCGAGCATGACCGTCGCGGAGTACCTCGTGCCGGCCTGGCTCGCGACCTTCCGCCGGTCGCACGCCGACGTCCACGTCGACCTCGCCGTGCTCAACTCCGACCAGGCCATCCGCAGCGTCGCCGCCGGTGAGCACGACGTCGGCTTCGTCGAGACCACGGCGGTCCCCGGCTCCGTCCACGCCGGCATCGTCGCCCACGACCGCCTGCACGTCGTCGTGCACCGGGACCACCCGTGGGCCCGACGCCGCGCCCCCTTGACCATGGAGCACCTGGCGACCACCCCGCTCGTGCTGCGCGAGCAGGGCTCCGGCACCAGAAGGGCGCTCGAGGATGCCCTCCATCGGTCCGGCCTCGAGCTCGCCCGGCCTGCCCAGGAGATGTCGAGCAATGCCGCGGTCAAGGTCGCGGCCACCGCCGGCGTCGCCCCGGCCGTGCTCAGCGAGTACGCGGTGCGTGAGGCCACGGAGCACGGTGACCTCCTCGCCGTACCCGTCGCCGACGACCCCCTGCGGCGCGACCTGCAGGCCGTGTGGGTGGGCGGTGCGCGCCCCTTGGGCCCGGCCGGCGACCTCATCGCACAGATCCTCGCCCGACGCGATCGGGAGCCGTCACCGCGCTCGCCTAGGCTCGAGGCATGAGCCGGATCTTCACCACCAGCGTCGCCGCGGTCTACCCCCACTACGTGACCAAGGTCGAGAAGAAAGGGCGGACGCAGGCGGAGCTGGACGAGGTCATCCGCTGGCTCACCGGCTACGACCGGGCCGCCCTCCAGCGGCACCTCGACGACGAGACGACCTTCGAGGACTTCTTCGCCGGAGCCACGCTCAATCCCCACGTCTCGCTGATCACCGGGTCCGTCTGCGGGGTCAGGGTCCAGGAGGTCGAGGACCCCCTGATGCGGCAGATCCGCTACCTCGACAAGCTCGTCGACGAGCTGGCGAAGGGCAAGGCCATGGACAAGGTCCTCCGCGGCTGAGCCTGCCCTGAGGTCCTGTGGCGGACGGGCCTAGCATGGGGAGAGGTCCACCGTCGGATCGGCGGTGGCACTCACTCCCGGGAGGGCAGACACGTGTCACGCACCGTCGCACAGCAGCTCATCGCCAACCACCTCGTCGAGGGCAGCATGGAGCCGGGGTCGGAGATCGGCCTCGCCGTCGATCAGACGCTCGCCCAGGACGCGACCGGCACCATGGTCATGCTCGAGCTCGAGGCGATGGGTCTCGACCGCGTCCGCACCGAGCTGTCGGTGCAGTACGTCGACCACAACCTCCTGCAGACGGACGAGAAGAACCCCGACGACCACCTCTTCCTCCAGTCCGCTGCCGAGCGCTTCGGGCTGTGGTTCTCCAAGGCGGGCAACGGCGTCTCCCACCCCCTGCACCAGGCCCACTTCGGTCGGCCGGGGCTGACGATGATCGGCTCCGACTCGCACACCTGCGCCGCGGGCGCGCTGGGGATGCTGGCGATCGGTGTCGGAGGCCTCGAGGTGGCGATGGCCACGGCGGGTCAACCGCTGTACGTGGAGATGCCCGAGATCTGGGGTGTCGAGCTCACCGGTGAGCTGCCGGACTGGGTGTCGGCGAAGGACGTCATCCTCGAGATGCTGCGGCGGCACGACGTGAAGGGCGGGGTCGGCCGGATCATCGAGTACCACGGCCCCGGGCTGGCAGGGCTGACCGCCATGGACCGGCACGTGATCGCCAACATGGGCGCCGAGCTCGGCGCGACGGCGAGCGTCTTCCCCGCCGACGATGCCGTCCGGGACTACCTGCGGGCCGTCGGCCGGGAGGAGGACTTCACCCGGATGGTCGCCGATGACGGCGCGACCTATGACGTCACCGAGCACATCGACCTCTCCGCGCTCGAGCCCCTCATCGCCAAGCCCTCGTCGCCCGGCAATGTCGTCCCGGTCGCGCAGGTCGAGGACGAGGACGTCACCCAGGTGGTCGTCGGCTCCTCGGCCAACCCCGGGCTGCGGGACTTCGCCGTCGTCGCCGAGATCCTCGCCGGTCAGCAGGCGGACGCCGGGGTCTCGGTCGACATCAACCCCACCTCCCGCGAGGTGCTCGGCGACCTCATCACCGGCGGGTGGCTGACCTCGCTGGTCTCGGCGGGCGCGCGGATCCACCAGTCCGGGTGCATGGGCTGCATCGGGATGGGGCAGGCGCCGGCGACCGGGCGCAACTCCCTTCGCACCATGCCCCGCAACTTCCCCGGCCGCTCCGGCACCGAGGAGGATGCGGTGTGGCTCTGCTCCCCGGAGACCGCTGCGGCGGCGGCCCTCACCGGCAGGATCACCGACCCGCGCACCCTCGCCGACAGCCATGGGCTGGCCTACCCGCGGCCGACGATGCCCGCGAGCTACAGCACCATCACCGACATGCTCCAGCCGCCGCTCCCGCCGGAGGAGGCCCAGCAGGTCGAGCTGGTCAAGGGACCCAACATCTCCTCGCTGCCGGAATTCACCCCCGTCGAGGACGATCTCGCCGTGCCGGCACTGCTCGTGATGGGCGACAACGTCTCCACCGACGAGATCATGCCGGCCGGGTCACGGGTGCTGCCCTACCGCAGCAACATCCCGAAGATCGCCGAGTTCTCCTTCAGCCGGGTCGACGAGACCTACCCGGAGCGGGCGAAGGGGGCCGCAGCCGGCCACGTCGTCATCGCCGGCGAGAACTACGGGCAGGGATCATCGCGCGAGCACGCCGTGATCGCCCCGCGCTACCTCGGGCTGCGCGCCGTCATCGCGAAGTCCTTCGCGCGCATCCACTGGCAGAACCTCGCGAACTTCGGGATCCTCGCGCTCGAGCTCGACGACCCCACGGACCACGACGCCATCACGCAGGACGACGAGGTGGTGCTCGAGGGGGTGCACGCGGCCCTGCGGGCGGGCCGCAGCCTCACGGCGACCATCGGTGGACGGCAGGTCGCCCTGCACCACCGCCTCTCGGACCGGCAGGTCGACATGGTGCTCGCCG
Organism: Janibacter sp.; assembly: GCA_052087725.1. GTDB lineage: Bacteria > Actinomycetota > Actinomycetes > Actinomycetales > Dermatophilaceae > Janibacter. The sequence goes on along the minus strand of JBQGNO010000057.1, from coordinate 4,661 downwards.
GCGGGCGCATCCCCCTCACGGCGAAGGGGGTCTGAGACTCGCTCGTCGTCGCTACCGGACCCGACGCATGATCGCCCGCTCCGCGGGGAGGACGAGGGGACGACAGGCCCCGACCCAAGGAAGGTGCGTCATGGCTGCCTGCGAGGTCTGCGGGTGCCGCGTCATCGGCCACGGGACGGAGGCCGAGGGGCGCTCTGCTGCTGCGCCCACTGCCTACTGCTGCGCCCACTGCGCGCGACACCGTGAGGAAGCACCGCTGCAGGACCGCGCCTGAGGATCCCGTCAGGCGCAGCAGGTCCCGTCAGACGCAGCGCACGCCACCTCGCGCCGCCCGGCGAGGCCGACTACTCCGACGGAGACGACCGTTGCCTCGACGAGGACTCCGAGGACGTCGGCGAGGGACTCGACGGCTCGGACGTCGTTGATGGCGGGGGCTCGGTCGTCATCGAGCTCGATGACGACGGCTCCGTCTCGCTCGGCTCAGACGTCGTCGACGTGGACGACTCGGAGGATGACTCGGAGGTGGACTCCGAGGACGACTCGCTCGTCGTCTCGGTGGGCTCCGGCGTCGTGGTCGTCTCGGGCGGAGGTGGCTCGCTCGTCTGCGGCGGCGGGGGCGGCTCACTCGTCGGCTGGGGAGGCGGCGCCTGAGTGGTCGGCGGCGGAGGAGGCGGCGGGACGACCTCCTCGGTCGTCGTCTCTGAGGTGGGCTCGCGCGTCGTCGACGTCGTCGAGCTCGTCGACGACGTGCTGCTGCTCTCGCTGGAGGTCGACGTGGTGGTGGGTGGGGTGGCCTCGTCATCCGTGCCGTCATCCAGGGCGAAGGCCACCACGCCGAGGGCACCGATGACCCAGGCCGCAGCGAGTCCGATGAGCAGGGGGGCAGCCTTGTCCTTGCGACGCTTGCGCTCGGGCTCCGGAGCAAAGCCGAAGAGGCCCGGGGGCTCCTCACCCTCCGGCCCGACGAAGCGGGCCACCGTCTCCTCGTCCTCACCGGCCCCCGCAGCCGCGGCACCGCCAGCAGCGGCCGCGGCGCCACCAGCAGCAGCGCCACCCACAGCGGCACCGGCACCCGTCATCGGGATCGCGCCGGGGCGGCCCGGGGCGATGGCCTCGAGGCGCCGCATGACCTCGTGCATACTCCCGCGCCGGGAAGGGGTGTGGGAGAGCATCTGGGCCAGGACCGGCTCCAGGAGGCCGGCACGCTCGGGCGTGCGCGGAGGCTTGGTGGCGATGGTGCGCAGCGTCGCCAGCGCATTGCCGCTGCCGGGGTAGGCATCCTGCCCCTCGACCGCGAAGTACAGCGTCGCACCAAGGGCCCACACGTCCGCGGCCTCGGCGTGCTCGCCTCCGTCGGCCACCTCGGGAGCCATGTAGCTCGGCGTCCCCGTGACCACGCCGGCCAGGGTCAGGTCGTCATCGGAGGCGCCCCGCGCCGTCCCGAAGTCACCGATCTTGGGCTCGCCGTCATCGGCCATGAAGACATTGGCCGGCTTGATGTCGCGGTGCACGATCCCCGCGCGGTGGGCGGCCGCGAGCCCACTGGCCAGCCGCGCCCCGATCTCGGCCACGGCCTCCGGCTCCAGCGGCCCGTGCTCGCGCACCCAGGCCGCCAGGGTCGGGCCGGACACGTACTCCATGACGAGCCACGGCTCGCCCTCGTGCTTGATCGCGTCATAGAGCGCGACCATGTTGGGGTGGTTCAGTGCCGCGGCGCTGCGCGCCTCGCGCATCGCCCGCTCGGCCTCCCGCTCGGTCTCCCCCGGGAGCGCACCGATCTGCTTGACGGCGACCTGACGGCCGAGGAGGGTGTCCTCCGCCAGCCAGACCGACCCCATGCCGCCCCGCCCGATGAGGCGCACGGTCGTGTACCGGCCACCGATCACACCGGACGTGGAACCACCATCAACGTCAGCCACGGCCTGCTTCCCCTCGATCCTGCTCGAAGGCCAAGGATAGTCGCCAGATCGCATTACCCCAAAGGCGAAGGGATCTCACGGCGACCCGCCGACGAGGCCCCCGTCGCCCGTGGGTGACGAGTCGCTCCCTGCGGATCAGCGGGGACAGGCGCGCTCACGGCGCACCCGGATGACCAGCGCCCACAGGAGCAGGGCGATGGCCGTCGCGGCCAGGAGGGGCTGCACCGGGGCGAAGTACTGCAGCGCGCCGGAGTAGCCGAGCGCAAGCAGAACGGGTGTGTTGCACACGGGGCAGCCGACGGCGAAGAAGGTCGTCACGGCCCCGACGGTGCCCACGCTCGAGCCGGGGCCACCCCCTTCGTCCTGGTCCCGCCGGGCGACATAGGTGGCGGCGACCAGGCCGGCGAGGAGGCTCGTGACGACGAGGACCGGCCAGGCCCACACCGTGGTGGGGACGTCCCGGCTGAAGACGGGGGTGGGGATCATCGCCGTCGGTACCGCCGTCACGATGACCGTCAGGAAGGCGGCGCCCAGGGCGACCCACCAGCGGCGGGCGGGCCACGCACGAACCTCGTCGAGGAGCGAGGGCTGCGCCGAAGGGGGCCGGGTCGCGGTCTCCATGTCAGTGCCCCCCGGTCACGAGGTCCGCATCGTCGGCCGCCGCCTCCGGTCGCCTCGGCCTCAGGCCGCGCCACCCGAGGACCACGGCGAGGACGAGGACCGCACCGATGATGAACCAGGTGTCGGAGATCCCTTCGCTCCAGGTCGCGAGGCCGGACTCGGCCGCCTGCTGGGTGCTGATGGTGAACATGCCGCCGACCGAGGCCGTGCCGTCGGTGGCTAGCAGGAGCACGCCGATCGCGATGGAGAACAGCCCGGAGACGACCATCGTCCAGGTGTTGCGCCAGGGCCCGAGGGTGACCTCCTTCGGGGCGACAAGGGCACGCCCACGTGCGCCGATGCGCTTCCACAGGGCCGCCAGCACGAAGAGGGGCACGGTCATGCCCAGCGCGTAGAGGGCGAGCATCGCGCCCCCGTACACCGGGTTGCCGCCGAGGGCGGCGACCATGAGCACGGAGCCGAGGATCGGCCCGGCGCACACACCGGCCACGGCGTAGACGGCGCCGAGCGCGAAGACGGAGACGATCGAGGTGCGGTCCGCGGCGGTGCCCTGCGTGCGGGTCAGGCCGGGGATCGGCAGGCCGGACAGCTGCCAGAGGCCGAGGATGATCACCACGGTGGCCGCGACCGCCACCAGCGTCGTGCGGTGGGTCGTCACGAGCGACCCGAGCGACCCGGAGAAGACCCCCAAGGGGACGAGCGTCGCGCTCAACCCCGCGTAGAAGACGACGGTCCGTCCGATCAGAGCCGTCGGGGAGGTGAAGGCATAGGCGAAGAAGGCCGGCAGGAGCATCACCGAGCACGGGCTGAGCAGGGTGAGGATCCCCCCAAGGAACGCGCCGGTGTACCCGATGTCCATTACTTCTCCCCCAGGGCCTCGAGCTGCTCGTCGATGGCCTGACGGAAGGCATCGGCCGGCTGGGCGCCCACGAGCAGCTTCGTCCCGATGACGAAGGTGGGGGTGCCGGTGGCCCCGACGCTGCGCGCCTCGGTGGCGTCGGCCTCGACCTTCGCCTTGAGGTCGCTGTCGTCGAGGTCCTGCACGAACTGCTCGAGATCCTTCACCCCGACCTCCTCGGCCCAGGACATGACCTTCTTCCGGGTGATCTTCAGGTGACCACGCTCGGGCGCGTCCTCGTACATCGCCTCCTGGTACTCCCAGTAGAGGTCCTGCTCTCCGGCCGCCCGCGCGGCCATGGCCCCGTCCATGGACTCCTCGCCGAAGACGGGGAAGTCACGCCACTCGAAGCGGACCTTGCCCGTGTCGATGTACTCCTTCTTCAGCTCCGGCAGGGTGTCGCGGGCGAAGGCCCCGCAGAAGGGGCACCGGTAGTCGGAGTACTCGATGAGCACGATCGGGGCGTCCTCGTCCCCGAGCGCCGTGACCTCGCCGGCGTCCCGGCGCGTCAGCCCGGCCTCCTTCTCTGCCGCCTTCGGGTCGACGGGGCTCTCGGTCACCGACGCCGCGCCGGACCCGTCACCGGAGTCGGCGCTCTCGCCACCGGTGCTGGAGAACATGGCCCCGCCAGCCAGGAGGGCGACGATGGCGACGGCCGCGACTATCGTGATGATGCGTCGGCTGGAATCCTTCATGCCGACGACCGTACGGCAATGTCTATACATTTCACAGAGGTGGGCGTGCGAACCCTTCCACGATGGCGGCAGATCAGCGACGACCTGCTGCGCCGGGTCCAGGACGGCGAGTTCGTCGACGGGTTTCCCGGTGAGCTGACGCTGGGCGACGAGTACGGAGCCAGCCGCGGCACCATCCGCCAGGCCCTCGCCCCCCTGCGCGAGCAGGGCATCATCGGGCGCGGCCGGGGACGCCAGTCCTATGTCATCAACGCCAGCCGCACCACTGGCCTCGGGCCGATGTACAGCCTGCGTGACGCCATCACCGCCCACGGCAGCCAGGAACGCTCCGAGGTGCTGGCGCAGCGGGTCGTGACCAGCCGCGAGGTGTCGCAGGCCCTCGGGCTGGCGGCAGACACCCCCTTCGTCCAGGTGACCCGCGTGCGCTACGCCGACGACTCCCCCTTCGCGCTCGATCGGGTGTGGATCATCGCGTCGGCGGCCGAGTCGCTGCTCGAGGCCGACCTCACCGAGACCTCCGTCTACGAG
>JBQGNO010000056.1:0-16330 GCA_052087725.1 Janibacter sp. | reverse complement strand
ACGCCTCGTCGACGACGACGAGGACGTCCTCGGGGACCCGGGCGATGAAGGCCTCGAGCTCGTCGTGCGTCACCGCGGGCCCGGTGGGATTGTTGGGCGTGCACACCATGACGACGCGGGTGCGCTCGGTGATCGCCGCGGCCATCGCGTCGAGGTCGTGGCGGTGCTCGCTCGAGAGCGGCACCTGCACGGACTCGGCCCCGGAGACGGCGACGACGATCGGGTAGGCCTCGAAGGAGCGCCACGCGTAGACGACCTCGTCGCCGGGGTCGCAGGTCGCCTGGATGACCTGGGCGAGGACACCGACGGAGCCGGTGCCGGTCGCGATCTGCTCGCGCGGCACGTCGAGGTGGGCGGCGAGCGCATCCGTGAGCGCCGTGACGCCCATGTCGGGGTACCGGTTGATCGAGCCGGCCTGCTCGCGGACGAGCTCGAGCACCGAGGGCAGCGGGGGGTAGGGGTTTTCGTTCGACGAGACCTTGTAGGTCGTCAACCCCTCACGCGGGGCCGGCGGCTTGCCGGCGACGTACGCCGGGACCTGGTCGAGGGCGGAACGCAGACGCACGGGGCTCATGCCCGCACCCTAGCGATCGGTCAGTCGTCGAGGTCTTCCTTCTCCGGGAGGACCCAGTTGAGGATCATCGAGACGATGGTGATGACCAGGGCACCGATGACGGCGTCCCACCAGAAGGTCGTGATGACGAAGTCCAGACCGAGGGGCTCGGCGATCCACTCGGTCAGCTGCAGCAGGAAGGCATTGACGACGAAGGTGAACAGGCCGAGGGTCAGGACGATCGCCGGGAAGGCGAGCAGCTTGGCGATGGGCTTCACCACGGCGTTGACGACACCGAAGATCAGGGCCACGAGGATCACCGTCGCGAACTTCGAGGCGAACGTCGCGTCGCCCTCCGCGAGCCTGATCCCGCTGATGAGCACTGCGGCCACCCAGAGGGCGACGGCATTGACTGCGGTCCTGATGAGGAAGTTCGTCATGGCTCCAGCATGTCAGGTGACGCTGGGCACAAGAACTTCCACGCGTCACGCGGCTGTGGTCCTCTGGTGGGTCATACTTGCGACCGACCGGTAACGACGCCGGGCCGGGGGGACGAAGGAGAGCACGGATGACTGGCGACGGGCGCGGCCGACACGACCACTGGGACGACGAGGAGCCCCCGACCACGCCGGAGCCGGACGAGACCACCGCCGCCACTGCCGCTGAGCCCCCTCCCGAGGAGCGCACCCGTTCCAGCCGCCATCGGAAGCGCCGGCGCTTCCCGTGGTGGGCGATCCTCCTGGCGATCCTCCTCGTGCTCCTGCTGTGCGTCGGCGGGACCTTTGCCGCCCTTCGTGGTGGGGGCGACGACAATGCGTGCGGCGGGGACCCGATCACCGTGGCCGCGACCCCGGAGATCGCCGAGCCCCTCGACGAGGCCCTGACCAAGGTCAAGGAGGACGACCCCTGCGCCGACTTCGACGTCTCCTCCGTCGCGGCCGCCCAGGCCGCCAAGAACATCAACAGCGACCGGGCCCCGGACGTGTGGATCCCGGACAGCTCGACGTGGATCGACGCCGTCGACACGGACAAGACCACCGGTCGGTGGGTGGAGGGACAGTCCATCGCCTCCTCCCCCGTGGCCCTCGCCTCCAGCAGTCAATCGAAGGGAGCGACCTCCAGCGTCTCGTCGTGGACCCACCTGCTCAACGAGGAGGGGTCGCTGACGATGGCCAACCCGGACGTCGACACGGCCAGCCGGCTCGCCTTCCACGCCAGTCGGGTCGGTCAGCCCGGCCGGATCGGTATGGAGACCGGCAAGCGGCTGATCGTCATGTCGCGCTTCGCCGCCCCCTCGGCGAACAAGCTCTTCGACGACTACACGAAGGACCCGTCGAAGACCCAGCCCTTCCCCGCCTCCGAGCAGCGGATCGCCTCCTACAACGAGGAGCACCCGGACCAGGCCCCCCTGCACGCCGTCATGCCGAAGAAGGGCACCCTCTCCCTCGACTACCCGTGGATCACCAACCCGGAGCTCGGCGGCGAGGTCCTCAAGGCCGCCGACCGCGCCCGTCGGGAGCTCGGCACCCTCGAGATCCGCGACTCCCTCGCGGAGGCCGGCTTCCGCGATGCCAGCGGCGCCGGCGGTCCGACGATCGCGCACGTCAAGGCCCCCGAGGTCACGCGGCTCGACCCGCCCGACCGCACCCAGCGCATCGCCGCCGTCGAGCAGTGGGACCTCATGCGCACCGACATGCGCATGCTCGCCGTCATCGATGCCTCCGGCTCGATGAAGTGGGACAGCCCCACGCCCGGGATGACCCGGTGGGACGTGACGCAGGGATCGCTGCTCGAGGGCGTCGACATCCTGCCCGCGGGCAGCCAGGTCGGTGGCTGGATGTTCTCGGCGGAGGAGGGCTCGAAGAAGAACCACCAGGAGCTCGCCTCCGTGAAGCGGCTGAACTCCAGCGCCGGGTCCGGGGACCACCGCGACCGACTGCGCAGGCTCATCAAGGGCGGCGACAAGTACCTCGGCGGGGACACCCCGCTCTACGACGCCATCTGGGACGCCCACGAGAAGATGGTCGAGGACTACGACCCCGACTACGTCAACTCGATCGTCGTCTTCACCGATGGGGAGAACGACAACCCCAACGGCGGCCTGAGCCTGAAGCAGCTGCTCGACAAGCTCGACGAGTCCTACGACGCGAAGCGCCCCGTCCGCGTCATCACCATCGGCATGGGCGAGGCGAACCCGACCGCGCTCCAGAAGATCGCGGACGAGACGGGCGGGACCTCCTACATCGCGGAGACCCCCGACGACATCGAGCGCGTCTTCGTCCAGGCCCTGCTCGCCCGCGGCAACGGCTGAGTCGTCACGACTTCATGACGGTCGGCAGTGCGGCCACCGACTGACCGTGCCCGGTGGCACCATGTCCCCACCGGGCACGGCACCAGTGCCCCCTGTCATTGCTGGAGGATGGCCATGCGCCGTGCCCATGTCGCCTTGTTCGCCTCGCTCGCCCTCGGGGTGAGCACCCTCGCCGGCTGCGGCTCGGACTCCTTGGAGGAAGGCGGCGGCGGGAGCAAGGACAACGGCGCCGAGACCACGGTCGAGACCGACGACGAGGTCGCCAAGCTCGTCCCGAAGGACCTGAAGGGCTCGACGCTGAACGTCGGCTCGGACGCGTCGTACGCCCCCAACGAGTTCCTCGGTGACGACGGCAAGACCGTCGAGGGCATGAACGTCGACCTCTTCGACGCCGCCGCGGCGAAGATGGGGCTGGAGACGAAGTGGACCAACACCCCCTTCGACGCCCTGCTCCTCGGCGTCAGCTCGAACAAGTACGACATGGCCGTCAGCTCCTTCACCATCAACGAGGAGCGCAAGAAGCAGGTCTCGATGATCAGCTACTTCGACGCCGGCACCCAGTGGGTCGCCCCCAAGGACGGCGAGGAGGTCGACCCAGACAATGCCTGCGGCAAGAGCATCGGCGTCCAGAAGGGCACCGTCCAGATCGACGACCTCGACGCGCGCAGCAAGCAGTGCGAGAAGGACGGCAAGAAGCCGATCAAGCAGGTCGTCGACCAGAAGCAGTCCAAGGTCACCGCGAGCCTGATCTCCGGCAAGACCGAGGCGATGCTCGCCGACTCCCCCATCGCGCTCTACGCCGTGAAGCAGAACGACGCCGAGCTCGAGGCCCTCGGCGACATCTACGACTCCGCGCCCTACGGCATCGTCGTCCCGAAGGACGACACGGAGTTCGGCGAGGCCATCGCCGCCGCCTTCGAGTCCCTCGAGGAGGACGGCACCTACGAGGAGATCCTCAAGAAGTGGGGCAACGAGAGCGGCGCCATCGACGACTTCGCCGTCAACCCCTGATGCCGACGGAGACCGACGCGACGCTCCCCCCTTCGTCCGACGACGGGGGGAGCACCCCCGTGTCCGCGGAGTACGGGCCCATCGACGCGGCCCCGGTGCGTCACCCCGGTCGCTGGGTGGCGCTCGTGGTCATCGCGGTGGTCTTCGCGATGATCGTCAGCAGCCTCGTGACCAACGAGCGCTGGGACTGGCCCTATGCCTTCCGGGTGATGAACTACAACCCGGTGCTCGAGGGCCTGCTCAAGGGCACGATCATCGCGACGGTCGGGTCGATGATCATCGGTGTCCTGCTCGGCGTCGTCGTCGGGATCATGCGCCTGTCGGACAACCCGCTGCTGAAGTTCGTCGGTTTCCTCTACACGTGGTTCTTCCGCGGGATCCCGCGCCTGGTGCTCGTCGTCCTCTTCGGCACGGGCATCGGCTACCTCTACCCGAGCTTCGACATCGGCCCCTTCCCCTTCAGCCAGCAGCTCGCCGGTTGGCTGGGGATGAGCAGCGACCTCACCCTCTTCACCCTCAACGTCAACCAGATCAGCACGACGCTCATCTGGGCGATCATCGCGATGGGCCTGTCCGAGGCGGCCTACATGGCCGAGATCGCCCGCGCCGGCATCATGAGCGTCGACGAGGGCCAGCGCGAGGCAGCGGCCGCGCTCGGGATGAACCCGGGCCTGTCGATGCGCCGGGTCGTGCTGCCCCAGGCGATGCGGGTGATCATCCCGCCGACGGGCAACGAGACCATCGCGATGCTCAAGGACACCTCGCTCCTCGCCTACCTCCCGCTGGCCACCGAGCTGTTCAACCAGACCCAGATCATCGGCAACCGGACGCTGAAGATCATGCCCTCGCTCATGGCCGCCTGCCTCTGGTACCTCGTCCTCACGAGCGTCCTGATGATCGGGCAGCACTTCCTCGAGAAGCGCTTCGGTCGCGGCTACGGCAACACCGCCGTCGAGACGAAGACGGAGACCACCCGGACCAAACTCATGGGTCTGACGATCGGAGGCGGCAAGTGAGCCAGGCACTCGTCCACGCGGTGCAGGTGCGCAAGTCCTTCGGTAGCACCGAGGTGCTCCAGGGCATCGATCTCGACGTCCACGCCGGCGAGGTCGTCTGCCTGCTCGGCCCGTCGGGGTCCGGCAAGACGACCTTCCTGCGGTGCATCAACCAGCTCGAGGAGATCCAGGCCGGTCGGATCTTCGTCGACGGCGACCTCATGGGCTACAAGGACAAGGGAGCGAAGGGGGGCCGTCTCCAGCGCCTGAAGGACAAGGAGATCGCGGCGCAGCGCCGGGAGATCGGCATGGTCTTCCAGCGCTTCAACCTCTTCCCCCACATGACCGCGCTCGACAATGTCATGGAGGCCCCGGTCAAGGTCAAGGGCCGGCGCAGGGCCGAGGTGCGCGCCGAGGCCACCAGCCTGCTGGAGAAGGTCGGCCTCGGGGACAAGGCCCGCGCCTACCCCGGACAGCTCTCCGGCGGTCAGCAGCAGCGCGTGGCGATCGCCCGTGCCCTCGCGATGCAGCCGAAGCTCATGCTCTTCGACGAGCCGACGTCCGCGCTCGACCCCGAGCTCGTCGGTGAGGTCCTCGAGGTCATGCGCGACCTCGCCCAGCAGGGCATGACGATGCTCGTCGTGACCCACGAGATGGCCTTCGCCCGCGATGTCGCCGACCGGGTGGTCTTCATGGACGCCGGGGTCGTCGTCGAGGAGGGCTCTCCCAGCCAGATGATCAACGACCCGCAGCACCAGCGCACCAAGGACTTCCTCGGGCGGCTTCGGTCCGAGCACGAGCGCGTCGCCGAAGCGGCCGCCGAGCTCATCTGATGGCCGGTCCCACCGTGGTCGTGCGTGAGCGGCCCGACACCCGCAGTGACGGGCCGATGCTCGGCGGCGAGCGCGATGTCCTCGAGCACTGGCTCGACCTCTACCGCGAGACGGTCTTCCTCAAGATCGCCGGCCTCACCGGTGACCAGCTCGCGAGGCGGGCGGCGCCCCCTTCGTCCCTGAGCCTGGCGGGAGTGGTGCGCCATCTCACCGAGGTCGAGGCCTACTGGCTGCGGACCGTGCTCCACGGGGACGTGGTCGCGGACCGCTGGTCGACGAAGGGGGATCCCGACGCCGACCTCGACGGCGCCACTGCGGACAACGCCGCCGCCTCGGTCGAGGCCTACGAGCAGGAGCTCGTGGCCTCGCGGGCCGCGTTGGCGCAGTGGAGCGATCTCGACGGTCCGGTCGTCGGGCTGCGTCACGGCAAGCAGCTCAACCTGCGCTGGATCCTCACCCACCTCGTCGAGGAGTACGCCCGCCACCTCGGGCACATGGACCTGCTGCGGGAGTCGGTCGACGGGCGCACCGGGTACTGAGCAGGCATAGGGTGTCGCGGTGCGCCGACTCCGTGGACTCCTGGCCGACACCCGGCCCCTGCAGACGCCGGCGTATCGACGACTCTTCACCGCCCAGATCGTCACCGTCATCGGTGCCCAGCTGACGGTCGTCACCGTGCCGGCGCAGATCTACTCGATGACCGGGTCGAGCGCCTACGTCGGCCTGACCGGGCTCTTCGGGCTCGTGCCCCTAGTCGTCTTCGGGCTCTACGGCGGCTCGCTCGCCGACCACTTCGACCGGCGACGACTGCTGACGATCACCACGTGGGGCCTGATCATCACCTCGGCCCTCTTCTTCGCGCAGGCGGCGCTCGGCAACACCAATGTCTGGCTGCTGCTCGGGATCTTCTCGCTCCAGCAGGCCTTCTTCGCGGTGAACCAGCCGACCCGCTCGGCCGTCCTCCCCCGGCTCCTCCCGCCCGAGCACCTCCCGGCCGCCAACGCGCTGAACATGACGGTCTTCACCGGAGGCGCCATCGCCGGGCCGCTCGTCGGTGGTGCGCTGATCCCCCTCCTCGGCTTCTCCTGGCTCTACCTCGTCGACACGGTCCTCCTCTTCGCGACGCTGTGGGCGGTGATCTCCCTGCCGCCGCTGCCGGTCGAGGTCCTCGCCGGGTCCTCCCCCGGCCTGCGGTCCGTCGTCGACGGCTTCGTCTACCTGGCCACGCAACCGGTGCTGCTCATGTCCTTCGTCATCGACCTCATCGCGATGGTCTTCGGCATGCCCCGAGCGCTCATCCCGGAGATGGCGGACCTCGACTTCGGCGGCCCGGCGGAGGGCGGGGTCGCCTTCGCGCTGCTCTTCGCGGCGATGCCGGCCGGCGCCTTCCTCGGCGGGGTCCTCTCCGGGTGGGTCTCGCGGGTGGAGCGCCAGGGCCTCGCGGTGATCATCGCGATCCTCGTGTGGGGTGGTGCGATCGTCGGCTTCGGCACCGCCGTGGCGCTGGCGGACGGCGCGATGATGCCGTGGCTCGCGCTCGCCTTCGTCTTCTTCGCCATCGGTGGCGCGGCGGACGTCGCCTCGGCCGCCTTCCGCTCGACGATGCTGCAGAGCGCCGCGACCGACGCGATGCGCGGGCGACTCCAGGGGGTCTTCATCGTCGTCGTCGCGGGCGGACCGCGGGTCGCCGACGTCCTCCACGGGCTCGTCGCGGGCACGCTGAGCCCCGCCACCACGACGATCCTCGGCGGCGTGCTCGTCATCGTGCTCACGCTCGTCGTCTCGACCACGGTCCCGGCCTTCGCCCGGTACCGGGTGCCGCGCGCCGGCTGAGGCGCCCGCGAACCTGACCGTTCGCTGACCGGGTCTTCACAGGCACCTCATGCGGGTCGCCCACCGGGTTCATGACGACGCACGGAGCGGTTCACGTCATCCGGACACCCTCACGCTCATGAGCCTCACCCGACGCCACGCCCTCGCCGGCGGCCTCGCCGCCGGCGCCACCACCATCGCCATCGCTCCCGCCGCGCAGGCCGACCCCCTTCGCTCTCCCGGCGGTCCGGTGCGCCAGGCCCCCTTCGGCCTCGGCGTCGCGTCCGGCGACCCCACCCCCACGGGTGTGGTGCTGTGGACCCGCCTGGCCATGGAGCCGCTGGCCGACGACGGACTCGGTGGGATGCCCGGGCGCGACATGCCCGTCCAGTGGCAGGTCGCGGACAACCCGCAGATGCGGCGCCCCGTCGCCCGCGGCACCGTGCATGCCCGAGCCGCCGACGCCCACAGCGTCCACGTCGAGGTCGACGGGCTGAAGCCGGGACGCGAGTACTGGTACCGATTCAAGGTCGCCCGCCACCTCAGCCCCGTCGGGCGCACCCGGACCGCCCCCGGCCTCCACGAGATGCCCTCGGCCCTGGCCATGTCCTTCACCAGCTGTTCGCACTGGGAGACCGGCTACTTCACCGCCTACCGCTATCTCGCCGACGACCAGCCCGACCTCGTGCTGCACCTCGGGGACTACCAGTACGAGTACGCGACGACGACCGACGGCAGCCGGCCCCGGCAGCACGCCGGCACCGAGACGGTGACTCTCGAGGGGTACCGGCTGCGGCACGCGCAGTACAAGACCGACCCCGACCTGCAGCAGGCCCACGCCATCGCTCCGTGGCTCGTCGTCTGGGACGACCACGAGATCGACAACAACTGGGCGGCCGGCGTGCCGGAGAACTCCGACCCGGACCAGTGGAATGACACGACGCAGCGATTCCTCGCGCGCCGGGCCAATGCCTTCAAGGCCTACTACGAGAACATGCCGCTGCGACGCTCCTCGATGCCGAGCGGCTCGGACATGCAGATCTACCGTCGACTGCAGTGGGGACGGCTGGCGAACTTCCACATGCTCGACACCCGCGGCTATCGCGACGACCAGGCCTGCGGCGACGGGTGGGACGACAACTGCGAGGAGGCCCTCGACCCGAGCCGCAGCATCACCGGCGCGGCTCAGGAGGACTGGCTGAAGCAGGGCTTCCAGCGCAGCCAGTCCCGCTGGGACTTCGTCGGGCAGCAGGTCTTCTTCACCCAGCGCGACGGCAAGGAGGACCCGGAGATCCGCAACACGAGCAATGACGGGTGGGACGGCTATGTCGGCTCCCGTGACCGGGTGACGCAGGCCTGGCAGGACGCCGGCGTGCGCAACCCGGTCGTCCTCACCGGTGATGTGCACAAGCACTGGGCCGCCGACATCAAGACCGACTACGCAGACCCGGACAGCGCGGTCGTCGGCACCGAGCTGGTCACCTCGTCCGTCACGAGCGGCGGTGACGGTCGGCCCGACTGGTCTGACCCGATCATGGCGTGGAACCCGCACCTGAAGTTCTCCGGCGACCAGCGCGGCTATGTCCGCACCTCCATCACCCCCGACGGGGTGCAGGCCGACTTCCGCTCGCTCGACCGCGTCACCACGCGCGGATCCGCGATCCGGACCCAGGCGAGCTTCCGGATCGCCGACGGGGTGCCCGGCCTGCAGGCCTGACCTGACCGAGCGAAGGGGGACGTCCGGGGTCGCCCCGGGCGTCCCCCTTCGCGTTGTGCGCCCCACCGGGAAGGAGTACGATCTACTACGTCATGTCGTACTAAGTGTCGTAGGAGACGCCATGGACGTGCTCGACCTCGCGCGGTGGCAGTTCGCGATCACCACCGTCTACCACTTCCTCTTCGTGCCGATCACGATCGGGCTCTCCGCCATCGTCGCCTGGTACCAGTGGCGGTGGATCCGCACCCGCAACGAAGAGCACCTGCGGATGTCGAAGTTCCTCGGCAAGCTCTTCACGATCAACTTCGCCCTCGGTCTCGTCACGGGCATCGTCCAGGAGTTCCAGTTCGGGATGAACTGGTCGTCCTACAGCCGCTTCGTCGGTGACATCTTCGGCGCTCCCCTGGCCCTGGAGGCCCTGCTCGCCTTCTTCCTCGAGTCGACCTTCCTCGGCCTGTGGATCTTCGGCTGGGGACGCATCCCGGAGAAGCTGCACGCCGCCTGCATGTGGATCGTGCACATCGGCACCGTGCTGTCCGCGTACTTCATCCTCGCCGCCAACTCCTTCATGCAGAACCCCGTCGGCTACCGGATCAACCCGGACACCGGCCGCGCGGAGATGGCCGACTTCCTCGCCGTGCTGACCAACGAGGTCCAGCTCGTCGCCTTCCCGCACGTCCTCACCGCCTGCTACATGGTCGGCGGCGCACTGGTCATGGGCGTCGGCCTGCACAAGCTGCGCACGTCAGCAGCAGAGTCGAAGGGGGGCCCTGCTGCGGACCGCAGGATGTACCGCCACGCGGCCCGCCTCGGCGCCGTCGTCACCCTCGTCGCCGGGCTCGGCGTGACGATCAGCGGTGACCTGCAGGGCAAGGTCATGACCGAGGTCCAGCCGATGAAGATGGCGGCCGCGGAGGCCCTGTACGACACACCGCCCGAGGGGCAGTGCGCCCCCTTCTCCGTCCTGACGATCGCCGGCCTCGGCGGGGAGGACCCCACGCACGTCATCGAGGTCCCCTGCCTGCTCTCCTTCATGGGCACCGGCAGCTGGGACGGCGAAGTCCAGGGCATGGTCGAGCTCGAGAACGAGTACCGGGCGAAGTTCGCCGACGAGGAGCTGACCCAGGCCGACACCTACATCCCGCCGATCGGGGTGACCTACTGGAACTTCCGCCTGATGATGGGCGCCGGCTTCTTCGCCATGGCGGTCGCCGCGTGGGTGCTCTTCGCCACCCGCAAGGACCGCGTCCCGATGCAGCGCTGGGTCCAGCCCCTCATCGTGCTCGCCCCGCTCGCGACCGTCCTCGGCCACAGCTTCGGGTGGATCTTCACCGAGGTCGGGCGCCAGCCCTGGGTCGTCCACGGCGAGATGGCCACCCACACCGCCGTCTCGCCATCCGTCGGCGTCGCCGACGTGGTGACCTCGATGACCGTCTTCACGCTGCTCTACGCAGCGCTGGCCGTGGTCGAGGTGCGCCTCCTGCTCGACTACATCCGCCGCGGCGCCGAGCCCTTCGAGGAA
The DNA here is from genome assembly GCA_052087725.1 of Janibacter sp. Taxonomy (GTDB): domain Bacteria; phylum Actinomycetota; class Actinomycetes; order Actinomycetales; family Dermatophilaceae; genus Janibacter. Next base: position 5,576 of record JBQGNO010000056.1, on the reverse strand, counting down.
CCACGCCTCGTCGAGGACGACGAACCGCTCGAGTTCAGCTACTGATCGGGGAGCACCATGGATCTCATCACCGTCTGGTTCGTCCTGCTGGCGATCCTGTGGACCGGATATCTCGTCCTCGAGGGCTTCGACTTCGGCGTGGGCATGCTGCTGCCGGTGCTGGACAAGGGCTTCGAGGATCGGGGCGTCCCTTCGAGGCTCGGCCGCGGGCGGCCTCGCACCTCAGCGAGCGAGGGCACCTCAGGGAGCGAGACCCGGCGACGCACGCTCCTCACGACGATCGGGCCGCACTGGGACGGCAACGAGGTGTGGCTGATCACCGCGGCCGGCGCCACCTTCGCGGCCTTCCCCCACTGGTACGCGACGATGTTCTCCGGCATGTACCTGCCCATGCTCCTGCTGCTCGTGACGCTCATCCTGCGCAACATGGGCCTGGAGTACCGCCACAAGCGCACCGACGCGACGTGGGTGCGGCGATGGGACCTGGCGATCATCGGCGGCTCCGTCCTCGCCCCCTTCGTCGTCGGGCTGGTCCTGACCAACCTCGTCGACGGCCTCCCGATGAGTGAGCACCTCGCCGGCACCACGAAGTACACCGAGTTCGACGGGTCCGTCCTCAGCCTGCTGACGCCGACCGCGCTGCTCGGTGGCCTCACGCTCACGGTGCTGTGCCTGGTGCACGGGGCGCACTTCGTCGCGCTGAAGACATCCGGCTCGATCCGGCAGGACGCCCGCCGGCTCGCGATGCGGGTCGGCCCGGTCGCCGCAGTCCTCGCGGCGCTCCTCCTGGTCCTCCTCGGCACCGCTCGTGGGACGCCCGTCTCCTGGATCGTCGCCGGGATCGCACTCCTCGCCCTGCTCGCCGCGATCGGCGCCAATGCGAAGGGGGCGGAGGGCTGGGCCTTCGCCGGCACCTCCACGACGATCTCGATGACCGTCGTCGGCTACTTCCTCATGCTCTTCCCCCATGCCATCAACGGCCGCGGGTCGAGCACGGACCTCACGCTCGAGGCCGCGGCGAGCTCACCGCTGACGCTGACGATCATGACCTGGGCCGCGGTGATCTTCACGCCCATCATGATCGGCTACACGGTCTGGAGCTACTGGATCTTCCGCCGACGCCTGTCCGTCGAGCACATGCCGGCCCTCCAGGACGCCCACTCATGAGGCCCTTCGACCCGCGCATCCTCCGGGTGGTCCCGGCCACCCGACGACCGGTCACGGCGCTCGGCCTCATCGGCGTCGCGCAGGGCGTGGCGACGATCGCGACCGCCTTCGCGCTCGCGGCGCTCGTCGTGGCGGTGGTCCGCAGCGAGCCCCTCCTCTCCCCCGCGCTGTGGACCGGAGGACTCTTCGCGGCCCGGGCGAGCCTCGCGGCCCTGTCGGAGACCATCGCCGCTCGCGCCGGCGCCGTCGTCGCGACGCACCTGCGGGAGCAGCTGCTCGCGGCGTGGTCCCGACGCACGGTCGAGCAACGCCCTTCGCGCGACTCGGCGCTCACGCTCGCCACCCAGGGGACGAGCACCGTCGAGCCCTACATCGCGAAGTACCTCCCCGCGCTGATCTCGGCCGCCGTCGTGCCCGTGCTGGCGATCGCCTGCCTCGTCGTCGTCGACTGGCCGAGCGCGGTCGTCGTCGTGCTCACCGTCCCGCTGCTCCCCGTCTTCGCCGCCCTCATCGGGGCGACGACCCGGGAGGACACGCGGCGCCGGTGGGGAGCCCTGAGCGACCTGTCGGGGCACTTCCTCGACGTGATGCGTGGCCTGCCGATGCTCGTGTCCTACGGCCGGGCGGAGCGCCAGGTCGAGGTGATCGGCGCGGTGAGCCAGCGGCACCGTCGGGCGACCATGCAGACCCTGCGCCTGGCCTTCCTGTCCGCCGCGGCGCTCGAGCTGCTCGCGACGATCTCGGTCGCCATCGTCGCGGTCGTCGTCGGCCTGCGGCTGACCACCGGCTCGATGGAGCTGCTCGTCGGCCTCACCGCGATCCTCCTCTCACCGGAGGCCTACTGGCCCATCCGTCGGGTCGGCACCGAGTTCCACTCCGCCGCAGACGGGGTCGAGGCGCTCGATGACATCCTCGCCGAGCTCGACTCCCCGGACCGCGACGACTCGGAGGGCGACCACCTGATGGGTGGGACCGTCACGGTGACCCGCGTGGCCTACACCTACCCCGGGACCTCGCGCCGCGTCCTCGAAGACGTCGACCTCGCCGCCGGCCCTGGGCTGAGCGTCATCACCGGCCCGTCGGGCTGCGGCAAGACGACCCTCCTCGAGGTCATCGCGGGCATCCGTCGACCCGACGACGGGGAGGTCACCGCACCCGAGGTCCACCTGGTGACCCAGCGCCCCTTCCTCGGTGCCGGCACCCTGCGCGCCACCCTGACGATCGGCGGCCCGAGCGAGTCCCACGACGTGTGGCAGGCCCTGCGGGAGGTCGGCCTCGACAGCGCGATCGCCGCCCTGCCGGAGGGGGTCGACAGCCCCATCGGTGACGACGGCTTCGGCCTGTCCGCCGGCCAGCGCGCCCGACTCGTCCTCGCCCGCGCCCTGCTGTCAAGCGCCCCGGTCGTGCTCCTCGACGAGCCCACCGCACACGTCGACCCGACCTCCGCGTCCGCGATCGGCGACGTCATCAGCCGCCTCGCCCGCACCCGCACCGTCATCGCGGTGAGTCACCAGCCCGACCTCGTCGCACGCGCCGACGACGAGATCGCCCTCGGTGAGCCGGTGGTGGCCCGGTGATGCACCCCCTTCGTCTCACGCCGGGCCTGATCACCGCCGGGCTCCTCGGCGGCGTGGCCACCGCATCCGGCATCGCCCTGACGACCACCTCGGGATGGCTCATCGTCCGTGCCGACCAGGGGCCGCAGATCATGCTGCTGCTCACCGCGATCGTCGCCGTGCGCACCTTCGGCCTGGCTCGCCCCGTCTTCCGCTACTGGGAGCGGCTGCGCAGCCACGACGCCGCCCTCGAGGACCTCGCCGAGCAGCGCACCGCGACCTATGCCGCGCTCATCCCGCTCACCCCGGCCCGCCTTGGCACCCGTGGCCGGACGGATGTGCTCACCGGTGTCGTCGACGACCTCACCGATGTCGTCGAGGCATCCGTGCGCGTGACGGTCCCCGCCGTCGCGGCCCTCATCGCCGGTGCCGGCGCGACGGTCCTGACCGCGCTCGTCGACCCGAGGGTCGGCCTCGTGCTCGCCGCGATGCTGCTCGCCGTCGCGGGCATCGCGTGGGTCGCCGACCGGCTCGAGTCCCGCTCGCAGACAGAGGTGCTCACCGCCCGGGCCGAGGTCGCCCGGGTCGCGCAGCTGACCACCGACCACGCGGACGAGCTCCGCGCGATCGGCGGGACCGGAACGGCAGCCGGCTGGTTGGCTGCCGCGCACACCGAGCTGCGCTCGAGCATCGACCGGCAGTCCCGCGGCCGGTCCCTCAGTGCCGCAGCGGTGCTGGTGATCACCGGTGCCGCCACGCTCCTCTCGGCGGCGCTGGCCGTCACCTCGGGTGCGTCCACCCCGGTCCAGGCGCTCCTCGTGCTCGCCCCCGTCGCCACCGGCGAGGCCCTCGGGGTCCTCACCGACGCCACCCGGGCCCTCGCCCGGGCACGGGCCTGCGCCCACCGGCTCGATGACCTGCTCGGCGAGGCACCTGCGGTGGCGGACACCGGCACCGACGCCCTGGGGGAACGAGGCATCCCACGGCTGCAGCTGAGCGGCCTGACCGCCGGCTGGCGACCGGGTCGCCGTGATGTCGGCCCGCTGGACCTGACCGTCGAGCCGGGCGCGCGGGTGGCGATCACCGGAGCGAACGGCAGCGGCAAGTCCACGCTGCTCGCCGTCCTGGCCCGCCACCTCGATCCGGCCTCCGGCCGCTACACGGTCGACGGGCAGGACGTCGTGCGTACCCGGCTCGAGGACGTGCGTGCGCTCTTCGCGGTCGTCGACGACGAACCCCACGTCCTCGCCGCGAGCCTGCGGGCCAACCTCGCCCTCGCGGCGCCCGAGGCGGACGACGAGGCGCTGGTGGACTCCCTTCGTCGGGCAGGTCTGGGCGAGTGGTTCGCCGGCCTCGACGACGGGCTGGATGCCCGGCTGGGCACCGGCGGCCTCGGCATCTCCGGGGGCGAGCGCGCCCGCCTCGCCATCGCCCGAGCCATCGCCAGCGGCCGGCCGGTCATCCTGCTCGACGAGCCGGTCGCGCACCTCGACCACCCCACCGCCGAGGCGGTCATCCACGACCTGCTGCAGCACGCCGGAGCGCGGTCGGTGATCATGGTGACCCACCACGGAGTCGGTCTGGATCGCATGGACCACGTCGTGACCATCTCGACGGAAGGAGTGCCGAGCCATGCCGAAGCGCGTGTCCTTGGGTGATCTCGAGCAGGCGATCATGGACATCCTGTGGTCCGCCGAGGGTGGCACCGGGCTGACCGTGCGCGAGGTCCTCGACGGCCTCACCGGTCGGGACCTGGCCTACACGACCGTGATGACGGTCCTCTCCCGTCTCGAGACCAAGGGCGTGACCACCCGCGAGCGGGACGGCCGGGCCTGGCGCTACCGCCCGGCCGCGACCCGCGAGTCCCTGACCGCCCAGGCGATGCGCAACCCCCTGCACGACCTGAGCGACGAGGACCGGCAGGCCGCGATCCTCCACTTCCTCGCCGAGGCGAGCGCCGACGACCTCGATGCCGTGCGCGAGGCCATGGCCGAGGTGGAGGCGAAGGGGGATCGCCCCCGGCGACGCGGGCAGGGCACCTCGGCGGACGCGACCGGGTGATCGCCGCCCTGCTGCTGCTCTGTGCGGCAGCGCTCCTCACCGCACCGCGCCTGCTCGTGCGCATCGAGCGGCTGCGGCGCAGTCCCCGCGCGGCGCTCCTCGTCTGGCAGGCCCTGTCCCTGTCGGCCGTCCTCTGCCTGCTCACCGCGGCCCCGCTCGCCCTCGTCCACCCCCGGCCGCGGTCGACGCTCCTCGAGGTCGCCATCCTCCTCATCGCCGCGGTCGCCTCGATCGGCGTGCTCGTGCGTCTGCTCGTCAACGGGCACAACGTCGGTCGTCGGATCCGGGCCGCCCGCGCCGAGCACCGGCAGCTGGTCGATCTCGTGGGACGCCACGAGGGCGACCACACCCGGGTCCTCCCCTCCCACCGGCTCTCCGCCTACTGCGTCCCCGGGGGACGCTCCCGGCTGGTCCTCACCGAAGCCGCCTTCACCGCCCTGCCCGACGACCAGCTCGCAGCGGTCGTCGCGCACGAGGAGGCGCACCTGCGCGAGCGTCATGACCTCGTGCTCGAGTTCTTCACCGTGCTCCACACGGCGACGCCAACGCTGCTGCGCACCGATGCAGCGCTGCGTGAGGTGGCCCTGCTCGTCGAGGTGCTCGCCGACCGGGCGGCACGCGAGCAGGTCGGCGAGGTGGCCCTGGGTCGGGCGATCGTCTCGCTCGCCGAGGCGACGGGCGAGCCGGACCTCACGCCGGGAGCCTCGGCCGGGGCCGGCGCAGCCGCAACCCGCATCCGGCTGCTGGCGGCGGACGACCCCACACCCGGGCAGACCCTGGTGCTCTATCTCG
>JBQGNO010000055.1:0-16890 GCA_052087725.1 Janibacter sp. | reverse complement strand
AGCCGAACTTCTGGTCCTCGTGCGCGGTGGCGATGAACTCGTGGGTGTGCGCCTCGACACCGACGGTGACGCGGACCATGACGGGGGCGACGACCCCGAGCTCGGCGGCGATCTGCGCGACCCGGTCGATCTCGGCGAAGGAGTCGACGACGATCCGCCCGATGCCCCACTCGAGGGCCTGGCGCAGCTCCGCGCGCGACTTGTTGTTGCCGTGCAGGGCGACCCGCTCGGGCGGGAAGCCGACGCGCTGCGCGACCGCCATCTCGCCGCCGGAGCAGGTGTCGAGGAAGAGCCCCTCCTCCATGATCCAGCGGGCGACGGCCGTGCAGAGGAAGGCCTTGCCGGCGTAGTAGACGTCGGCCCCACCGATCGGCTCGAAGGGAGCGGTGAAGTCGTCGCGGAAGGCGCGCGCCCGGGCGCGGAAGTCGTCCTCGTCGAGGACATAGGCGGCCGTGCCGAAGTCGCGCGCGATGTCGGTGACCGGCACCCCCGCGACGCGCAGCTCACCGTCGTCGCCGCGGTCGGTGTTGGCCGCCCACAGCTGCGGCATGAGCTCGGTGAGGTCCTCGGGCTCCGGCAGCCAGTTGGGGGTGGTGCCGTAGCCGTCGGCATGGAGGATTCCGGCCTCGTGGGCCCTCATGTTCGTTGCCATGACTCCCTCACATCCGCTCGGGCGCGGACACGCCGAGCAGGGTCAGTCCGTTGGCCAGCACCTGACGCGTGGCGTCGTTGAGCCACAGCCGCGTGCGGTGGGTGTCGGTGATCTCCTCGTCCGAGCGCGGACGCACGCGGCAGGTGTCGTACCACTTGTGGAAGTGGCTGGCGAGGCCCTCGAGGTAGCGCGCGACCCGGTGCGGCTCGCGCAGCTCGGCGGCGTGCGCGACGATCCGCGGGAAGTCCCCGAGGGCGGCGAGCAGCGCGGCCTCGGTGGGGTCGCTGAGCAGGCCCGGGTCGAAGCCGGCAGCGCGGTCGACGCCGTCCTCGGCCGCCAGGCGCGCGACATTGAAGGTCCGGGCGTGGGCGTACTGGACGTAGAAGACCGGGTTGTCGTTGGTCTGCTTGCGCAGCTCCTCGCCGTCGAGGCTGAGCGGCGAGTCCGCGGGGTAGCGGCCGAGCGAGTAGCGCACGGCGTCGGCGCCGATCCACGAGATGAGGTCGCGCAGCTCGATGATGTTGCCGGCGCGCTTGGACAGCTTGGCGCCGTTGAGGTTGACCAGCTGGCCGATGCGGATCTCGATGTTGTGCTCGGGGTCGTCACCCGCGCAGGCCGCGATGGCCTTGAGCCGGCCGATGTAGCCGTGGTGGTCGGCGCCGAGGAGGTAGATCTTCTCCGGGAAGCCGCGGTCCTTCTTGTCGAGGTAGTAGGCGGCATCGGCGGCGAAGTAGGTCGGCACCCCGTCGGCGCGCACCATGACGCGGTCCTTGTCGTCGCCGAAGTCACTCGTGCGCAGCCAGACCGCGCCGTCCTTGTCCTCCACACGACCCTGCTCGCGCAGCCGGGCGATGGCGCTCTCGACGGCCCCGCCCTCGTGGAGCGCCTTCTCGGAGAACCAGACGTCGAACTGCACGCCGAAGTCGTCGAGGGTGTCGCGGATGTCCTGCAGCTGGGTCTCGTAGCCGAGCTGGCGGGCGGTCGCGAGCGCCTCGGCCTCCGGCAGGTCGAGCAGGTCCGGCCGGGCGCGAAGGGCGGTCGCCGCCAGGTCGTCGACGTACGCGCCGGGGTAGCCGCCCTCGGGGGTCGGATCCCCCTTCGCCCGGGCCAGGACGGAGGCACCGAAGGTGTCCATCTGCGCGCCGGCGTCGTTGATGTAGTACTCCGCGGTGACGTCTGCCCCGGAGGCGAGGAGCAGGCGGCGCATCGAGTCGCCGAGCGCGGCCCAGCGGGTGTGGCCGATGTGCAGCGGGCCGGTCGGGTTGGCGGAGATGAACTCGAGGTTGATCGTGTGGCCGACCATCGCCTCGTTGTGACCGTAGGTGTCTCCCGCCTCGACGATGTTGCGGGCGAGGGCGCCGGCGGAGGCGGCCTCGAGGGTGATGTTGAGGAAGCCGGGGCCGGCGATCTTGATGCCGGCGATGCCCTCGGTGGCGCCGAGTCGCTCGGCGACGACCGCGGCGACGTCACGCGGCTTCATCCCGGCGGGCTTGGCGAGCTGCATCGAGATGTTGCTCGTCCAGTCGCCGTGCCCCTTCTGCTTGGGTCGCTCCACGCGGAGCTCGGTGGGGACCTCGACGGTCAGTTCGCCGGCCTCGACGGCGGTGGTGAGGGCGGCGCGGATCGCTGCAGAAAGCTCTTCGGGGGTCACGGTCGCTCAGTCTAGGTCCGCGCGCGGGGAGGCTGTCGCGGCGGATCGATTGTCGGGACGGACGCCCCCGGTGTTAATCTCATCCGGCACATCACCACCCGCCTCCGTAGCTCAGGGGATAGAGCACTGGTTTCCGGTACCAGGGGCCGCAGGTTCGAATCCTGCCGGGGGCACTCGCGTCGCGAGACATGACACGGGCCGCCATCTCGATCGAGATGGCGGCCCGTGTCATGTCTGCGTTCCCTCTGTGTCAGAGGTCCCGGGTCGACTCCGGGTCGGTGACGTCGCCGGTGGCGGCGTCACCGCGCTTGGTCAGGTTGACGATCGCGACCGCGAGCCCACCCCAGATGGTGAGCATCGCGACGATCATCATGATGATGGCGGTCATGGTCATGCCTTGTCACCTCCGTCGACGAGCAGTGCGTCCTCGGCCTCTTCGGCAGCGGCGATCGTCGCCGGGTCATCGCTGAGCACCGTCCCGCGGCGCCATGGGATGAGCGAGAGGACGATGGCGATGAGGGGCAGCGCGACGACCATGCCCCAGCCGAAGACGTTGAGCAGCTCGGCCGGGTAGTCCTCGTAGGGCTGGTCGATCTTGGCCTTGAGCTCCTCGTAGAGGATGTAGAGCAGCAGCAGCGGGACGACGACGGCGATGAGCGCCGGCCACCAGCCCTTGAGCTTGATCGAGCTGACGGTGTCGAGGTGGCGGCGCAGCACGGGGAGCTTGCGCAGGACGTAGGTGACGAAGAGCATCATCACCGTCGCCACCGCGAGGATGCCGAAGGAGTTGACGAAGGCGTCCAGGGTGTCGAGCAGGTAGATCCCGCCCGTGGTGGAGAACATCAGGGTGCTCGCGACGGCCATCGGGATCCCGACGGTGAAGGTGGCGGTGCGGCGCGTGATGCCGACCTTGTCCCGGATGGCACCGATGACGACCTCCATGATCGAGATCAGCGAGGTGAGACCGGCGAGGACGAGCGAACCGAAGAAGAGCACTCCGAGCACGGCGCCACCGGGTGCCTCGTTGATGATCGCCGGGAAGGCGACGAAGGCCAGGCCGATGCCGCTGGCCACGACCTCGCTGACCTCCGTCCCGGAGGACTGCGCCATGAAACCCAGCGCCGCGAAGACACCGATGCCGGCGAGCAGCTCGAAGCCGGAGTTGGAGAAGGCGACGACCGCACCGGAGCCGGCCATGTCGGTCTTGCGGTCGACGTAGCTGGCGTAGGTGATCATGATGCCGAAGCCGACGGACAGGCTGAAGAAGATCTGCCCGACGGCGGAGGTCCACACCCCGGTGTCCGTGAGTGCATTCCAGTCCGGCGTGAAGAAGGCGTTGAGGCCCTCCCCGGCACCATCGAGGGTCAGCGAGATGCCGACGAGGGCGATGAAGGCGATGACGAGCACGGGGATGAAGATCAGTGCCGTGCGTCCGATGCCCTTCTGGACGCCGAGCGCGAGCACGCCGATGGTGATCGCCCAGAAGACGATCATGGTCAGCGTGATCTCGGGGACGAAGTCGAAGGTCGGCCCGGGCGTCTCCGCGGCCTGCAGGTGGTCACCGAAGAAGTAGGCCTCCGGGTCGTCGCCCCACCCCTTGGAGGTGGAGAGCAGGGCGTACTTGCCGGCCCAGGCCAGGATCGCCGCGTAGTAGACCGCGATGATGATGCAGATCAGCACCTGCCACCAGCCGAGCCACTCCGCAGCACGACCGAGCCGTCGCAAGGACAACGGGGCGGATGCGCGGAAGCGGTGACCGACCGAGTAGTCGAGGTACAGCAGCGGGATGCCGGCGAAGAGCAGGGCGATGAGGTACGGGATGATGAAGGCGCCGCCGCCCCCTTCGTAGGCCACGTACGGGAAGCGCCAGATGTTGCCCAGCCCGACCGCGGAGCCGATGGCCGCGAAGATGAAGACCCTGCGCGAGGAGAATCCCCCGCGCCTGGCGGCCTTGTGGGCCTTGGTGGTCGACATGCGTGATCCTCCTGAGTCGTATGTGACGCCCAGCATGCTCCCTGTGAGGTGCCCGTGGTGGGACTAGACGGGGCTTCGTGTCGCGCCCGTGACCTTGGCCGCGTCGGCGAGGAGGAGGACGAGGAGCTCCGAGCGCACCTCCGGGTCGTCGAGGTCGCCGGGCAGCAGGTCCTTCAGCCGAGTAATCCGACCGCTGACGGTCTGCGGATGGATGTACAACGCCGCCGCGATGCTCGGTCGGTGCCCCCACCACCGCAACCACTCGCGAAGGGTGTCCAGCAGCTCGGTCTGCACGTGAGCCGGCAGCTGCTCGACCCGGGAGAGGAGCTTGCGCCTGACGGCGCGCAGGGCCATCGGGGCCTGCCCGGTGACCATCTCCAGGAGGTTGTCGTCGGCGAAGACCGCACCCTCCCCCTCGACGAGGAGGTCGGACACGCGCTCGGCGAGGGCGACGGAGTCGTAGAACTCGGCCAAGGGCACCGCCGGGCCGACCGACACATGGTGACGATCGAGCGTGGGCCGCAAGGAGATCGCCGTCCCGGACGACCGCACGGGCAGCGCCAGCACGATGTCGTGCTCCCGCCGGGTCCACGCGAGGGCGGCCCCCTCCCCTTCCCGCAGGGCCGCGGCGACTCCGGGAGCCGCGACCACGGCGACGACGAGATCGCTCGGACCCCACCCGAGCCGATCAGCGACCTGCGAGGCAGATGAGCCACCGTGGACGAGCTCGGTCGCGAGGCGCCGGGCCAGGACGTCCTCGTCGCTAGTCTCGGCGAGGACGCCGTCATGACCACGCTGGGCAGCCGTCGCCACCAGCTCTCCCAGCAGGAGGACACGCTCCAGGAGCTCGAGAGTCATCTCCGTGTCGTGGTCGCCATCGCTCGTGAGCACCGCGCGGTGCACCTGCCTCTGGGTGAGGCGGTTGGCCAGGCGGATCCCCTCCATGAGGGTCTGCGCGTCCACTCCTTCCTGAGCCGCCTGGGCACCGGCGAGCTCGAAGACGCTGCCTGGAGCGAGGATGCGTTCGCCGTCATCCGCCACCAGACAGCCGAGGAACTCCCGGACCCACCGGGCGCGAGAGTGGCCCAGTGACCGGCCCCCACCCGGCCCAGGTCGCCGGCGACACGCTCCACGAGCCGCATCGTCAGCTCGTCCAGCCGTGGCTCGGCCGTCAGCAGAAGTCGTTGTGCCATGGCGGCACTGGCTGTCGATGAGGACGTCAATGTCCACTCCCCCTCCCCAGAGAACCCCTGCATGTCCGTTGCGACACGCACACCCGCCGCAGCAACGCTTCCACCCGCTACGGCCCCAGCGCCCCCGCGCCAGCAAGCACGTCGAATCCTGTCACTCGGATCACACCACCACAAGACCCGTCCCGGCAGCCCGGCAATCAGGCGCGCCTGGCACCCCACGCTAGGAGCGGCCGTGAATCGTGGCATGTCGCGCTATAGCACTTCACCCCCAAGAAGCACACCATTCAATCGTCAGGGAATGGTCAGTATTTGGTAAGACTCGAACGGCCTGCGCCCTCCCGGACGTCATCGACACCGACCCGAGGAATGAAGCGCAATGACTGACGCCACCGTCTCCCGCCGCACGCTCGCGAAGGGCGTCGCCTGGACCGCTCCGGCCATCACCATCGCTGCGGCCGCGCCCTCCCTGGCCGCCTCGACCGAGATCGAGGAGCCTCCGGTGATCGTCGCGGCCGCGAGTTTCGCCGAGAAGGGTCAGGGCCAGTCGCAAGTTCCCGGTGGATGGCCCAAGCAGGGCTACCGGGTGCAGCTCACGGTCGCCCCGGCCACGGCTCCGGCGCCCACGCTCCAGACGGTGACCCTGGGCAATGGCAAGGCCGGAACGATCGTCGCCGGTCCGACCTCGCTGGGCGAGGGGCTGTGGGAGTACGTCGTCGACGCTTCGGCCAGCCCGTCGTCACTCATCCTCACCTACACCTTTGCGGCGGACGGGGTCACGCAGACGGCCACGATCCCGGCCCGCCCGAAGTGCGGCGGCTGACGCGTCACCGGCCGAGTCGGCGATGAGGAGCACCAGGAGCTCCGAGCGCACTCCGGGGTCCTCGAGGTCGTCGCAGAGCAGATCCTTCAGCCGGTTGACCCGGCCGCTGACGGTCTGCGGGTGGACCTTCAGCGTGCCGGCGATCCCGGGTCGGTGCCCCCACTGCAGCAGCCACTCGCGGAGGGTGTCCGTGAGCAGCTCGCGCTGGTCGGAGGGAAGGGCGTCGAGCTCACCGAAGTACTTGCGCCGCAGCGCTGCCACCACGGCGGGGTCCGCGCTGCAGGCGAGCTCGAGGAGGACGTCGTCGGCGAAGACGGCATCCTGCCCCGGCCTCGTGAGCCCGGCTGCGCGCTGGGCCAGGCCGAGGGAGCTGGGCAGCTCGCTCAGGCGGACCGCCGGACCGACTGCGCAGGCATGGTCCTTCAGGAGGGGGCGAAGGGTGGTGGCCAGCCGCCCTTCGCCCACCGGGTGGATGAGCACGACATCGTGCTCGCGGGGGAAGTAGGCGACCCGCAGGTCGGACGTCCGGCGGATGTCCGCGGCGGAGTCTGCGGAGGCGAGGATCGCACAGACGAGGGTGCCGCGCTCCCACCCCGCAGCCCTCACGAGCTCGGTGTGGTGGCTGTGGCCGTAGATCAGTGCGCCGGCGAGCTGGCGGACGACGTCGTCCTCGTCGTCGCCGGCCACACCGGTCATCTCGTACCCGCGGTGAGCCGCCGTCACGACCGCTTCCCCCGCGGCCACGACCCGGCCGAGGAGCTCGAGCACGATCTCGGTGTCGTGGGCGCTCCCCTCCGCGATGGCGGCACGGTAGACCTGCGCCTGGGTGCGGCGGGCAGCCAGGCGGATCCCCGCGGACAGGTGGACAGGGTCGATCCCTCCGCGCGCCGACTCCCGGCCGACCTGCTCGAAGAGACTGCCCGGCTCACGGATGCGATCGAGGTCGTCCATCGCGACGCAGGTGAGGAACTCTCGCGTCACCTCGAGGAGGTCGGCCGGCCACTTGTGGTCGGGCGGCACCGGGGGCAGGGCGAGCTCCTTGGCGACCTCCTCGACGAGCCGTGGGATCAGCTGGGCCAGCTCGGCCTCGTTGGCGGCCAGGAGGGCGCGCGCGATCCCGTTGGTCCGTGTCCTGCTCATGACTCCCCCGTCGACCGCTCTCCCGATCTGCGCCCATCTCCCCGTGGTCCGCCTGTGCCCACTATGACGCCCCGCTCCCGAGATGCGGAGACTGTCACGACGTGCTATTGGCCACAGACCGTCTGTCACGCCAGGCGGAGGCGCGAGCGGGCCTGAGCCGGAACGATGCTCGAGGCGAAGCCTGTGGCCGCGCCACCACCACTCGCACGTCATCAGGAGCACCCCAGTCATGAGCGACCAGCCCTCCCAAATCTCCCGCCGCACCCTCGCCAAGGGGGTCGCCTGGACCGCCCCGGCCATCAGCATCGCCGCCGCCGCGCCCTCCCTCGCCGCGAGCGCGGTCGAGCCGCAGGACTGCACCTTCGCCGGCAACGTCCAGGTCCGACTCGAGGACACGGCGACGACCGCCGGGCTGTCCGACGACATCTGGCGGATCGACTACTCCGCGCCGGCGTCCGAGCCGCTGCCGCAGATGACCTGGACGATCACCGGGTACGAGGTCTTCTCCCGTGCCGATGACGAGCCCGGGTCCTGCCCGGCGTTCGACGGCCGCGATGCGGACTCTGCCTCCCTCTTCACCTTCGGGACCATGCAGTGCAGCACGCTCCCCGCCGAGAACGACGAGCAGGGCGGCGGGCTGCGCACCTTCACCCAGACCGTCACCCTCAACCCCCTCACGCCCGCGCAGCGGCGCGATGCCGACCTGCGTGACTCCGACTGGTCGATCTTCGAGATCAACTGGCCGGACCGGATCGGCTCCTTCGGGCGCGCCCGCTCACGGTGGATGACCACGATGGAGCTGACCGAGGTCCTCCTGCCCGGCAGCAGCGTGCCGTGCCCCGCGGATGCCTTCGTCGACGGCAACCCGGCGGACCACCTCGTCGAGGCGCGCTGGCTTCGTCAGCAGGCGAACGAGGCGAAGTGGAAGTTCTACGACGCCGCCGACGCCCAGAGCATGTCCGGTGACACCGGTCTCGGCGCCCAGAACGACGCGATGAAGTACCTCCCCTTCGGCACCGTCCCCAGCACGTACAACAACACCGAGGACATCTGAGCAACCCCAGCCATCAGGTGGTCACGAAGTGCGGCAAGGATCGACTCTTGCCGCACTGGGTGACCACCTGATGCATTGGGCGAAGGGGGTCACCCGCCGCACGGGCGCAGCGGCCCGCCGGGGAGGCCGGGTGAGGCGGAGACGACGGCCAGGGCCTGCGGATCGAGGGTGCACCCCAGCGCCTCGGCCATCCGCTGCACGAGAGCGAGCCGCCGCGGTCGACGGAAGTAGTCGCCCTTGGTGAAGTCGATGTAGGTCCACCCGATCGCCTCGAGGCTGCGCCGACGCACGATGTCCTTGTCGCCACGCTCATAGTCCGCGAAGTGGTCCGCCCCCTGGTACTCCCCCGCGACCTTCGCCTCCCGCCAGACGAGGTCGCTCGTGGCCAACCATCCGCCGTCCGGGTCATGGATCTCGGCGTTGAGCTCCGGCTCGGGCAGCCCGACCCTCCCGAAGAGCACCCGCGAGCGCGTCTCCATCGGCGAGGCGGACCCGGTGCGGACCCACGCCAGGGCCAACCGGGCGCGGCGGACTCCCTTCGTGCTGCGGGTGAGGAGGGCGTGCAGCGGCGCGGTGCCGCCCAGGCGCCGGGCCACCGCATCCCCGAGGACGACGAGGTCATCCAGCCCGACGAAGGGAGCCAGGTCCAACCAGGTCTGCGCCAGCCCGGTGACCGGCACCCCACGGACCGTCGCGGTCTCGCGAGCGCCGAGGCCACGGTGGCCGATGACACCGCGTCGACGCAGGCGGGGGCCCGCGGTGATGACGTGCAGGTCCTCGTGCTCGCACGCGCGCGGGATCGGCAGGCCGTACACCGAGGCAGCAGAGCAGTGAGAGAGGACGCCGTCCGGGCAGACCAGTCGCAAGGCCGCGAGCCGCTCGTCGACGGTGCCGGGCAGCTCGTGGCTGCGCACGCCGTGGAAGGGGTTGGGCAGGCCGCGCAGGCTGCTGAAGGGGACGTCCGCTCCCTTCGCCGCCCTGACCGTGAAGGATCCCTGGTCGAAGGGGTCGGGCAGATCGCGGGGACGGGGCATGCGCGTCAGGGTGCCCGGATCGGGCCTCGGCGCCGCGAACTTCTCCACATCGCTCGATCAGGTGGTCACACAGTGCTCTACCGACCGCGGGCGGTAGAGCACTGTGTGTCCACCAGATTCGGAGCAGGCGATCGAAGGGAGTCAGCTCCGCTGCGTGGAGTCGGTCACCTCACCGACGAGCTCCTCGATGACGTCCTCGAGGAAGACGACGCCGAGGACGTCCCCGGAGTCCCCCACGACCCGGGCGACGTGGGTCCCGGTGCGCTGCATGGTCCGCAGCACGTCCTCGACCTCGTCGTCGGGCCGGACGGTGGCCATCCGGCGCAGGCGCTTGCGCGGGACCGGCACGGAGCGCTCGTCCGCGTCGGCGTAGAGCACGTCCTTGAGGTGGAGGTACCCGGCCAGGTCCCCCGCGGTGTCCGTGAGCGGGTAGCGCGAGAAGCCGTGCTTCGCGACGAGCCGCTCGATACCGTCCGGGGTCGCGTCGTCGTCGACGGTGATCACCTCGTCGAGACGGACTGCCACATCGCGGGCGTTCTTGTCCGAGAACTCCAGGGCCGCACCGACGAGGCCGTACTTGTCCGTCTCGACGAGCCCCTCCTTGTGGGACTCGGTGACGATGTGCTGGACCTCCTCCGCGGTGAAGGCGGCCCCGACCTCGTCCTTGGGGTCGATGCCCATCGCCCGGACGAAGGCCTTGGAGACCCAGTCCATCGCGAGGATGACCGGCTTGGTGACCTTCATGACCCACATCAGCGGGGGCACGAGGTACATCGCCGAGCGCTCCGGTCCGGCGATGGCGAGGTTCTTCGGGATCATCTCGCCGATGACGACGTGCAGGTAGACGACGATGAGGATCGCGAGGACGAGCGAGGTCATGTCGGTGAAGGCGTCCGGCACGCCGACCCGCTCCATGACCGGGTACAACGCGTGGTGCAGCGCGGCCTCGGAGATCGCACCGAGGAGCACCGAGCAGATGGTGATGCCCAGCTGACAGGTCGCGAGGAGGACACCGGTGTGCTGCATGGCGTCGACGGCGACCTGGGCGCGCTTGTTGCCCTCGTCGGCCAACGGCTCGAGCTGGCTGCGCCGGGCGGCCATCGCGGCGAACTCGGCGCCGACAAAGAAGGCATTGGCCAGCAGGAGGACCACGGTGATGACGATCGGCATCATGCCGACTCACCCCCCTTCGAGGCTCCGTCGTCGCGCCTGACGACATCGCCTTCGTCCGGGGTGGGGTCCAGCTCGACGAAGCGCACGCGGTCCACCCGGTGGGCCTCCATGTCGGTGACCGTGACCTGCCAGCCGTCGATGTCGACCTGGTCCCCGACCTCGGGGACGCGACCGAGCTCGGCCATGATCCAGCCGCCGACGGTCTCGTAGGCCGACCCCTCGGGCACCGGTGCGCCGACGCGGTCGTGCACCTCGTCGGGTCGCCACAGACCGGGCACGGTCCACACCCCGTCGCCGAACGAGCGCCCGGTGGTCTGGGCGAGGTCGTGCTCGTCGAGGACCTCCCCGACGATCTCCTCGACGAGGTCCTCGAGCGTGACGAGCCCTGCGGTGCCGCCGTACTCGTCGACGACGACCCCCATCTGCAGGCCGGAGTCGCGCAGCTGCATCAGCAGCGGGTCCAGGCGCAGCGTCTCGGGCACGACGACGGCATCGATCATCAGCGCGGAGACGGGCACCGACTCGCGGCGCTCGTGCGGGACGGCGATGCCCTTCTTCACGTGGACGACGCCGTCGATGTCGTCCCAGTCGTCACCGGAGGTGACCGGGAATCGGGAGTGGCCGGTGCGGCGCGCGAGCGCGACGAGGTCCTCGGCCGTGGCCGTGCGGTCGATGGCGCTGGCCCGGTTGCGCGGCGTCATGACGTCGACGGCGGTCTGCTCACCGAAGCCCAGCGAGCGGGCGACGAGTCGCCCGGTGCCGGAGTCGAGCGTGCCGGCCTCGACGGAGGTGCGCACGAGGGAGGCGAGCTCGCTCGGGCTGCGGGCGGCGGACAGCTCCTCCTGCGGCTGGACACCCATGCGGTGCAGGGCCCAGTTGGCGGAGCCGTTGAGCACGAAGATCGCCGGCTTGAAGATCGCGCCGACGACCCGCATCGGCAGGGCCACGACCTTGGCCGTGCCCAGGGGCGCGGACACGGCGAGGGTCTTGGGCACCATCTCGCCGAGGATCATCGAGAAGACCGTGGCGATGGCCAGGGCGAGGCCGCTCGCGGAGGTGGCCGCGGCCCGCTCGGGCAGCCCGGCCGCCTCGAGCAGGGGACTGATCAGGGAGCCGATGGCCGGGCTGGAGATGTAGCCGAGGGCCAGCGTGGTGACGGTGATCCCGACCTGGCAGGCGGAGAGCAGTGTCGACAGGCGGCGAAGGGAGCCGAGCACCGGCTTCGCGCGGGCGTCACCGTCGTCGACCGCCCGCTGCACGGCCGGACGGTCCAGGGCGACGAGGGAGAACTCGGCAGCGACGAAGAGGGCGGTGCCCAAGGTGAGGACGAGGGCGAGGATGAGGAGACCGATGGTCATGATGGCGTGATTCTACGGTGGCCGGGTCGCCCCCCGGCCGCCGCCGCACGGTATGTCGGTTGGGCCGTCGCCCCTGCGGGTGGTTGCATGGTCGGGACCATGCTCCATCCAGACAGGGGATCCCCATGAGTGTCGAGGGCGCACGCGTTGAAGTGCGCAACCTGACCAAGACGTTCGGCGGCTTCACCGCCGTCGACGACCTCAGCTTCACCGTCGAGCCGGGCCGGATCACCGGCTTCCTCGGTCCGAACGGCGCGGGCAAGACGACGAGCCTGCGGATGCTGCTCGGGCTGATCAGGCAGAGCAGCGGGACGGCGACGATCGACGGCTCGACCTATCGCGACCTCGCGCACCCCCAGCGGGTCGTCGGGTCGGCGCTCGAGGCGACGAACTTCCACCCCGGCCGCTCCGGCCGCGACCACCTGAGGGTCCTCGCCGCGACCGACGGCATCCCGAACTCCCGGGTCGACGAGCTCCTCGAGCTCACCGGTATCCCGGCAGCCGCGCGCAAGCGCGCGGGTGGCTACAGCATGGGCATGCGCCAGCGGCTCGGCCTCGCGGCCGCCCTGCTCGGCGACCCGCGCCTGCTCGTCCTCGACGAGCCGGCCAACGGTCTCGACCCCGAGGGCATCCGGTGGCTGCGTGGCTTCCTGCGCCACCTCGCGGGCGAGGGACGCACGGTGCTCATCTCGAGCCACCTCCTGCAGGAGGTCGAGCAGACCGTCGACGACGTCGTGATCATCGCCAACGGCCAGCTCGTGCGCGAAGGCACCGTCGGTGAGCTGCGCGGCGCCGCCACCTCGCTCGTGCGCACCAGCGACTCCGACACGCTCCTCGGAGCGCTGCGGGTCGCCGACGTCCCCGCCTCCACCCAGGAGGACGGCGGCATCGTCGCCGAGACCGAGGACCTGCGGCTCATCGGTGACGTCGCCCTGCGGGCCGGCCTGCCGGTCCACGAGCTGCGTCCGCTCGCCGCGGACCTCGAGCAGCTCTTCTTCTCCCTCACCGAGGGCACGAACCGCAACCTGGGGGCGGCCGGTCCGGAGGACGCCGGGGCGCATGCCGAACCGATGACCAACGTCTCGGCCCCGGGCCAGGAAGGGGCGAACCAGTGATCGGCGCCATCAAGTCCGAGTTCCGCAAGTTCTTCTCCACGCGCCTGTGGTGGGGCATGGCGATCGCCGTGATCCTCGTCAGCGCGATCTTCGCCGCACTCTTCGGTTTCGCCTTCACGACCGAGATGCCGTCCGGCTCCGGACAGCCACAGGTCGGCGATGCCACCGAGATCGCCAACTCCGTCTACACCGGGGGCCTGAGCACGGTCTACCTGCTGACCCTCGCCATCGGCGTCATGCAGATCGGCAGCGAGTACCGGCACAAGACCATCACCAACACCTTCCTCTCCACGCCCAAGCGGGTGCGGGTGATGGGGGCCAAGGTGATCTCCCTCCTGGGGATCGGCGCCTTCTACGGCGTCATCTCCCTCATCGGGTCGGTGGTCGCGGGCGGGCTGATGCTCAGCGCACGCGGACACGAGGTCTTCCCCAGCGCGGAGGTCGGACGCACCCTGCTCCTGAGCCTGCTCGTGCTCGGTCTGTGGGCCCTCATCGGCCTCGGAGTCGGGATCCTCATCCCCAACCAGGTCGCCGCCCTGCTGATCGCCATCGGTGTCGCGTGGATCGTCGAGCCCATCGCCGGGCTGATCCTCAGCTTCTGGGACTGGGGCGCCGACGTCGCGAAGTTCTTCCCGTCCCAGGCGACGACGGCGATCGTCGACGGGATCAACGCCGGGATGGGCGGAGAGGCGGGCCCACAGCTCGAGTGGTGGGCCGGCGCCCTCGTGCTCGCGGCCTACGCCGCAGTGCTCGCCGGGATCGGCTGCTTCCTCACCGTCCGCAAGGACATCAGCTGACGCCACACGCTGGTTGAGGTGCGAGGAGCGCCAGAGCCGAAGCCTCGCACCTCAACCACCGTCTCCTTCTCCTCGCACCTCGACCACCGACTTTCATTTCGGGGAGTGGGATGCGCGGGCCGACCACCCGTCTGGAGCGCTGGTGACGTTAGGCTTGACGCAGTAGGGGTTCGCGGTGACTTCGGACCCCGGTTCGCAACTGTGATGAAAGAGGCGTATGCGCCGTGCCTGATCCCCAGGATGGCTCCGTGTCCCTGAACGACTTCGGCCCGAACGAGTGGCTGGTCGACGAGCTGTACGAGCAGTTCAAGCAGGATCGCAACAACGTCGATGAGGCGTGGTGGGAGTTCTTCGAGAGCTACGAGCCCGGACAGGGCTCCGGCAGCAACGGCACGGCGGCGAAGGGGGCGACCCCCTCCCCCGCCCAGAGCACGACGCCCGCCGAGCCGAAGAAGGCCGAGCCCAAGGCCGAGCCGAAGAAGGCTGAGCCGAAGCAGGCGGAGCCCGCCAAGGCCGAGCCGAAGAAGGCCGAGCCCAAGGCTGCACCGAAGAAGGCTGAGCCTGCCCAGGCGAAGAAGACCGACGAGTCCGCGAAGGACGCGCCGGCGGAGAAGGAAGACGAGCACACCCCCCTTCGCGGCGCTGCTGCTCGTGTCGTGACCAACATGGAGGCCTCGCTCGAGGTCCCCACGGCCACCTCCGTGCGCGCGGTCCCGGCGAAGCTGCTCATCGACAACCGCATCGTCATCAACAACCACCTCAAGCGCAGCCGTGGTGGCAAGGTCTCCTTCACCCACATCATCGGCTACGCGCTGATCAAGGCACTGCGCGCGATGCCGGAGATGAACGTCGGTTACACGACGAACGAGAAGGGCAAGCCGGTCCTCGTCGACCCGGCCCACATCGGGCTCGGCATCGCCATCGACCTGCAGAAGGACGACGGCTCCCGCCAGCTGATGGTCCCGGCCGTCAAGCCGGCCGAGACGATGGACTTCACCGGCTTCTGGAATGCCTACGAAGAGGTCGTGAAGAAGACGCGTGACGGCAAGCTGACCGTCGCCGACTTCCAGGGCACGACGATGTCGCTGACCAACCCGGGCGGGATCGGCACGGTCCACTCCATGCCCCGCCTGATGAAGGGCCAGGGCGCGATCATCGGCGTCGGCGCACTCGAGTACCCGGCGGAGTGGCAGGGCGCGAGCACCGACACCCTCAACCGCAACGCCGTCTCCAAGATCGTCACCCTCACCTCGACGTACGACCACCGCATCATCCAGGGCGCGCAGTCCGGTGAGTTCCTGCGGATCGTCCACGAGCTGCTGCAGGGCGCGGACAACTTCTACGACGAGATCTTCGCCAGCCTGCGCCTGCCCTACGAGCCCATCCGCTGGGAACAGGACATCTCCACCTCGCACGACGACGACATCAACAAGGTCGCCCGCGTGCAGGAGCTGATCCACTCCTACCGGGTGCGCGGCCACCTCATGGCCGACATCGACCCGCTGGAGTACAAGCAGCGTCGCCACGAGGACCTCGACATCACCAGCCACGGCCTGACGCTGTGGGACCTCGACCGGCACTTCGCTACCGGCGGCTTCGGCGGCGAGCCCTTCCTCAAGCTGCGCAAGATCCTCGGCATCCTGCGCGACTCGTACTGCCGCACCACCGGTATCGAGTACATGCACATCCAGGACCCGGAGCAGCGCCGCTGGATGCAGAGCCGGGTCGAGGTCGGCTACGCGAAGTCCACGAGCGACGAGCAGCTGCGCATCCTGCGCCGCCTCAACGCCGCGGAGGCCTTCGAGACCTTCCTGCAGACGAAGTTCGTCGGGCAGAAGCGCTTCTCCCTCGAGGGTGGCGAGTCGGTCATCGCCGTGCTCGACCGTCTCCTCGCTCGTGCTGCCGGCGAGTCCATGGACGAGGTCTGCATCGGCATGCCCCACCGCGGTCGGCTCAACGTGCTGGCCAACATCGCCGGCAAGTCCTACGGCCAGATCTTCCGTGAGTTCGAGGGCAAGCTCGACCCGAAGTCCGTCCAGGGCTCCGGTGACGTGAAGTACCACCTCGGCACCGAGGGCGAGTTCACCGGCGAGGACGGCGCGAAGACCAAGGTCTACCTCGCGGCCAACCCGAGCCACCTCGAGGCGGTCAACCCGGTGCTCGAGGGCATCGTGCGCGCCAAGCAGGACCGGCTCAACCACGGTGGCGAGGACTTCCCCGTCCTGCCGATCCTCATGCACGGTGATGCGGCCTTCGCCGGTCAGGGCGTCGTCGCGGAGACCCTGCAGCAGAGCCAGCTGCGCGGCTACCGCACCGGCGGCACCATCCACGTCGTCGTCAACAACCAGGTCGGCTTCACCACCTCGCCGGCCGCCAGTCGCTCCTCGGTCTACTCGACCGACGTCGCCCGGATGATCCAGGCGCCGGTCTTCCACGTCAACGGCGACGACCCCGAGGCCTGCGTCCGGGCCGCGGAGCTCGCCTTCGAGTTCCGGCAGCAGTTCCACAAGGACGTCGTCATCGACGTCGTGTGCTACCGCCGCCGTGGGCACAACGAGGGCGACGACCCGTCGATGACCCAGCCGCTGATGTACAAGCTCATCGAGTCCAAGCGCTCGGTGCGCAAGCTGTACACGGAGAGCCTCATCGGTCGTAACGACATCACTCCCGAGGAGGCCGACGACGCGCTGCGCGACTACCAGGCGCAGCTCGAGCGGGTCTTCGCGGAGACCAAGGAGGCCCTCAAGGACTCCCCCGACTCGCCCGCCGACCAGCCCGGGACGACCGACGCCCCGGACAATGCCGGTCTGGAGCGTCCGGCGTCGCAGACGACGGACGACACCCAGCGCTCCGCCACGGAGACGGGCGTCCCGGCGACGGACCTGAAGCACATCGGCAACATCTTCGTGTCGCCGCCGGAGGACTTCAC
>JBQGNO010000054.1:0-17133 GCA_052087725.1 Janibacter sp. | reverse complement strand
TCCAGCATCCGGCGACCAGCTCGGTGCGCCTCCGCCACGTCGAGCGCTCCCGGCCCTACGTTCGGTATGACGCTGTCCACACAGGGGGGACCCACGTGAAGATCCAGTCCGATCCGGTCTATGTCCGTCGGCGCCGTGTCGCCGCCACCGCGAGCGGGGCCGTAGCACTGCTCGTCATGGTGCTCGGCCTCGCGCAGTGCAGCAGCGCGGAGAGCGACGAGGCGAGCGGTGCGACCTCGACGAGCCAGGACGGCTCCTCGTCCGAGACGTCGTCCAGCTCCTCAAGCCCGACGCCGAAGAAGACCCCGGTCGAGTCCCCCGCGCCCAAGGAGTCCCCGGCGAAGAAGCAGGGCAAGAAGGCCGACCCGGCCGACTCCGACCCCATCCGGATCCAGCGGATCACCGGCGACCTCACCCCGAAGTCGGTGGTGGCCTCGAAGAAGGGCCAGGTCTTCGCGCAGAACATGATGTACACCCACACGATGAGCGTCTTCACTCCCGAGGGCGCCCTGCAGAAGACGATCGACGACTCGGTGGACCTGTCGAAGTTCGGCGTCAAGGGCCACCCGGGCAAGAGCAAGGGCTCCCCCGTCGAGATGGCCTTCAGCCCCGACGGTGAGACCGCGTGGGTGAGCAACTACTCGATGTACGGCAAGAACTTCCTCCCGGAGGGCAAGGACGCCTGCCTGGGTCCCGAGGGCACCTCCAACAGCTACCTCTACAAGGTCGACACCTCGTCGCTGAAGATCACCGACGTCGTCGAGGTCGGTGCCGTGCCCAAGTACGTCGCCACGAGCCACGACGGGTCGAAGGTCCTCGTGACCAACTGGTGCTCCTTCGACCTCAATGTCATCGACACCAAGACCGGCAAGGTCACCGAGACCATCGACCTCGGCGGCAAGTACCCCCGCGGCATCGCCGTCTCCCCCGACGACAAGACCGCCTACGTCGCGCTCATGGGCGACGACCGGGTGGTCACGGTCGACCTCGGGTCGGGCGCCGTGTCCGACTTCACCAGCACCGGCGACGGCCCGCGGCACCTGCTCACCTCTCCCGACGGGGACACCGTCTACGTCTCCAACAACGGCGAGGGCACGGTCAGCGAGGTCGACGCCGACAGCGGAGAGGTCACCCGCGAGGTGACCGTCGGCAACCAGCCCCGCTCGATGACGATCAGCCCCGACGGTGGCGCCATCTACGTCGGCAACTACGGCAGCAGCACCATGAGCAAGATCGAGACCGAGGACTTCGAAGTCACCCACACCAAGAAGGTCGACGCCCTGCCCATCGGCATCACCTACGAGCCGACGAAGAAGCGGGTCTGGGTCGCGAGCTACGGCGGGTCGATCGTCGTCTTCGACGACTCCCGCACGGCCGCGTAAGTGCGGTCAGCGCTCGTCCTCAACCCCTCGAAGGGGGGCTGGGAGCGGGCGCTCGAGGCAGTCACCGCCGCGGCAGAGGCAGCCGGCTGGCCGGAGCCCGCGGTGCACCTGACGACACGCGAGGAGACCGGCCACGCCCAGGCGAGCGCGGCGGTCGCGGACGGGGCCCGGCTGGTCATCGCCGCCGGTGGCGACGGCACCGTGCGTGCCGTCGCCCACGGCCTCGCCGGCTCGGGGGCGCAGATGGGCATCGTGCCGATCGGCACCGCCAACCTCCTCGCTCACAACCTCGACCTGCCCAAGGCCATCGGGCCGGCAGCCGCGGTGGCGGTCACGGGCGGCGCCCGGCCGGTCGACCTCGGCCTGGCCCGGCTCGACGACGAGGGGCGGGACCTCCCCTTCGTCGTGCTGGCGGGGATGGGCCATGACGCCGCGACGGTCGCGGCCACGCGCCCCGGGCTGAAGGAGCGCATCGGTTGGCCGGCCTACATCGCGCCGGCCGCCCGGTCCGCACTGCGACGGCCGGGGACGGTGACCGTGCGCTATGACGACGGACCCGAGCACGAGGTGCTCGCGTGGAGCGTCCTCGCCGCGAACTGCTCCCGGGTGCGTGCCGGTGTGGCGATCGCCCCCGGCGGGCTGCTCGACGACGGCCTGCTCGACGTCCTCGAGGTCACCGTGCGGCGCCCCGACCAGTGGCTCGGCGTCGCGGCGAAGGGGACGCTGCGCTGGGAGCGCGATGTCGCCGGCCTGCGGACCCGCGCCTCGACCGGGCTGACGGTGACGAGCGAGCAGCCCCTGCACGTCCAGCTCGACGGGGACCTCCTCGGGCCCGCCCGGCGGATGCACGTGCACTGCGTGCCCCACGCCCTCGCCATCCGCACCCCGAAGTCTCCCGACGCTGGTTGAGGCGCGAATGCCCCGGGCATTCGCCTCGAGGCCCAGCCGACGGCAGCGCCTCCCGGTCAGGCCGTGGGGAGGGCGTCGTGGTCCGGCTCGGCGTCACGCATCCGGGCGTGGACCCACGGGGAGAGCGCGGCGAGGGCGAGACCGACGACGACGGCCATGAGCCCGAGGGTGAGGAAGAAGGTGCCGTCCGGCATGCCCTCCATCGCGCGGATCAGCTGCGCGGCGAGCGACTGGCCGGTCGCCGGCGCGAGGAACCACAGGGCCATCGCCTGGCTGGCAAAGGCCTTGGGCGCCAGCGAGGTGGTCGCGGAGAGGCCGACCGGCGACAGGCACAGCTCACCGACCGTCTGGATGACGAAGACCCCGACGAGGACGTAGACCGGCGAGGTCGCTCCGGGGAAGGCAGCGGCGGCGGCCGACAGCACGACGAAGGAGAGGCCGGCGAGGGTGACACCGGTGGCGAACTTCATCGGCGTCGACGGGAAGCGGCCGGCGCGGCGCACCCAGAGCATGCCGAAGAGCGGCGCGAGGATCATGATCGTCACCGGGTTGATCGACTGGAACCACTCCTCGGAGAAGTGGAATCCGAGCGAGTCGAGGTCGGTCCGGTTCGCGGCATAGGCGGCCATCTTGGAGGCGGCCTGCTCGAAGATCATCCAGAAGAGGACGGCCCCGATCCACATCGGCAGGTAGGCCGTCAGGTGCGTGCGCTCCGCGGGCGTGACGTCCTTGCTGCGGAACATCACGACGAAGTAGGACACCGAGGCGACGACCGAGAGGATCGAGACGGTGTCGATGACGGCGCCCACCCAGGCGCCACGCAGCAGCCGGGTCAGCACGAGGATGACCACGACGAGCGTGATGAGACCGAGGCCGAGCAGGGGCGTGCGCGCCCGGTCGTGCGGCTCGAGGGGGTTGGGGACATCGCTCGACGCCGGGGCGAGGGTCCCGCGGCCGAGGACATAGGCGGTGAGGGCGAAGAGCATCCCGACCGCCGCGGCGGCGAACCCCGCGTGGTAGCCCCACTGGTCGCGCAGGAAGGCCACGACGAAGGGGGAGAAGAAGCCACCGATGTTGATGGCCATGTAGAAGATCGTGAAGGCGGAGTCCTTGCGCGGGTCCCGCTCGCCGTAGAGGTGACCGACCATCGTCGAGACATTGGGCTTGAGCAGACCGGTGCCGAGGGCGACGAGGGCGATCCCGAGCCACGAGGTCACGGCGGTCGGCACGGCCAGGCTGAGGTGCCCGGCCATGATGACCACGCCACCGATGAAGACGCTGCGCTGTGCCCCGATGACCCGGTCGGCGAGCCACCCGCCGACGACCGAGAGCAGGTAGACGGCGGCGCCGTACGTCGCGACGACCGCCTCGCCGAGCGGCTGGTCGAGCCCGAGGCCGCCGTTGGCCGCGGTGTCGACGATGTAGTAGAGCAGGATGGCGCGCATCCCGTAGTAGGAGAAGCGCTCCCACAGCTCGATGTTGAAGAGGGTCGCGAGCCCCCGGGGGTGCCCGAGGAAGGTGCGTTCGCTGCTCTGCGCTGACGACGGTGTCGCGGCGGTCATGGGACTCCTTCGGCCCGGGCGCGCATGGGCTCGGACATCGCGGACCCGGAGCCACGATCGGCGGGTCCGGGCAAAACGCGGACCACCATACGCCCAGAGTCCGAGTGCACCGGCCACACCTGAACCTATCTCCGAGTTGGCGGGGTAACGTCTGGGCATGGACGTCGCCAGCCCTCGACCGACCCGCTGCACCGGGAGCGCCCGATGAGCGCCGGGGCGGTGCGGTCCGAGGACGCCTTCGACGTGGCCGCGGTGGCTGCCTGGCTGCGCGCGCAGGCGCCACCAGAGGTGGCCGCCGATCTCGACGGCGACCCGGCCGTGCGGCAGTTCTCCGGGGGCGCGTCCAACCTCACCTACGAGCTGCACTGGCCCACCCGGACGCTCGTCCTGCGCCGCCCGCCGCACGGGGCGCTCGGCGGCAGCGCACACAACATGCGCCGGGAGCACGACCTCCAGGCGGCCCTCGCGCCGGTCTTCGACCACGTGCCGCAGATGATCGCGCTGTGCACCGACGAGTCCGTGCTCGGCGCCGACTTCTACGTCATGGAGCGGCTCGAGGGCACCGTCCTCGGCCGCGATGTCCCGGACGGCGTGGACCTCGGGGAGCAGACCGCGCGGCAGCTCTGCGAGACGGCGTGGGACACCCTCATCGAGCTGCACGACGTCGACGTGTCGGCCGTGCCCGCGCTGGCGGCCCTCGACAAGGGCGAGGGCTTCGTCCACCGACAGGTCGAAGGGTGGACGAAGCGTTTCCGCGCGGCCCGCACCCCCGACGTGCCCGACTTCGAGCCGATCATGGCCTGGTTGTCCGCACACGAGCCGCCCGACCGCCCCCACACCTTGATCCACAACGACTTCCGGCTGGACAACCTCGTCCTCGACGGCGACGACCCCACGCAGCTGGTCGGCGTCCTCGACTGGGAGCTGGCCACCGTCGGGGACCCGCTCGTCGACCTCGGCGGCGCGCTGGCCTACTGGGCCCAGGCCGACGACGACGCGACGATGCTCTCCCTTCGCCTGCAGCCGACGCACCTGCCGGGCATGCTCACTCGGGCCGAGATCGTCGAGCGCTACCTCACCGCCCGATCGCTCGACGTGACCGCTCAGGAGTGGACCTTCTACGAGGTCTTCGGGCTCTTCCGCCTCGCGGGGATCGCCCAGCAGATCTACCACCGCTACCACGAGGGCCACACGACGAATCCCCGCTTCGCCGGCTTCGGCCCGATGGTCACCTACCTCGACATCCGGTGCCGGGCGCTGCTCGGCCTCGAGCCCCCTTCGTCCACCAGCACAGGAGCCACCACATGACCCACACGACCCTCATCACCGGCGCCAGCTCCGGGCTCGGCGCCGAGATGGCCCGGCAGTTCGCCGCCCTGGGCCACGACCTCGCGCTCACCGCACGCCGCGCCGATCGCCTCGAGGCGCTCAAGGTCGAGATCCTCGCGGCGCACCCCGGGCGTCGTGTCGAGACCTATGCCCTCGACGTCACCGAGGACGAGGCCGTCACCGCGGTCTTCGAGCAGGCGAAGGGGGATCTCGGTCGCCTCGACCGGGTCATCGTCAACGCCGGCCTCGGCAAGGGCGCGCCCTATGGCAAGGGCAGCCACTACGCCAATCGGCAGACCATCGAGACCAATGTCCTCGGCTCCGCCGCCCAGGTCGAGGCCGCGATGGCGATCTTCCGCGAGCAGAAGGCCGGCCACCTCGTCCTCGTCGCGTCGATCACCGCGCTGCGCGGGATGCCGAAGTCGATGGCGACCTATGGCGCGAGCAAGGCCTTCCTCGCCTCCCTCGGTGAGGGCATCCGCAGCGAGATGCTCGGCAAGCCCGATCTCGACATCGACGTCACCGTGCTCTACCCGGGCTACATCCGTACGGAGATGAACGAGAAGGTCGAGCAGAAGACGAAATTCATGGTCGACACCGTCCCGGGCGTGCGCTCGATGGTCGCAGCGATCGAGGCCCGCAAGACCAGGGCCTATGTCCCCGCCAAACCCTGGGTCGCTGTCGGCACCGCGATGAAGGTCCTGCCCCTGAAGGTCGTGCGCAAGCTCCTCTGAGGCGCTCCCCACCTACCGGAGGGTGCTGCTGACGACGCGGACGAAGTCGTCGACGGCCTCGGCGAGCTCCGGCGGCTCGAGCACCTCCAGCCGCGCCCCGAGGTCGACGGCCGCCATCGTCAGGTGCCGCGCGAGCTGTCCGAGGTCGTCCGCAGAGCTGGCCACCTCGGTCACGCCCGGCGACACCGCGGTCGACGTGCCGTACTGCTCCGGGATCCGCCGGCGCACGGCGTCGACGTCCGCGGTGAGCCGCACCCGCCCCCGGTGCGCGGCCCCGGTCCGGCGGATCGCGTGCTGCACGTGCTCCACCGCATCCGGTGCCTCGCGCGGGGTGTAGCGGAAGGTCGACGCGCGCACCCCCGCCATCCGGTCGAGGCGGAAGGTGCGCCAGTCCTCCCGTCGTCGGTCCCACGCGAGCAGGTACCAGCGGCGGCCGGTCGCGACGAGGCGGTAGGGCTCGACATCGCGATCGACGTGCTCGCCGATGCGTGAGGTGTACCCGAAGCGCACCCGGACGCGGTCGCGGATCGCGTGGGCGAGGACGACGAGCACCCCGGTGTCGACCTCGTCGGTGAGTCCGGGGAGCAGGGCCGTCGCGTCGGCGAGCGCCGCCACCTCGCCGCGCAGCCGCGGCGGCATCACCTGGTCGAGCTTGGTCAGGGCACGCACGGCAGGCTCACCGATCGCCGAGATCCCTTGCGCCCCAACACGTAGCGCCACCGTCACGGCGACGACCTCGTCCTCCTCGAGGAGCAGCGGCGGCATCCGACCACCGGCACCGAGGCGGTAGCCGCCTCCGACGCCGGGCGTCGCCTCGATCGGGTACCCGAGCTCGCGCAGTCGCTCGACATCGCGCCGCAGGGTCCGGGTGGTCACGCCGAGCAGCGCGGTCAGCTCGGGCCCGGTCCACACGGAGCGGGTCTCGAAGAGCCCCAGGAGTCGCAGCACGCGTTCGGTCGTCTCGGCCATCCCTCGATCATCCTCCGATTGGTGACTGATCCTGTCCTCGATGGACGAGACGGTCATTCCAGACGACGGGGAGGACCACCCCCTTCGCACCGACGAGAAGGAGAACGCCATGTACCTGCCGGCCATCCACGACGAGGCGACCGGCCTCGCCGAGTACGTCGACCAGCAGCTCGAGTCCATCCGGGCGACCGCGTTCGGACTCACGGAGGAGCAGGCACGGAGGCGCCCGACCCGTTCGGCGCTGTCGATCGGCGGCATCCTCAAGCACACCAACTTCGTCATCCGCCCGCCGGAGGACGCCGACGAGGTCACCATCCGCGACGGCGGGGAGATCACCGAGGATGCGTTCGCGGCCTTCATGGACACCTTTGCCCTGCGGGAGGACGAGAGCCTCGAGGAGACGTTGCGCGTCTTCGACGAGCGCCGGCCCCGGGTCGTCGAGTGGATCCGGTCCAGCGAGCAGGACGCGCAGGTCCCCATCGGCCCCGCGCCGTGGATCGGCCGGATGGACACCGAGACGGCAGCGCAGCGCTTCGTCCACGTGCACTTCGTCGAGGAGCTCGCCCGGCATGCCGGGCACGCCGACATCATCCGCGAGCAGATCGACGGCGCGACGACGCTCGAGCTGATCCTCGCCGACACCGGCCGGCCGGCGACTCCCTTCGCCCAGCCCTGGACGGCCAAGGAGCCGGTCGCGTCATGATGGGCCGGTGAGGATCGCCGCAGTCACCATCAGCAGCCCCGAGGTCGCCGCCACGCAGTCCGCCTGGCGGCGACTCGGCGTGGGCGGCGTGGACGTCGAGATCACCACGGGCGAAGGGGGCCTGGCCGCCGTCGTCCTCGGCGTGGACGACGTGGCGGGCACCGAACGCCTGCTCCAGCGCCGCGGCCTGGTCGGGGACGCGGGCGGCTTCGACGTCGGCGGCCTCCTGTGGCGACTCGCCCCCTCCACAGGAACCGACGCCGGCGACCTGTCGCTCGACCACGTCGTCGTGCGGACGGGGGACGCCGAGCGCGCCGCCGCCGACTACGGCACCCGGCTGGGGATGGATCTGCGCCTCGACCGCCGACTGGAGGAGCACGGCTTCCGCGGCCTGTTCTTCCGCTGCGGCGGTGCGGTGGTCGAGGTCGCGGCCCCGACGAAGGGCGTCGACGGCCCCGACACCTTCGGCGGGCTCGCCTGGCGGGTGAGTGATCTGGATGCGACCCGCGAGCGCCTCGTCACCGATGGAGTCGAGGTCTCCGAGGTGCGCACGGGCCGCGCGCCCGGCACCCGGGTCGCCACCGTGCGCGACCCCGACCTCGCGCTCCCGACGCTGCTGATCTCCGCCGACGCCTGACTCTCCCCACCCGCAACTCACGATTTGTATGGTTGCTGCATGCACCTATATAGTTGCTGGATGCACACAACTTCCTTGGCCCTCGGGCTCCACCTCCAGGAGACGATGGGAGCGGTCTTCGGGCAGTTCGCCCGGCTCATCGCCCGCCGCCAGTCCCTGGACCCCCAGGCGATGTCCCGCACCGACTACGCCGTGCTCGGCACGCTCGAGCACTCCCCGCACGAGGCCGGGGTGCGCATCTCGCATCTCGCCACCGCCCAGGGGAACGACGTCTCCACCATCAGTCGCCGAGTGACCAGCCTCGAAGGCCACGGGATCCTCGAGCGACTGCCCGACCCCACCGATGGACGCGCCTCGACGGTGCGCCTCACCCCCGCAGGCCGCACCGCGCTTCATGACGAGCGCACCGCTCGCACCGGGCTGCTCAGGTCCATCCTCATGGACTGGCCCGAGCAGGACCTGGCCGACCTCGACCGACTCCTGACCCGGCTGCACGCCGACATGGCCGCCGAGGCCGAGTCCGCCGGCCGCACACCCTCCTCCCTCCCCACTTCCGAAAGGACCACTGCGTGAGCACCTCCACACCCGCAGTCCCCTACCAGATGAGCACGGAGCACAAGCGTGTCTTCATCGGGCTGATGCTCGGCATGCTCGTCGCCTCGATCAGCCAGACGATCGTCGGCCCCGCCCTGCCCCGGATCGTCGCCGAGCTCGGCGGCATGGCCCACTACAGCTGGGTCGCCACGGCCGCGATGCTCGTCTCCGCCGTCACCGTCCCCGTCGTCGGCAAGTTCTCCGACCTCTACGGCCGTCGCACCTTCTACATCGGCGGGATCATCGTCTTCATGGTCGGCACGACCCTCGCCGGCTTCGCCCAGAGCTTCTGGATGCTCGTCGCGGCCCGCGCCGTCCAGGGCCTCGGGATGGGCACCCTGATGCCGCTCTCCCAGACGATCATCGGCGACATCATCCCGCCGCGTCAGCGCGGCAAGTACCAGGGCCTCATGGGCGCCGTCTTCGGCGTGACCTCGGTCGCCGGGCCGCTCGCGGGCGGCGTCATCACCGACCACCTCGGCTGGCGCTGGCTCTTCTTCGCCTCCCTACCGGTCGGCCTGCTGGCCCTGGTCTTCATCGCGAAGTTCCTGCACATCCCGCACGTCCCCCGCAAGGCACCGATCGACTACCCCGGCATCGCCACGCTGGTCCTCGGCCTGACCTCCTTCCTGCTCGCCGTCTCCTTCGGTGGGGCCAACTGGGCGTGGGGTTCGAGCGAGTCATTCGGCCTCTTCGGCCTCGCCGCGGTCTCGCTCGTCGCCTTCATCGTCATCGAGCGTCGCGCCGTCGAGCCGGTCCTCCCGCTACGCCTCTTCCGCAACCGGACCATCGCCCTCAGCCTCGTCGCCGCCTTCGGCATCGCGATCGTCATGTTCGGCGCGATCATCTACATCCCCGTCTACGCCCAGGGCGTCATCGGGGTCAACGCGACGAACTCCGGCCTGATCCTCATGCCGCTCATGCTCGGCTTCATCACCTGCGGCATCCTCACCGGCCTGGCCATCACCAGGACCGGCAAGTACCTGCCCTTCATGCTCACCGGCATCGCGATCATGGGCGCCGGGACCTTCATGCTCACGCGTCTCGACCACACCGCGACGAGCTCCCAGCTCACCCTGGCGATGGTCGTCGTCGGCATCGGTCTGGGCATGGCGATGCAGCAGTACACGCTCATCGTGCAAAATGCCGTCTCCCGCTCGGACATGGGCGTCGCGACCGCCTCGACGCAGTTCTTCCGCAATGTCGGCTCGACGGTCGGCATCGCCATCTACGGGGCGGTCATGGCCAGCGGCCTGACCGAGCGGATCGGCTCGCACATGCCGTCCGGCGCGTCGGCCTCGGGCACCAAGGGCCTCGACGCCGGCGCGGTGCTCGACCCGGGCGCCCTCTCCGGCCTGCCCCCACAGGTCGCGGAGGCCGTGCGGTGGGGCCTGGCCCAGCAGCTGCACGACGCCTTCGCCCTTGGCCTGCCGATCCTCGCGGTCGTCTTCGTCGCGACGATGTTCATCCCGAACACCCCGTTGCGCGAGTCCAACCACGAGGACCCGGTCGCTCCGAACGCCCCGACCCCGGACGCGTCCGACGCCGAGGCCCGCGGGAGCGGCCCGCAGGCGGACGCACCGGCCGTGGCCACGGTGGCCCGGGACTGAACCTCCCGGCCTCACGGCGACATCCCGAAGGGCACCTCCCTCGTGCTGACGAAACGGCGCTCGACGGCGTCGACCGGATCCACGAACTCCACCGTGCTGGCGAGGAGCTGGAGAGGCCGGGAGAAGTCGTCGACCGAGACCTCCTGCACGTCCGGGTAGAGCGGGTCGTCCACGATCGGGATACCGAGGTCGTGGAGGTGGAGCCGCAGCTGGTGGGTGCGCCCGGTGTGCGGCGTCAGCCGGTAGACCGCCAGGTCACCGACGCGCGTCTCGACCTCGACGTCGGTCACGGCGTTGACCGGAGCGTGCGGCACCACCTCGGCCTGCCACACGCCGCGCGTCTTGCGGATGTGGTTGCGGACCGTGACGGGGAAGCGGAGGTCCTCGCGCCACGGTGCCAGCGCCAGGTACGTCTTCTGCACCCGCCGGCGCTCGAAGAGCGTCTGGTACGGCCCGCGCCACCGGCGCTCCGTTGCCAGCATGAGCACGCCTGATGTCACCCGATCCAGCCGGTGCAGCGGGGAGAGCTCCGGCAGGCCCAGCTCGTCGCGCAACCGGACCACCACGCTCTGCCGGACGTGCCGGCCGCGCGGGATCGTCGAGAGGAAGGGCGGCTTGTCCACGACGAGCAGCCGCTCATCGCGGTGGAGGATCGGCAGCTCGCCCGGCACCTCGGCCTCTTCGCGGAGGTCCCGGTGGAACCACACGAAGGTGTGGGGGCGGTAGTCGTCGTCGGGCCGGACCGGTAGGCCGTCGTCGTACACGAACCGGGCGTCGGCGAGCATTCCCTCGACGTCGACCTCGTCGGGGCACTTGTCCCTCAGCCAGGCCGACATCGTCGACCAGGGGCGCGGTCGCCCGTGGTCGTGGTCGGGCGTGCGCACCCACGCCGCACTGAGTCCATGGCGCGCGGCGAGCGGTGAACGTGAGGGCACGGTCGCGAGACTAGACGCTGCGCCCGGCCCTCCTTGACGAAGAGGCGGAATGTTTCGTTTTCAACTACTGTTCATGAGGTAACCGCAACCCGAGGAGCACCCCATGCCTGCCGTGACTGTCGACAACATCCTCACCCTCCCGCGGGTGACCCGGCCACTGCCCGACACCGTGTCGCGACCGGTGCTCTCCGTGACCACCGCGCCCCAGGGCCACGAGGGCGAGGGCTTCCCCGTGCGCCGTGCCTTCGCCGGCGTCGACATGTCCCGCCTCGACCCCTTCATCCACATGGACCAGATGGGTGAGGTGGAGTATGCGCCCGGCGAGGCACGCGGCACGAGCTGGCACCCGCACCGCGGCTTCGAGACCGTGACCTACATCATCGACGGCACCTTCGCCCACGAGGACACCCACGGGGGTGGCGGGCTGATCACCGACGGCGACACCCAGTGGATGACCGCCGGCTCCGGCCTGCTGCACATCGAGGCCCCGCCGGAGGAGCTCGTCGTCGGCGGCGGGATCTTCCACGGCCTGCAGCTGTGGGTCAACCTCCCGAGCCACCAGAAGATGTCCGACCCCCGGTATCAGGACATCCGCTCCGGCGAGGTCGGCCTCCTGTCCAGCCACGACGGCGGTGCGCTCGTGCGGATCATCGCCGGCGAGCTCGACGGCCACCAGGGGCCGGGCATCACGACGACCCCGATCTCGATGATCCACACGACGATCGCCCCCGGCGCACGGATGCACCTCCCGTGGCGTGAGGACTTCAACGGCCTCGCCTACGTCCTCTCCGGTCGCGGGGTCGTCGGCCCCGAGCGTCGCCCGGTCCGTGAGGGCCAGCTCGCGGTCTTCGGCGCAGGCGGAGCCCTGGAGATCGCGGCCGACGACAGCCAGGACTCGCGCAGCCCCTCGCTCGAGGTGGTCCTCCTCGGCGGACGCCCGATCCGTGAGCCGGTCGCCGCCTACGGTCCCTTCGTCATGAACACCCGCGACGAGCTGGTCACCGCCTTCGAGGACTTCCAGGCCGGCCGACTCGGGGTCATCCCCAAGACCCCCACGGTGCGCCCCGCGCTGGAGATCGCCGAGGCGATGGCCCGGGGCGGGCACCCGGGGCACGACGTGCTCTGAGTCGACCACGCCGGTCCGGTGTTTCGTCGGCCGTCAGAAGTCCTCGTCGAAGCCGACCGAGCCGGTGACGCCCATCTGGTAGGCCGAGACCTTCCGCTCGAAGAAGTTCGACAGCTCCTGGACGTCCTGCAGCTCCATGAAGGCCAGAGGGTTCGCCGAGCCGTAGATCGGCTCGAGCCCGAGGCGCTCCATCCGCCGGTCGGCGACGTGCTCGAGGTAGGAACGCATGTCCGCCGTGGACAGGCCGGCGACACCGCCGCCGAGGAGGTCATCGGCGAATTGCGCCTCGGCGTCAACGCCGTCGACGAGCATCTGACGCACGTCGACCGCCATCTGGTCGTCGAAGAGGTCCGGCTCCTCCTCGCGCACCTGGTCGACGACATCGAAGGCGAAGGCCATGTGCATCGACTCGTCGCGGAAGACCCAGTTCGTCCCCGAGGCCAGCCCGTGCAGGAGTCCCCGCGAGCGGAGGAAGTACACGTAGGCGAAGGCTCCGTAGAAGAACAGCCCCTCGATGACTGCCGCGAAGCAGATGAGGTTGAGCAGGAAGGCCTTCCGGTGCTCGCGGGTCTCCAGGACCCGCAGCTCGAAGACCGAGTCGATCCACCGGAAGCAGAAGTCGGCCTTGGCCTTGATCGAGGGGATGTTGTCCACGGCGGCGAAGGCCTCGTGCCGCTCGTCCTCGTCCGGCACGTAGGTGTCGAGCAGCGTCAGGTAGAACTGCACGTGCACGGCCTCCTCGAAGAGCTGCCGGCTGAGGTAGAGCCGCGCCTCCGGGGCGTTGATGTGCTGGTAGAGGTTGAGCACGAGGTTGTTCGCGACGATCGTGTCGCCGGTGGCGAAGAAGGCCACGAGCCGCGAGACGAGGTGCTGCTCCGCCGGGCTGAGCTTGTGCAGGTCGGCGAGGTCGGAGTGGAGGTCGATCTCCTCGACGGTCCAGTTGTTCTTGATCCCGTCGCGGTAGCGGTCGTAGAAGTGCGGGTAGCGCATCGGACGCAGGGTGAGGTTCATCCCCGGGTCGAGGAGCATCCTGGTCTCGCTGCTATCGGTCCCCGGGGAGGCGAGGGACGAGCCGTCTCGCAGGGATGCGGTCGTGGTCGTGGTGGTCTCGTCGAAGGTCGTCACTGGCAGGCCTCGCAGCTCTCGGGGTTCTCGAGGGAGCACGCAATGGCTGCCTCGTCGGTCGTGGTGGGCGCTTCTTCGCTCTCGGAGGCGGCGGTGGGCGAAGGGAGGGGGCTGGGCTCCCCCTTCGCCCCGCCGGCCGGTAACGGTCCGGTGGCGGTCGAGGTCTGCGACACGGTCGCCTGCTGGATCCGCGTCGCGGGGCGCGAGCGCAGGTAGTAGGTCGTCTTCAGCCCGGAGGACCAGGCGTAGCGGTACATCGAGGAGAGCTTGCCGATGGTCGGTCCGGCCATGAAGAGGTTGAGCGACTGGCTCTGGTCGATGTACGGCGAGCGCGCGGCCGCGAGGTCGATCAGCGCCTTCTGCGGCAGCTCCCACGCGGTCCGGTAGAGCCGGCGCACGTCCTCGGGGATGGCCTCGATGCCCTGGACCGATCCCTCGGCGAGCTTGATCTGCTCGCGGATCTCGGCGGTCCACAGGCCGCGGGGCTTGAGCTCGCGCACCAGGGCGGAGTTGATCTGGAGGAACTCCCCGGAGAGGGTCTCCCGCTTGAAGAGGTTGGAGACCTGCGGCTCGATGCACTCGTAGCAGCCGGCGATGCTCGCGATCGTCGCGGTCGGGGCGATCGCCACGAGCAGCGAGTTGCGCAGGCCGTGGGCGTCGACCCGGGCACGAAGGGCGTCCCACCGCTCCGCCTGGGTCGTCTCGACACCCCAGAGGTCCGGCTGCAGCAGGCCGCCCGCGGCGCGGGTCTCGCCGAAGGACGGATGTGACCCGTACTCCTCGGCGAGGTCGGCGGAGACCTCCAGGGCCGTCAGGTAGATCTCCTCCTGGATCCGCGTCGACAGCTCGAGCGCCTCCGGGGAGTCGAAGGGCAGGCCGAGCGCGAAGAAGACGTCCTGCAGGCCCATGAGACCCAGGCCGACGGGGCGCCAGCGCGGGTTGGAGCGGCCGGACTCCTTGCTCGGGTAGTAGTTGATGTCGATGACCCGGTCCAGCAGCGGGACAGCGGTGCGCACGGTCTCGCGCAGCTTCGCCCAGTCCAGGCCGTCCTCGCCGAGGTGACCACCGAGGTTGATCGAGCCGAGGTTGCAGACGGCCGTCTCGGCGTCGGAGGAGACCTCGATGATCTCGGTGCACAGGTTGGACAGGTGGACGACGTCGCCGCCGGGCTCGTCGGAGGTCTGGTTGCACGCGCGGTTGGCGGCGTCCTTGAAGGTCATCCACCCGTTGCCGGTCTGGGCGAGCGTGCGCATCATCCGCGCGTAGAGGTCGCGCGCCCTGATGGTGCGCACGACCCTCCCTTCGGCCTCGAGCTCGCGGTAGCGGCTCTCGAAGGCCTCGCCCCACAGGTCGGGCAGCTCGGGCGCCGCGTCGGGGTCGATGAGCGACCAGTCCTCGTCGGCCTCGACGCGGCGCATGAACTCGTCGGGGATCCAGTTGGCGAGGTTGAGGTTGTGGGTCCGACGGGCGTCCTCGCCCGTGTTGTCGCGCAGCTCGAGGAACTCCTCGATGTCCGGGTGCCACGGCTCGAGGTAGATGCATGCGGCCCCCTTCCGGCGGCCGCCCTGGTTGACCGCGGCGACGCTGGCGTCGAGCGTGCGGAGGAAGGGGACGATGCCATTGGACTTGCCGTTGGTCCCGCGGATCAGGGCACCGCGGGAGCGGATCCGTGAGAAGGCCATGCCGATGCCGCCGGCGAACTTCGACAGCTTGGCCACCTGGGCGTAGCGGTCGTAGATCGAGTCGAGCTCGTCTCGCGGGGAGTCGATGAGGTAGCAGGAGGACATCTGGGTGTGCCGGGTACCGGAGTTGAAGAGCGTCGGTGAGGACGGCAGGTAGGCCAGCGAGGACATCAGCCGATAGAAGCGGATGGCCTCGGCCGGGTGCTGGGCCAGGCCGCAGGCGACACGGAGGAGGAAGTACTGGGGGCTCTCGGTGACGAGCCGGCTCTCGGGGTGGCGCAGCAGGTAGCGGTCGTAGACGGTGCGCAGCCCGAAGTACTCGAAGCCGTGGTCCGCTGCCGGGTCGATGGCGAAGTCGAGCTTGCGGGCGTTGGTACGGACGAACTCGGCCGTCTCGTCACCGATGAGCCCCTCGGCGTGGCCGAGCGCGATGGACTGGCTGAAGGAGGCGACGCCCTGGTTGCGGACCTCCTTGTCGATGTACCCGGCGAGCAGCCGGGCCGCGAGCCGGGAGTATGCCGGCTCCTCGCTGATCAACTCGGCAGCGGTCTGGATCGAGAGCCGGTCCAGCTCGGCGGTGGTGGCCCCGTCGTAGAGGCCGCTGATGGTGCGGGTGGCCACCCGCATCGGGTCGACATCGGGCAGGTCGGCGCTGACCCGATCGACGGCCGTGACGATCTTGACGATGTCGACGGGTTCGGAGTCGCCATTGCGTTTGCGCACCGTCATCGACGTGCGGGTGGGGGTTTCGGTGACCGTCATATCTCTCTCCTCGCGAGTTCGGTCGGACGAGTCCGCGGAACGCGAGAAGGGGACGGGTCGGCGAGGGGGCGCGCGTGCGCCGCACTTCTGCCAGCCGTCGGCCCTCCCACGAGGCCTCGGACCACCACACCCGGTCGGGTGCGGTGCGCTGGCAGGTCTTCGGACTCATGGGCGCTGTCCTGGCTGGACGCCTACTGGTCATCGCTTCCCGGATCGGCTCGATCCAGTGCATCTGACGACGGTCGTTCCCACTCACCGCTGCGGGGCAGTCCCGGACTCGAACCGGGTTCCCTCTTGCCTCGAACGATCTGGGTGAACGCTCGAACCAGCTGCAGTCGCCACCATACATGTGGGGGTCGAAGCTGCAACCCATCACCACATGTGGGTTCTCCATGGCGGCAGGACAGACCCCCGGTCGTCGCCGGCGGGTCGTCGGCGCGTCGCCCGAGCGTTGTCACCGCCGTGGGTGACCATGGTCGGGTGACGAGCCCCTCGGCCACCCGACCGGTGCGCCCGGCCAGCACGTCCCGCCCCGAGACGAAGGGAACCTCCTCCCCCCTTCGTCACTGGCCGTGGGCGCTGCTCACCGTGGCGCTCCTCGGGCTGCTCGCCGTCGGCTGGTCCGCTGCGGCGTGGTACCCGCAGGCCTACTCGCCCGAGTGCCTGCAGCCGCAGTGCCTCGACCGGGCCCGCACGATGGTGGCCGTGCACTGGGCCGGCTCGCTCACCCTCGGGTGTGCCCTGCTCGCGGCCGTCGCCGGTGTCGTGCGATCGCGCGGCACCGCTGCCACCGACTCCCCGGCCCGGCTCAGCCCGACCTGGCACGGGGTCGTCGTCGGCATCGTCGTGCTCGTCCTGGCGACCGGGACACTCCTGCCGACCGCACTCGTCGGGATGCTCAGTCCGCCCCTGGGCGTGGCCGTCGTCCTCACCGAGTGGGTGCTCCTCACGTGGCTGCTCGAGCGGATGCACCTCGCCGCCCGTCCGGCGACGAGCCCGCGTCATCGTCTGGGCCAGTCACTGGCCATCGGCGCCGGCATCGTCGGGCTCGAGGTCCTGCTGCCGCTCCTCTCG
>JBQGNO010000053.1:3272-17270 GCA_052087725.1 Janibacter sp. | reverse complement strand
ACACGACGCCCCAGAAGATCGCCACCCAGAGCGGGCCGGTGAGGCCGATCCCGATGACGCCGGCGACGAGGACCACGGCGAAGGCGATGATCCCCGCGACGAACATCGCCGCCTTGGCGCGACGGCTGATCATGCGGGCAGGGGGCCCGCCCCGGCGACATGTGCCTCGTGGCCGTCGGCGCGCAGACGAGTGCGCAGTCGCTCGGCGGCCTCGTCGAAGCGCTCGTCCGAGACCTCCTTCATCGGGGAGTGGGGGTCGAAGTCGTCGGGGGAGAAGGCCGGCCACACGTGCACGTGCAGGTGGGGCACGAGGAAGCCCTCGAGCAGCATCCCGATCCGGGGTGCCTCCCACTCGGCCTGCTGCGCCCGGGCGACGATGCTGGCCACCCGCTGCAGGTGCGTCCACGTCGCGTCGTCAGCATCCGTCCACTGCTCGAGCTCCGCGCGCGGTACGACCATCGCGTGCCCGTCGGTGAGCGGCTCGATGGTGAGGAAGACGACGCAGGTCTCGTCGGACCAGACGAAGCGTCCGGGGATGTCGCCACTGATGATCTTCGTGAAGAGGCTGGCCATGGCGCCCACCCTATGGGCCCACGACGCCGGCTGAGGTGCGAGGAACGAGCCTCGACGCCACGGCGCTCCTATGGTGGAGCCATGCCCCAGGTCAGCGCCGCCGTCAGTGACCCCCACCGCCTTCGAATGGCCGGCGCGCAGTGGACCGCCACCGGCGACCCGGCCGAGAACCTCGAGCGCATCGACGAGCTCACCGCCCGCGCCGCGGAGCGCGGCGCCCGGCTCGTCGTCCACCCGGAGGCCGCGATGGCCTCGTTCGCCGGCCGCCTCGACACCGTCGCCGAGCCGCTCGACGGCCGCTTCGCCGAGGGCGTCCGCGCGCTCGCGCAGCGCCACGGCGTGACCGTGGTCGTCGGGATGTTCACGCCCGCCGACGCGATCACCACCCCGGAGGGCAAGGAGCGGTCGCGGGTGCACAACACGCTGCTCGTCACCGGCCCGGGGACGGCGGAGACGACCTACCGCAAGATCCACCTCTACGACGCCTTCGGCCACCGCGAGTCCGACACGGTGGCGCCGGGCGAGGAGATCGTCACGGTCGAGGTCGACGGCTGGCAGGTCGGTCTGGCCACCTGCTACGACGTGCGCTTCGCGGACCAGTTCACCCGGCTCGGACGGTCCGGGGCGGAGGTCGTCGTCCTGCCCGCGTCCTGGGGCGACGGGCCGGGCAAGGCTGCGCAGTGGGACCTGCTCACCTGTGCGCGGGCCCACGACGCCCAGTCCTGGCTGCTCGCGGTCGGGCAGGCGTGGACGCGCGACTCGGTCAACGGCCCCTACGGCATCGGCCGGTCCGCCCTCGCCGACCCGACCGGGGAGGTCCGGGCGCGCCTCGGCGGGGGAGAGGACGTGCTCGTCGCGGACATCGACCGGGAGAGCGTCGAGCGCACCCGCCGAGTCATCCCGGTTCTCTAGCTACTCGCGGGTACGACGACAGAGCATGCAACTCGAGCCGCGAGTGCCCGCCGCTGCCGGGCATCAGCGGGAGCGACGGGCAGGAGTCTGTCGTCGTACTCGCGCGTCACGTTGGGCGACTGTGCGGACGGCGAGGGCACGGACCCGCTCTGGGTGCTGCATGACCTGATCCCAGGTGAAGCGCAGCACCAACCACCCGTCGGCGGTCAACCGGTCATAACGAATGCAGTCGCGCTCCAGCGCCGTCCGGTCGCCGTGCCACTCGAAGGAGTCCGCCTCGAGCGCGATCTGCAGCTCCTCGTCCGCAAGGTCCACCACGCCGATCAGTCCCTCGTCGTCGGTGATGCGTACTTGGGGTCGCACGCTCAGACCAGGGATGTCCGAGACGATCCAGCGGAGGACCGACTCGAAGGGGTTGGCAGCGAGCGGGCTGGCGAGGCGGAGGAGTGCTTCGGCCCTGCGACGATGCAAGGCGGGAAGTACCGAAGAGGCGAGCAGCAGCTCGTCGCGGTCGACGGCACCCTCGCGCAGGGCGGAGTCCAGGACCGCCAGCGCCTCGTCCTCGGGCAGCAAGCTCGCGCAGTCCAGGGCCGTGCGCACCCGGTTGGTCACCCAGCCGTCCTCGCGGTCATCCGCCGGGACCGGGCGCCATCGCACGTCGATCGCTCTCCGGACAGGCACAGGAACCTTCCGCCCGAGGGGGACCGCGACCTGCGGTCTGGTCGGGACCCATTTGCCCGGCCACCCCCACCGGGAGGCGGCACTCAGCAGGATCGCCGTCCCAGAGACGTCGTGGGCTGCTCGCCGACCTGCCTGAGCCAGCTCGGCGAGCTCGACCCGCTGACCGATGCTGGGGGTGAACGGGAGTGCGTAGCGGCCGCGCGACCTCCGCACGATCGATCCGGACGCCAGAGCGCGACGCAGCGAGGCTTCGGTGACCCGCGCGAGGAGTTCAGCGCGGGAGCCGACCCCGCCCAGCTCGGCGAGTACGTGGTCCGCGTCCATGTCCAGCATCGTCGCGGGGTGGGCCGACGCGCCCTCCGGGTTGTCCACAGGCGCGGTGACGCGCGGGTACGACGACAGGGAGTGGGGCGCGCCGGAGGCCGCGGCCCGGTGTATCGGGGGTCCTGGACTCCCTGGCGATGGACCGTGTCGTCGTACCCGCGAGTCACCTGTGCTGACCGCGCCGGAGCGGTGGGTTCTGGCCCCGGTCTGCACCCCGGCCGGTCACCGGGACGACCGCGGGCACCGCCCCCTTCGGCGGAACCTAGACTGTCCCGCATGGCTGACCTCTCCCGTGACGACGTAGCCCATCTTGCCTCGTTGGCCCGCATCGACCTGTCCGACACCGAGCTCGACCGCATGGTCGGTGAGCTCGGGCAGATCATCACCTCCGTGGAGGCGGTGCAGCAGGCCCCGATCGCGGACGTCGAGCCGATGAGCCACCCGATGCCGATCACCAACGTCACCCGCCCGGACGAGGTGCGCCCCTCGCTGACTCCCGAGGCCGCACTCGCCGGCGCCCCGGACTCGGAGCTGCAGCGCTTCGTCGTGCCCCGCATCCTCTCCGAAGACTGAGCCCGAAGGACCCCACGTGAGCGACCCCACCCGTATGACCGCTGCCGCGCTCGCCGATGCGCTGGCCGCCGGTGACCTGTCCGCCGAGCAGGTCACCCGCGCCCACCTCGACCGGATCGAGGGCGTCGACGAGAGCATCGGCGCCTACGTCAACGTCTCCGGCGAGTCCGCCCTCACCGAGGCCCGTGCCGTCGACGAGCGCAGAGCGAAGGGGGAGAGCCTCCACCGTCTCGCCGGCGTCCCGGTCGCCGTCAAGGACGTCATGTCGACGACCGGCATCCCGACCACGGCCGGGTCGAGGATGCTGGAGAACTGGATCCCGCCCTTCGACGCGACCGTCGTCGCCAAGATCAAGGCTGCCGGTATGCCGATCCTCGGCAAGACCAACATGGACGAGTTCGCGATGGGCTCCTCCACGGAGCACTCCGCCTTCGGCCTGACTCGCAACCCGTGGGACCCCGAGCGCATCCCGGGCGGCTCCGGCGGTGGGTCCAGCGCGGTCGTCTCCTCCTGGCAGGCGCCGCTGGCCACGGGCACCGACACCGGCGGCTCGATCCGCCAGCCCGCGTCCGTCACCGGCTCGGTCGGCGTCAAGCCCACCTACGGCGCGATGTCCCGCTACGGGCTCGTCGCGATGGCCTCCTCGCTCGACCAGGCGGGGCCGTGCGCGCGCACCGTCCTCGACACGGCCTTGCTGCACGAGGTCATGGCCGGGCACGACCCGCTCGACTCGACCTCCATCGACCAGCCGGTCCCGGACGTCGTCGGCGCCGCACAGCGCGCGGACGTCGCCGGGATGCGGATCGGTATCGTCAAGGAGCTCACCGGTGAGGGCTTCCAGCCCGAGGTGCAGGCCCGCTTCGACGAGTCCGTCCAGCACCTCGTGGACGCCGGCGCCGAGGTCGTCGAGGTCTCCTGCCCCAACTTCGTCTACGCGCTCGGGGCCTACTACCTGATCATGCCGAGCGAGGCGAGCAGCAACCTCGCCCGCTTCGACGCGATGCGCTACGGCCTGCGGGTCCCGCCGAAGGGCGTCGACGCGCCCAGCGCCGAGCAGGTCATGGCCGCGACTCGCGACGCCGGCTTCGGGGACGAGGTCAAGCGCCGCATCATCCTCGGCACCTATGCGCTCTCCTCCGGCTACTACGACGCCTACTACGGCAGTGCGCAGAAGGTCCGTCGCCTCATCGCGGACGACTTCGCCCGGGCCTTCGAGTCCGCGGACGTCCTCGTCTCGCCGACGGCCCCGACGACCGCCTTCCGTTTCGGCGAGAAGACGGATGACCCGATGGCCATGTACCGCGGTGACATCGCGACCATCCCGGCCAACCTTGCCGGCATCCCCGGCATGTCCCTCCCGAGCGGTCTCGCCGAGGACGGGTTGCCCGCGGGCTTCCAGGTCCTCGCGCCGGCGATGGCCGATGACCGCCTCTACACCGTCGGCGCCGCTCTCGAGCAGCGCCTCGTCTCCGCCTGGGGTGGGCACCTGCTCGAGCAGGCCCCCGAGCTGGCCATCACGAAGGGAGCCTGAGACATGGCGACGACCACGACCGACGAGGTCCTCGGCTACGACGAGGCACTCGCGAGCTTCGACCCGGTGATGGGTCTCGAGGTGCACGTCGAGCTCGGCACGAACACGAAGATGTTCTGCGGCTGCGAGTCCGGATTCGGCGCCGAGCCCAACACCCAGGTGTGCCCGGTGTGCCTCGGCCTGCCCGGCGCCCTTCCCGTCGTCAACGCGACGGGCATCGAGTCGGCGATCCGGATCGGGCTGGCGCTCAACTGCGACATCGCCCAGTGGTGCCGGTTCGCCCGGAAGAACTACTTCTACCCGGACCAGCCGAAGAACTTCCAGACCTCGCAGTACGACGAGCCGATCGCCTTCGACGGCTATCTCGATGTCGAGATCCCGGCCCGATCGGGCGAGGGCACCGAGGTCTTCAGGGTAGAGATCGAGCGGGCCCACATGGAGGAGGACACCGGCAAGAGCATGCACATCGGTGGCTCCACCGGTCGCATCCAGGGCGCCGAGTACTCGCTCCTCGACTTCAACCGTGCCGGCATCCCGCTCATCGAGATCGTCACTCGCCCCATCGTCGGTGCTGGGGACCGTGCGCCCGAGGTCGCCAGGGCCTATGTCGGCGCGCTGCGCGACCTGCTGCGTGCGCTCGACGTCTCGGACGTGAAGATGGAGCAGGGCTCCATGCGCTGCGACGTCAACCTCTCCCTTCGGACGAAGGCCGG
This sequence comes from Janibacter sp., assembly GCA_052087725.1. Classification (GTDB taxonomy): domain Bacteria; phylum Actinomycetota; class Actinomycetes; order Actinomycetales; family Dermatophilaceae; genus Janibacter. Next base: position 11,963 of record JBQGNO010000053.1, on the reverse strand, counting down.
CGAGGACCCGGCTGCGCCCACGCAGCTCGAGGTCCCTCTCGGTACCCGCACCGAGACGAAGAACGTCAACTCCCTTCGCTCCGTGGAGCGCGCGGTGCGCTACGAGGTCTGCCGTCACGCGGCGGTGCTCACCTCGGGCGGGTCGATCCTGCAGGAGACGCGCCACTGGCACGAGGACACCGGCGCCACGACGAGTGGTCGGGAGAAGTCCGATGCCGAGGACTACCGCTACTTCCCCGAGCCCGACCTCGTGCCCGTCGCCCCGAGCCGCGAGTGGGTCGAGGAGCTGCGCGCCACCCTGCCCGAGCCGCCGGCCGAGCGTCGCAAGCGGCTGCAGGGGGAGTGGGGCTACTCCGACCTCGAGATGCGCGATGTGCTCAACGCCGGCGCGAGCGAGCTCATCGAGGAGACCGTCGCCGCCGGGGCGAAGCCCCAATCGGCGCGTAAGTGGTGGCTCGGCGAGCCGTCACGTCGCGCCAACGAGGCGGGCACGGACCTGTCCGGCTATGCCGAGGAGGTCGGTCTCACCCCGGCGCACGTCGCCGAGCTGGAGTCGATGGTCGGCGCCGGTCGGCTCAACGACAAGATGGCTCGCCAGGTCCTCGAGGGTGTCCTCGACGGCGAAGGGGGCCCGACGGTTGTCGCGGACGCCCGCGGCCTCGAGCTCGTCCAGGACGACGGTGCGCTCGAGGGGGCCGTCGACACGGTCATCGCGAACAACCCCGACATCGCCGACAAGATCCGTGGCGGCAAGGTCCAGGCCGCCGGTGCGCTCATCGGTCAGGTGATGAAGGAGATGAAGGGCCAGGCCGACGCCGGCAAGGCCCGCGCCCTCATCCTGAGCAAGCTCGGCGTCGAGGGCTGACGCTCGACGGAGACGCCGGCTGAGGTGCGACGAACGCCAGCGAGGAGCCTCGAAGCCAGCGTCCCCTGACGGGCCGGTTCACCGCGAAGGCGGCGGGCTCCCCGGGAGCAGGATGCGCTCGACCGCGCCGGTCGGCACCGACGGCGGGAGCGGGATCTCGAGCACGTGCTCCTGCCCGCGGAAGACGCTCACCCCGCCCGACCGCTCGGGACGCACTTCGCCGTAGGTGCCGTCGTGCCGACGCAGCCAGGTGATCTCGGACCGCGACAGGACATCGTCGCCGACGCTCACCGTCGTCGGCGTGATGCGCACGACGGGGTCGACCCCCCGGATGACCTGGCGGACGAGCACCGGGACGCCGATGACCCCGAAGAAGACGATGCCCGCCCCCATCAGGCCGGTCCGCAGCCACCAGCCGTCGTCCTGCACGAGGACCCAGGCGCAGACCGCCGTGAGACCGATGACGAGGAGCAGGTAGCGGACGGCGTGGCTTCGGCTCTGCCGGATGACGACGTCCTCGCCTGCGGCGATGGTCCTGCGCCAGGAGGCGACGGTCTGGTCCGTGTCCGAGGTGGTCGGCATGGATCGAGGGTAGGCCAGCGGGGTCTGGTGGGTGGCGGATGGGGAGTGCTCCCCATCGCCCTGTCCTCGAATGCTGGTTAGCGTTGCGACGACGCAACCCTAAGGAGAGCACGTGACCGTCTCACACGGGATGGACCTCGCTCGGGTCCGGCAGATCAGTGGCCAGCTGCGGGCGGAGGCGCGCCGCGCCGGAGAGATCGCCGATCAGGGGTCCGCGTGCGTGGCCACCCTCGAGGGCGCCTGGGAAGGGGCGGACCTCGAGTCCTTCTCCGCGAGCTGGATGAGCGCGAGACCGACCCTGGAGGCCGCATCCACGCGCCTGTCGGCCTTTGCTGACCAGCTGCTCGAGCAGGCGGACTCCCAGGAGACCGCGTCCGAGGCCGGCAGCGGCGCTGGGGGTGGCGGCGTCGGCGGCGGGGCCGGATCCGGCAGCGGCGGTGGGTCGGGTGGCTCCGGAGGGGGCCCGTGGGACACGGTCAGCGATGTCATCGACGGCCTCGGGTTCTGGTCGGGCCGCTTGGGTGACCTCGCGGGTATCGCCACGGGTATCGGCATGTGGAAATTCGGTCAGTTCAACCCTCGGGGGCGGCTGCCCAGCGGCCGGTACGGCTTCCTCGGGCACAAACCGGGCAGTCCCTTCTCCAAGCTGCCATGGCACCAGCGCGCGGGCTACTTCGCCAAGGACTCCAGCTGGATCGCCAAGGGCGGCCCCAATGCCGCCAAGAATGTCGCCGGGTTCGCCAAGTGGAGCAAGGTCGCCCGCGTCTCGGGCCCGGTGGGCGCCGGGCTGTCCGGTGTCTTCGGCGGCGTCAACCAGTGGGCCGAGGACATGGGGGACCCGTCGATCGGCACCGGGGAGCGGGCCACGCGAGCGGTGTCGAACGGGGTAGCGACCGGGGGTACGACCTTTGGCATGGCGCTGGCCGGCGCGAAGGGCGGTGCCGTCGTCGGCGGTCTCATCGGGGGGCCCGTCGGAGCGGCCGTCGGAGGCGTCGCCGGTGGGATCATCGGCGGTGTCGCCGGCAGCAAGGTCGGCGAGTCCATCGGAAGCGCGGCAGCGGACGGCTCCTCGTGGGTGGGCGATAAGTTGGGCCTGTGGTGATGATCGACGATCTGGTGACGACGGACATTCCCTCCATCGGTGCGAGCCTGCTCGTGCCGATGGAGTGGCAGGACCTCAGCGAGGACGTCGCTGACATCGTGGCCGCCTGGGCCGCCCCCTTCGAACCGGAGACCTTCCGCAGCAATGTCGTGGTCACCCAGGACCGGGTCCCCGCGGACACACCGTGGTCGACGCTGTCCGGGCAGACGTGGACCGCTCTGGCCTCCTTGCTGGAGGACCCGCGCCTGGTCGAGGAGCAGGGGCCCGTGGGTGATCGCGGCCATGTGCGGTGGATCCACCACCGGGTCGGCGAGGTGGGTGTCGTCCTGCACCAGGTGGCCCGTCGGCAGGCGGATCGTGTGGTGACGACCGGCGTGACGGTGCCGGTCCTCGCGCTGCCCGACGCCGAGGACATGATGCGCGAGGTCGCCGCGAGCCTGCAGATGGATGCCGGGGTCACGTCATGAGCGGGCGTATGGGAGTGCGGGTCGAGGAGGGACGGATCCTCGTCGACGAGGACGGGTGGGCTGCCCTGATCGACACCGCTGCCGAGCCCGATGCGGAGTCCTTCGCCGCAGTGCTCGGGGTCGACTCCTCCTCGCCGCTGACGAGCGAGGTGCACTGGAGCGTGCGCGCGCACATCGGCGCGACCCTGGGCATCGACGTGGTCGGCCGCAGCTGCGACGGCGTGGCCGTCGGGGCTTCGGCGAGCTCGGACGGGTCCCGCGGGTTGCTCCTCCTCGACACCGCGGTCGGCCGCTGGGACGGTGGCGCCGACCCGGTCACGGTGCCCGACCAGGAGCGTCAGGTCCTTCCGGTGCTCGCCAGCCTGCTGCCGATCTCCTTGCTCGAGATCATGCAGGTGGGGCCGCGCCCCGGTCTCGGGATCGATGACGCCGTGTCCCTGCCGGCCGCGGACCTGACCGCACTCCTGTGGCGTGAGACCGGAGTTGCCGTGCCCTCCCAGGGAGTGGCCGGTCAGGTCGCGACGGTGCTGGCCCGGGAACCATGGCGTCACTGGCGGGTCCGGGTGACCGGTCAGCAGCCCGGGGGCCAGCTCGTGGAGGACGGGCTCGACGTCGTCGTGCTCCGCGACGGGATGCTCGGGATCGAGGCCGTGACTCCGGACGAGCTCGAGGTGCGGGAGGTCTCCCCGGTGTCCGTCCTCGTCAGGCTGGTCGAGGCCATGCGCCCGGGACTGGCCCTTCCGTCCTAGCATCGAGGCATGGTCACCGTTTCCTTTCCTGATGGCAGCTGGATCGACGAGGTCGGACCGATCGAGGGCATCACCTCGGTCGTCTGGGATCCGCAGGTGGGTCCGCCCGACGAGGACGTCGAGGTCTTCATCGCGCCGTACATGGCGCCCTCGGACCAGATCGCGGTCGTCACGGACAAGCCGTCCGTGCGCCTCGTGCAGCTGCTTTCCGCGGGTGCGGACGCCGCCCTTCCCGTCGTGCCGGGGGGCATTGCCGTGGCCAGGGCCGAAGGGGTCCACGACGCCGCGACCGCGGAGCTGACCGTGGCGCTCGTCCTCGCCTCCCAGCGTGGGTTCGACGAGTTCGCGCGTGCCCAGGCGAAGGGGGAGTGGCTGCCCCGTCACTTCCGGCGCGGCCTCGCGGACCAGCGGGTCCTCCTCCTCGGGTACGGGTCGGTCGGGCGGGCGATCGCCGAGCGGCTCGCTCCCTTCGAGATCTCGCTGACCGCCGTGGCCTCCCGGGCCCGCGGTGGTGACGACCTCGTCGACAGCGTGCACGGTATCGACGAGCTCGCTGATCTGCTGCCCGACCACGACGTCGTCATCTCGGTCCTGCCCGGGTCGGACTCGACGAAGGGCATCCTGGACGACGCGGCGCTCGATGCGATGCCGGACGGCTCCCTGGTCTGCAATGTCGGTCGGGGCAACGCCCTGGTCACCGAGGACGCCCTCCAGCACACCAACCGACTCCGCTTCGCCCTCGACGTCACCGACCCCGAGCCCCTGCCCTCGGACCACCCGCTGTGGAGCGAGCCGGGCGTGATCATCAGCCCGCACACCGGCGGGGTGACCGAGGCCTTCCGCCCACGGATGGTCGCCCTGCTACGCGAGCAGCTGCGTCGGGTTGCCGCCGGTGAGGAGCCGCTGCACGTCGTGGGCGGTTGATGACGTGGGTCTGCCGTCACCGATCGCTCGACTGATTGACCTCTGCGACGGCCTGCGGGAGGTTTCACCTCATGGCTGACGAGACAGGGACCACCGCTCCACCCACGACGGGGATCACCCTTCAGGTCTACGTGCCGACGGGAGAGGCCCGGGCTGCTCGGGACTTCTACAGCCGTCTGTTCGGACGCGAGCCGGAGTTCGAGCCTCACGACGACTTCTTCGAGTGGGCTCCGATCACCGGACAGGAGTGCTGGTTCCAGGTGTCCGGCCATGATGACCCCGCGACGTTGACCAACCGAGTGCGCTTGCGCGTCGCAGCGCTGGTTGGAGCAGTGCAGTTCCTGGACCTCCAGGACATCCCTCACTCCGAGCCGTCGCAGCTACCGGGCGTGGTGGCGTTCGTCGACTTCTCGGATCCCTGGGGTAACCACCTGGGGTACTACGAGGATCTCGTGCCGTCCGGACAGCAGCAGGAGTACCGAGGGACGTCTGTCAGCGATGAGACGCAGTTCGCGGACTTCCCAGTGCAGTAGGAGCCGGTTCCCCGTCAGTGCAGCTCCACCCTCAGGACCTGGTCGTCGCCCTCGCGCGGCTCCCCGCGGAAGGTGTTGCTCGTGAGCACCCACAAGCTCCCGTCGGGGGCGCGCTCGACGTCGCGCAGCCGCCCGTGCTCGCCCTCGAGCAACCGCTCCGGCGTGCCGACCTGCGCGTCCTCGCCGGTGCCCGACACGGGGATGCGCCACAGGCTCTCGCCGCGCAGCCCGGCCATGACGACGTCGCCGTCGCGGTCGACGGCGATCCCGCTCGGGGAGGCGTCGGCCGTCGCCCACGTGGCGACCGGGTCGGTGACGTTGCTGCCGCCCCCTTCGCCCTCGACGTCGGGCCACCCGTAGTCGGCACCCCGGGTGATCCGGTTGAGCTCGTCCCACGTGTCCTGCCCGAACTCGCTGGCCCACATCGACCCGTCCTCGCGCCAGGCGAGCCCCTGGACATTGCGGTGCCCGCTCGTCCACACGGGGGAGTCCGCGTCGGGGTTGCCGGAGGCGGGCTCGCCCTCCGGCGTGATCCGCAGGATCTTGCCGCCGAGGCTCTGCGGGTCCTGGGCGTTGCTGGTCTCGCCGGCATCCCCGGTCGCGACGTAGAGGTGGTCGTCGGGGCCGAAGGCGATGCGGCCCCCGTTGTGGACGCCCGCGGTGGGGATGCCCGTCAGCACCGGCTCCGGCTCGCCGAGGCCGTCGACTCCCACCGTCATCCGCAGCACGCGGTTGTCGTCGTCGGTGGTGGTGTAGACGAAGACGGTGTCGTCCTCCTCGAAGTCGGGGGAGACCGCGAGGCCGAGCAGGCCCCCTTCGCCATCGGCCGTGACGCCCGGGACCGCGCCGACGGTCGTGGTCTCCCCGTCCTCGATCCGCACGATCTCGCCGCGGTCGCGCAGGGTCACCAGAGCGGACTCATCAGGCAGGAAGGAGAGGTCCCAGGGCACGTCGAGGTCCTGGGCGATGACCTCCTCGCCTGCGACCGTGCCGCTCGTGGTGGCGGGAGCCCCGGAGGACGAAGGGGAGTCCCCGTCGCCGGAGCAGGCGGCCAGCATCAGGACGAAGGCGCCCACGAGGGGGAGAGAGCGTGGTCGGGGCGACATGGCACGACGTTACCGCTACGTCAAGGGTGGAAATGGGGCGTGGGTCGGGTCACACTCAGGTATGACCACGTCAGCGGAGGACCGAACCCTTGTCCTGGTGCGGCATGCCGAGCCCGAGCCCGGCGGAGTCGGCCAGCACGATCGTGATCGATCGTTGACCGACCGTGGCCGCGAGGAGGCCCAGCTCATCGGCCAGTGGCTGTGCGAGCAGGGCATCGGCGGTGACGCGGTGAAGTGCTCACCGGCGCAACGCACCCGGGAGACGATGGCCGAGGCAGCGGCCGCGGGTTGTGCCGAGGCGGAGGTCGAGATCGAGCACCGCCTCTACGCGGCCCGCGCCGAGGACGTGCTCGACGTCGTGCGCGAGGCGCCCGAGGACGCCTCCGTCGTGCTCGTCATCGGGCACGCGCCGAGCCTGCCGGGGGCGACGAGCATGCTCGCGGACGGCGAGGGCTCGGAGCAGGCGCACGAGCTGCTCGCCGAGGGCTTCCCGCCCGGAGCGGCAGCGGTGCTGCGCTTCTCCGGGCACTGGAGCGACCTCGCCTTCGGTGCGGCGACCCTCGACCGATTCCACGTCCCCGCGTACACCGCCTGACCTCGCCCGGACGGCCTTGGGATGCGGAAGGTGCTGGGCACGGTGACTCCTTCATCGGTGGGGCGGCGGTTGCCCGTCACCGCGTGAGCGGCGGTGTGGGGGAGTGCTCCCCATCGACGGCCGGAGTCGGCTGGTGCAGGATGGACGTATCCACCGGGTCGGCGCGTCCACCCGACCACGCCGACCAGGAGCCACTCATGAGCGAGTTCCCCTTTGCCACGACCAGCACGCCGTCGAAGAACCCGAAGGACCTGCCCGCGGCGCTCCTGTGGGGGCTGGGCATCGGTCTGGTCGCCTTCGTCGTCAGCTTCACCAGCTCGTCGACGAAGACCGTGAACGGTGCCGTGACGGAGTGCTCGTACACCGACTTCTTCGCCCTGATCGCGGCCGTGGCCTGCGTGGGGTGTGCGGCCCTCGGGGCGACCCGGTACATGCGCTCGCCCGGGCCGCGGCCGGTGCCCCGCTGGATGGTGGGCGCGGTCGCGGTCGGCCTGGTCGTGCTGGCCGGGGTCCACGTCCTGCGTGGCCTCGGGATGATCGGGGGACCCTGCTGATCGCGACGCAGCCGTCGACATCCCGCATCGTGGAAGGCTTTGTCTCAACCATTGACACGGTCGGGGCGGCGGGAGAAGGTGGACACGTGGCCCACTTCCTCGTACTTCCCCGGCGCGCTGCCTGAGCGACCCCGTCGCCGACGCAGCGCGCGCCCTTCACGTCCACACCTGGACTGAGGGGCTTTTTCATGCCGGGAGATGATCGTGGAGGAGACACACATGGCACGCCCTACCGAAGGACAGACGGTGACTGACACGAGCAGCAGCACCCCGAGCCCGGCCGCCATGGCGCGCCGGACCGAGGCCGCACGAACGACGACTCCCGAGCAGGTGACCGGAGCGCGCAGCCTGGTTCTCGCGCTCGAGAACGTCGGCGCGGACGTCGTCTTCGGCATCCCCGGTGGGTGCATCCTGCCGGCCTACGACCCGCTCATGGACTCGACGAAGGTCCGGCACATCCTCGTCCGGCACGAGCAGGGCGCCGGGCACGCCGCCGAGGGCTACGCCGCGGCCACCGGTCGGGTCGGCGTCTGCATGGCCACCTCCGGCCCCGGCGCGACGAACCTCGTGACCGCCATCGCCGACGCCCACATGGACTCGGTGCCGATGGTCGCCATCACCGGCCAGGTCGCCTCGGCCTCGATCGGCACGGACGCCTTCCAGGAGGCGGACATCCGCGGCATCACCATGCCGGTCACCAAGCACAACTACCTCGTCACCGACGCCAACGACATCCCGCGCGTCATCGCCGAGGCCTTCCACATCGCCAACACCGGTCGTCCCGGCCCCGTCCTCGTCGACATCGCCAAGGACGCGCTGCAGGCGACGACCACCTTCAGCTGGCCGCCGCAGATCGCCCTTCCCGGCTACCACCCGGTGATCAAGCCGCACGCGAAGCAGATCCGCGAGGCGGTCCGTCTCATGGCCGCGAGCGAGCGTCCGGTGCTCTACGTCGGTGGTGGGGTCATCCGCTCGGAGGCCCACGTCGAGCTCCTCCGCCTGGCGGAGCTCGCCGGCATCCCCGTCGTCACGACGCTCATGGCGCGAGGCTCCTTCCCCGACGAGCACGAGCTGCACCTGGGGATGCCAGGGATGCACGGGTCGGTCGCCGCGGTGACCGGGCTGCAGCGCAGTGACCTGCTCATCGCCGTCGGGGCACGCTTCGACGACCGCGTCACGGGGCAGCTCTCGTCCTTCGCCCCCGGTGCCAAGGT
>JBQGNO010000053.1:0-3262 GCA_052087725.1 Janibacter sp. | reverse complement strand
CGGCCGAGATCTCGAAGAACCGCGTGGCCGACGTCCCGATCGTCGGCGATGCGAAGGCGATCCTCGCCGAGCTCGCCGCCGCCATCGAGTCCCCCACGGGCCCCGGTGCGGACGTCCGCCCCGAGCGCTACGCCGCGTGGGCGGCGCGGACGAAGGGGTGGTCCGAGTCCTACCCGGTGGGGTACCAGGCGGCCGACTCCGCGGCCCTCATGCCGCAGCAGGTCATCGAGAAGATCGGTGAGATCGCCGGACCCGAGGCCGTCTACACCGCGGGCGTCGGCCAGCACCAGATGTGGGCCGCGCAGTTCATCGACTACGAGCGGCCGAGGTCATGGCTCAACTCCGGCGGTGCCGGGACGATGGGCTACGCCGTGCCCGCCGCCATGGGAGCGAAGGTGGGGGAGCCTGACCGGGTCGTCTGGGCCATCGACGGTGACGGCTGCTTCCAGATGACCAACCAGGAGCTGGCGACGTGCGTCATCAACGACATCCCGATCAAGGTCGCGGTGATCAACAACTCCAGCCTCGGCATGGTCCGCCAGTGGCAGTCGCTCTTCTACAACGAGCGCTACTCCAACACCGACCTGCACACCTCGGTCGGCAACCGGATCCCCGACTTCGTCAAGCTCGCCGAGGCCTACGGCTGCGTCGGGCTGCGGTGCGAGCGTCCCGAGGACCTCGAGGCGACGATCACCGAGGCCATGGCGATCAACGACCGCCCGGTCGTCATCGACTTCGTCGTCGAGCGCGACGCCATGGTCTGGCCGATGGTGCCCGCCGGCGTGAGCAATGACGCCATCCAGACCGCCCGCGACACCGCCCCGGTCTGGGACCGCGAGGAGTCCGAGGCGATCGAGCAATCCGAAGACGCCGACCAGGACGGCGAGTGAGGTAGGACGATGAATACCAAGCACACCCTCTCCGTCCTGGTCGAGAACAAGCCCGGCGTCCTCGCCCGGATCTCGGCGTTGTTCTCCCGCAGGGGATTCAACATCGACTCCTTGGCGGTCGGCCCGACCGAGCACCCGGAGATCTCCCGGATGACGGTCGTCGTCGACGTCGACCTGCTGCCGCTGGAGCAGGTGACCAAGCAGCTGAACAAGCTCGTCGAGGTCCTCAAGGTCGTCGAGCTCGACCCGCTGTCCTCGGTGACCAGCCAGGTGGTCCTCGTGAAGGTCCGCGCCGAGGCGAGCAACCGCAGCGGGATCCTCGAGACCGCGCAGATGTTCAAGGCGAAGATCGTCGACACCACCCCCGACGCCATGACCCTGCAGGTCTACGGCAACTCGGACAAGATCGCGGCGATGCTGGAGATCCTCCAGCCCTACGGCATCAAGGAGCTCGTCCAGTCCGGCGTCGTCGCCATCGGCCGTGGACCGCGCTCCATCACGGACCGGTCCAGACACTGACCCCCTTCGTCACCGCCTCGCCCATCGCGAGACGATGACGACCAGAGCACAGACCCGCACCACGACCACAAGGAGAAGAGCCACATGGCCGCTGAACTCATCTATGACGACGACGTCGACCTGTCCGTCATCCAGGGACGCAAGGTGGCCGTCATCGGCTACGGCTCCCAGGGGCAGGCCCAGGCCCTCAACCTGCGCGACAGCGGAGTCGACGTGCGCGTCGGCCTGCGCGAGGGCAGCTCGTCGCGACAGAAGGCCGAGAACGAGGGCCTGACCGTCCTCACCCCCAATGCCGCGGCCGCCGAGGCCGATGTCGTCGTCATCCTCGCGCCGGACCAGGTGCAGCGTCACCTCTACGCCGACGAGATCGCCTCGGCGCTCTCCGAGGGCGATGCGCTCGTCTTCGGGCACGGCTTCAACATCCGCTACGACTACATCCAGCCCCCGGCCGGCGTCGACGTCATCCTCGTCGCGCCCAAGGCCCCCGGCCACACGGTGCGTCGTGAGTTCGTCGACGGTCGTGGCATCCCCGACATCATCGCGGTCGAGCAGGACGCCTCCGGGAAGGCGTGGGACCTGGCCAAGGCCTACGCGAAGGGCATCGGCGGCACCCGCGCGGGCGTCATCACGACGACCTTCACCGAGGAGACCGAGACCGACCTCTTCGGCGAGCAGTCCGTCCTCTGCGGTGGCGTGTCCCACCTCGTCCAGGCGGGCTTCGAGACGCTGACCGAGGCCGGCTACCAGCCGGAGATCGCCTACTTCGAGGTCCTCCACGAGCTCAAGCTCATCGTCGACCTCATGCACGAGGGCGGCATCGCCAAGCAGCGCTGGTCCTGCTCCGACACGGCCGAGTACGGCGACTACGTCTCCGGCCCGCGGCTCATCGACGACGGCGTCAAGGACCGGATGCAGGGGATTCTCAAGGACATCCAGGACGGCACCTTCGCCACGCGCTTCATCGAGGACCAGGACAAGGGCGCGCCCGAGTTCAACCGGCTGCGGGAGCAGGAGGCCGGTCACCCGATCGAGGCCACCGGCAAGCTCCTGCGCTCGCACTTCGCCTGGCAGCAGAGCGACGACGACTACACGGAGGGGTCGGCCGCGCGCTGAACCCGACGGTGATCGAGGTGTGAGGCCGTCCACGGCCGAGCCTCGAGGTCGACTCCCGCCGCGGTCACCCCCGCGGCCGGGTCCCCTCAGGGGGCGCCCACCGGCTCACCGGCCGGGGCGCCCCCTGAGCTGTGTCCACGGGCCCGACGGCATTGCGCGCACCTGTGCGACGAAGTTTCGTGACACGGGTGCGCCCAACGACGACAGGCGGACGAAGGGGGAGCCCCCGGCTACCCGGCGAGGTGCCCCCACCGCGTCGCGAGCATCTCCCACGGCCCGATGTCGGCGACCCGTCCGTCGACGAGGACGACGACACGGTCGGCCTGGGCGAGGGCCGCCTGCTTCGAGGTCGCGCCGATGACCGTCGTGCCGCGCTCACGCAGCGCTTGCCACAGCTCGATCTCCGTGGTGGCGTCGAGCGCGCTCGAGACATCGTCCGCGAGGAGGAGCTCGGCCTCGGTGGCCAGCGCCCGTGCGAGGGCGAGGCGCTGCACCTGTCCGCCGGACAGGCGCACCCCACGGTGGCCGACGAGGGCATGGCTGCCGCCGGCCTCGTCGACGTCGGTCCCGAGGCGGGCATCGGCGACCGGCACGTCGAAGGGACGCCCGTGGCCGAGGCGCACGTTGTCGCCGAAGGTGCCCGACAGCACGCGCGGCACCTGGGCGACGTGCGCGACCTGGCCGGGTCGCATGAAGGTCTGCACGTCCTCGATCTCGCGGGAGTTCCACCGCAGGTGTCC
>JBQGNO010000052.1:0-17425 GCA_052087725.1 Janibacter sp. | reverse complement strand
CCGCCCGGGGATGTTCAGCAATGCCGTCGTGCGGGGTGACCGCTTCTGGACCTCGGGCATGCACGCCGGGGGGCCGGACGGTCCCGTCGGGGGTGATGACCCCTATCTGCAGGCTCAGGAGGCCTTCCGCCGCGTCGTCGAGCTGGTCCGGGCCTGTGGGGCGACGCCCGCGGACGTCATGTTCCTGAGGGTCTACCTCACCGATGTCGACGACAAGGCCGCCGTCGGTCGGGCGCGCGCGGAGGTCTTCTCCGGCGAGATGCCCTGCTCGACCCTCGTCGGGGTGTCGGCGCTCGTCGAGCCCGGGCTGCGGGTCGAGGTCGAGGCCGAGGGCGTGATCGGCTGACGCCCGCGTCCCGTCACTCGCTGGGCACGGCCCCGGTGGCGGCGGTCATCGACTGCTCGAGCTTGTTCAGGCCACCGGCGAGTGAGCTTCGCTCCCGCTCGGTGAGCCCCTGGAGCAGGCGGCCGAGGTTGGCGAAGTGCAGGTCGGCGACCCGGTCGACGAGCTGGAGGCCCTTGTCCGTCAGCTCGACGTAGACGACCCGGTTGTCGCGGGTGTCGCGCGAGCGCGTCACCAGCCCCTCGGCCTCGAGTCGGCGCACGCGCAGCGTCAGCCCTCCGGTGGTCACGAGGGTGCTCTGCGCCAGGTCACCGGCCGCGGCCCGGAAGTCCTCCTGCCGACGCAGTGCCGCCAGGACCTCGAAGCCGGACGTGCTCGTCCCCAGCTCCTCGAAGAGGGCGGTGATCTCCTGCCGGTAGAGCAGGTAGGCCCGGTGCAGCCTCCCGAAGACGTGCATCGGTGCGACATCGAGATCGGGACTGACCTCACCCCAGGAGCTGATGATGTGGTCGACGGGGTCCGGCTTCGTCTTCACAGATGTCCTGCTCGACGTCGTTGCTGACACGCTAAGGATCTTAGTCCTAAGAGGTTCTTCGTGCAGCATCATCGCCATCCTCGGGGTCGTGCCGTCTGGCTGCAGCGGTCACCGGCTCGCACCATCTGCTGGCAACCATGTGTGTGGTCGGCGTCCCGTTGGCCTTGTCCGCGAAGGGGGTGGCGGGCGGCCACCCCCTTCGCTCTTCCTCCCCCCGGAGGTCACATCACCTGGTTGGCGCCGTACTCCGCCTGCTCCCGGGTGTAGCCGTCGCCCGCGTCGGACGAGAGCTGGTCGATGAGGCCCTGCTTCGAGAAGGGCATCGTGTCCGTGTAGTTCTTGGCGGCCTTCTTGGCCTGCTCGTTGTAGTCGACCTCGATGTTGTCGACCGCGAACTCCGCGACGTCCTGCGGGTAGCCGTCGCCCGCATCGGAGGAGAGCTGGTCGATGAGGCCCTGCTTCGAGAAGGGCATGAAGTCCAGGTAGTTCTCCGCGGCGCGGATGGCGTTCTCCTGCTCCGTGGTCATCTCGGGCTCGGCCGGCTCCTCCTTCTCGGGCTCCGCCTCCTGCGTCTCCTTCGACTCGGTGGCCGTGTCCGTCGAGCTGCTCTTGGACGTCGACGGCTCCTTCGTCGCCTCCTTCGCCGACTCCGTGCTCTCCTGCGTGGAAGGCGTGTCGCCGGCGCCCTCCGTGTCTCCGGACATGGCGGCCATTCCGGTGCCGCAGCAGCCCAGGACGACGACGAGGAGGACCCCGAGCACGATCGAGAGGGCCTTGTGCCGGGCGAACCAGCTCTTGTGCTGGACCGGCGGGATGGGCGGGTTGGTGGGCTGCCACTGCGGCTGCTGACTCATCGGTTGGGCTCCTCGGTTCGGGTGATCGGCGTCATCGCCCAGACAACCGTCCGGGGGTGTCCCGGCGCCTCGACCGAATGGGTCGACCGTGCTGACCGAAGGGAGGAGGGGCGTTGTCCCCGGGCGGGCCTACGATCAGCCTCATGACTGCGGGGGAGTGGGCGAAGGGGGCGCTGCGGGCCTCATGGTGGCGCTCGGTGCTGTGGACCCTTGCCTGCTTCCTCAGCACAACGCTCGCCGTCGGCGTCGGTGAACCCCGGTCGGACCGGACGGCCGGTCGGATCCCCGATGACCTCGCCAGCGGGTGGTGGCTGCTGGTCTGGGCGCTCGGGATGGCGCTGATCGCCCTCCTCTGGTGGCGCAGACGCTGGCCCTGGCAGATCACCGTCGGGGCCTCGATCGTGACTCTGGCGCTCCCGCTCGACCCGCTCGTGGCCCTGGTGGCGCTGATGCAGGTCTGGATCCGCTCCGGCTGGGTGGCCATCGCCTCATGCACGGCACTGGTCACCGGAGCCACCTTCGCGGCGACCTGGCGGGACACCCGCGGGGAGTCGGGCAACGAGTCCTTCTGGTGGCTCTGGTTCTCCAGTGAGGAGGAGGCGACGATGGGCGCCTTCGCCTGGTGGGTGCCGGTCGTCATCACCGTGGTGGTCGTCGCGCTCTTCGCCGGGATCGGCGCTTTGCGCCGGGAGCTCTCCCGCACCCGGGCGACCGGCGAGGGCCACCGGGTCGTCGCCACCCGGCTCGCCGACGAGGTCGTGCGCCAGGGGGAGCGCGAGCGCATCGCCCGCGAGGTGCACGATGTCATCGGCCACCGGCTCTCTCTGCTGTCCATCCACGCCGGAGCGCTCGAGGCCCACACCCACGGCCAGGACGAGAGACTGGCCGGATCCGCGACCCTGGTGCGTGAGTCCGCAGCCCAGACGGCCACCGACCTCCGGTCGCTCCTCGAGGTGCTGCGCCGGCCCGACGACCCGGACCTCGCCGAGGCCGTCCCCGGGTTGGAGGCCGTCCCCGCGCTCGTCGACGAGACCGTCTCCCACGGGATGCCCCTCGTGGCCACCGTCGTCCTGGACGGGGCCGGGGGTCTCGACGCGCCGATCGGCCAGACGGCCTACCGGGTCATCCAGGAGCTGTTGACCAATGCTCGTCGGCATGCCCCCGGGGCGGGGGTGCGCCTGGTGGTCGAGGCCCGTCCCGAGGTCGGCGTGACGATCGAGGCGGCCAACCACCGCACGGACCACCGGGCCCTGGTCGAGGGCAATGGCCTGACCGGCCTGCGGGAGCGTGTGGGGCACGTCGGCGGCGAGGCATGGATCCACGTCGACGACGCGGGGGTCGTGCGCGCAGCCGTCCGGCTGCCCTGGCGTCTCGCCGCGACCACGGAGGAGATCACCCCATGACCACGATCCGCGTCCTGCTCGTCGACGACGACCCGCTCGTGCGCTCCGGGCTGCGTCTGATGCTCGAGGCCTCGGCCGACGTGCTCGTCGTGGCCGATGTCGGGTCCGGGGAAGAGGCCGTCCCGGCGGTCCACGGCCACCGCCCCGATGTCGTGCTCCTCGACTACCGGATGGGCGAGCTCGACGGCATCAGCACCACCCATGAGATCCGTCGCGTCGAGCCCACGCCCAAGATCGTGCTGCTCACGACCTTCGACCTGGACGACCTGCCCGTCCGGGCGCTGCGGGCCGGAGCGGATGGCTTTCTGCTCAAGACCGCCGGCCCGCACGAGATCACGACTGCCGTGCGCGAGGCCGCGGCAGGTCATGCACCGATGTCCCCCGAGTCGGCAGGGCACGTCGTCGCTCACGTGCGCGAGGACGAGTCCGGGCGGCGACGGGCCGACGCCACCCGGCAGGTGGCGGCGCTGAGCGAGCGGGAGCGCGATGTCTGCGTCCTCATCGGGGGCGGGGCGACGACGGCAGCGGTGGCCGCACGCCTCCATCTGTCGGAGTCCACCGTCAAGAGCCACCTGCGCAGCGCCGAGGCCAAGCTCGGGGTCGGCTCGCGTGCGCAGCTGGCCGTGCTCATCGACCGAGCCGGCCTGCTCCCGTGAGCCGATGACGACACGGATCGCGGGCGACTTCGCTCGTTCGCAGGAGCGCAGGCGCTAGGGTCCGACGGATGGAGATCCTCATCTCGTCCGAACCCGAGCGGATCGCGTCGCTGGGGGCCGACGCAGTGGCCCAGCACGTCCTCGCCGACCGCACCACGGTCCTCGGTCTGGCCACCGGGTCCAGCCCCCTGTCGGTGTACCAGGAGCTGGGGCGTCGGGTCGCCGCCGGCGAGCTCAGCCTGAGCGGGTGCCGCGCCTTCCTCCTCGATGAGTACCTCGGGCTCCCCGCCGGGCATCCCGAGTCCTATCGCACCGTCATCGAGCGTGAGTTCGTCCAGCTCGTCGACATCGACGGCACCCACGTCGCCGGCCTCGATGGCAGCAGCGAGGACGCGGCCGCGAGCTGCGCCGACTACGAGGAGCGCATCGCCGCAGCCGGTGGGGTGGACGTGCAGCTGCTGGGCATCGGCGGCAACGGCCACATCGCCTTCAACGAGCCCGGCTCGTCCTTCACCTCCCGTACCCGACCGCTGGCCCTCACCGAGCAGACGCGGCGGGACAACGCTCGGTTCTTCGACGACGACATCGATGCGGTGCCGCACCACTGCCTCACCCAGGGGATCGGCACGATCCTCGAGGCGAAGCACCTCGTGCTCATCGCCCTGGGAGAGCACAAGGCCGAGGCCGTGCGCGAGCTCGTCGAGGGAGAGGTCAGTGAGGCCTGTCCGGCGTCCGCGCTGCAGCAGCACCCGCACGTGACCCTCCTGCTCGATGACGCCGCGGCATCCCGGCTGCGGCAGGCCCTGGCGGGGTAGGTCGGCCCCGGTCAGTCCTCGTCGCGGGTCTGGATCTGCTCCATCGCCTCCTGCGCCTCGGTGACGATGAGCCGCATCGTCTCCTCGGCGAGCTCGGGCTGCCCCCCGGCGATGGCCTCGGCCACGTCGACGTGCCAGTCGATGGCCTGCTGGTCGGGGATCGTCGGCATGAGGTCGTGGTCGGTGCGACCGGTGAGCGCCTCGGCGACGAAGGGGGCGAAGCCCGCCAGCAGTGCATTGCCGGAGGCGGTGAGCAGGGTCGTGTGGAAGTCGATGTCGTGCTGGAGGTAGGTGCGCAGGTCGCCCGACGGGCCGGTCTGCGCCATCCCCCGGGCTGCGGCGCGCAGCGCGGCGACGTCTTCCTTGGCGGGCTGCCGGGCAGCCAGCCGGGCCGCCTGCGGCTCCACCCCCCTTCGCAGCTCGCTGACCTCGCGCAGCTGGTCCAGACGCTGGGGACCGCTCAGCCGCCAGTGGATGATCACCGGGCTGAGGGCCTCCCAGGCGTGGTCCGGCTGGAAGGTCACTCCGACTCGGCGTCGAGAGGTGGCCACACCGATCGACTCGAGGACCTTGACCACCTCGCGCACGACGGTGCGTGAGACGCCGTGGCGCTCCTCGAGCTGCTCCATGGACAGCACGTCACCGGCGCGCAGGCGCCCGTGCACCAGGTCCTCCCCGATCCGGGTGAGCACGCTGTGGTGCAGTCCTCCGGGTCCCTCGTTCGTCATGCCGCGGATTGTCGCAGAGCCGGTGCCGCCCCCTTCGGCCGTGTCCACAGCACCCCTTGCCAAATAAGCATACTTTTTGCCATGGTTCTCCCAGCGGCCAGCACCTGGCCACGTCCACGCCACCGGAGGACCACTGATGTTTCTCGTCGCTGACGCCGTGCCGGAGCCTGCCTACAGCTCCGGCGTGCTGCTCGCCATCGCTGCCGGAGCCGTCGCGCTCCTGCTGCTGCTCATCATCAAGTTCAGGATCCACGCCTTCGTCTCCTTGGTGCTCGTCAGCTTCCTGACGGCGCTCGCGACGAAGATCGCCCCCGCTGACGTCGTCACGACGATGACCGATGGCTTCGGCTCGACCCTGGCCTCCGTGGCGCTCCTCGTCGGGCTCGGCGCGATGATCGGCCGCCTGCTCGAGGTCACCGGCGGAGCCCAGGTGCTCGCCGACACCCTGATCTCGCGCTTCGGTGAGGACCGGGCCCCGCTCGCCCTCGGTGTCGCCTCGCTGCTCTTCGGCTTCCCGATCTTCTTCGATGCCGGCCTCGTGGTCATGCTGCCGATCATCTTCAGCGTCGCCCGGCGCTTCGGTGGCTCGGTGCTGCGCTACGCCTTCCCCGCTGCCGGTGCCTTCGCGGTGATGCACGCCTTCGTCCCGCCGCATCCCGGCCCCGTCGCCGCCGCCGACCTCGTCGGTGCGGACATCGGGCTGCTCCTCGTCGTCGGCCTCGTCATCGGCCTGCCGACCTGGTACGTCTCCTCCTACCTCTACGGCCTGTGGGCCGGCAGCAAGTACATGGTCGCGGTCCCCGACCTGCTCTCCGGGGCGGACAGCCCGACCGGCGGTGACCCGGCGAAGGACGCCAAGGGCCTCACCCTGCCCTCCTTCGGCCTGGTGCTGACCATCCTGCTGCTGCCGATGGTGCTGATCTTCATCGACACCGGCCTGAACACCCTGGCCACCGCCGGCACCGTCGACGGTGACGCCACCTGGGTCGCGGCCCTGCGCGTCATCGGCCAGACGCCGATCGCGCTGCTCATCACGACGCTCGTCGCCACCGTCGTCCTCGGCTGGCGGCGCCGCTCCAGGGCGGACGTGGAGACGATCTTCAACGACGCCCTCGCCCCGGTCTGCGCGATCATCCTCATCACCGGTGCCGGTGGCATGTTCGGTGGGGTCCTGCGGGCCAGCGGCATCGGCGAGGCGCTGGCCGGGACGCTGGAGTCGACCGGTCTGCCGGTGATCATCGCGGCCTTCGTCGTCTCTGCGGCCCTGCGCGTCGCCCAGGGGAGCGCGACCGTCGCCCTGACGACCGCGGCCGGGCTCATGGCCCCGACGATCGAGGCGACCTCCGGGCTGAGCTCGATCGACCTGACGCTCATCGTCATCGCCATCGCCGGTGGCGCGACGGTCCTCTCGCACGTCAACGACTCGGGGTTCTGGCTCGTCGGCCGCTTCCTCGGGATGGACGAGAAGACGACCCTGAAGACGTGGACGGTCATGGAGACCCTCATCGGCACCATCGGCTTCGTCTTCGCCTTCCTGCTCAGCCTGGTCCTCTGAGGTGACCACGCACGTCGTCGTCATGGGCGTCTCCGGCAGCGGCAAGACCACGGTGGCCGAGGGCATCGTCGGGCGCACCGGCTGGGTCTTCGCCGAGGCCGACGCCTTCCACCCGCAGGCCAATATCGACAAGATGGCCAGCGGCTCGCCGTTGACCGACGAGGACCGGTGGCCGTGGCTGCGAGACCTCGCCGCGTGGATGGCCGAGCACGGGGCGAAGGGGGAGGACACCGTCATCACGTGCTCCGCCCTCAAGCGGGTCTACCGGGATGTCCTGCGTGAGGACGTCGCGGCCCTCGGTGAGGGACACCGCGTGGTCTTCGCCCATCTCGACGGGTCGGCCGAGGTCATCGCGGGGCGGCTCAAGGGACGCAAGGGGCACTTCATGCCGGCGTCGCTGTTGCAGTCGCAGATCGACACCCTCGAGGATCTCGAGCCCGGGGAGGACGGCGTCCATCTCGACCTCACAGCGACCCCCCGTGAGCTCATCGACCAGGTCATGAGGTCGGTCGCCCCCGGTCGGTGAGCCCCGGCGGCTACCGTGTCGCTCCACACGCACAGCCCCCGACGCAAGGATGCGATCACCGTGCCGCAAGGCGAGACCGCCGAACGACCCCGACTCGAGCTCTACGGCGGCCGCTGGACCGCCCTGATCCCCGCCCTGGTGCTCGTGGGGGTGATGGGTTTCCTCTCCGTCAACGAGCGCGCGGCCGTCCCGGCCTTCTGGGTGGGCGGTTTCGCCGCGCTGGTGGTCGGTCTCGCTCTGGCGCGCAACCGCACGAGCTTCGCCGAGGCCGTGGTGCGCGGCATGTCCGACCGGACCGCCGCCGTCGTGATCATCGCCTTCATCTTCGCCGGGGTCTTCGGCACGATCATGAAGGCCGCCGGGCTCGTGGACGGACTGCTCTGGCTCGGCCTGCAGAGCGGGCTGACCGGTGCGTCCTTCACGGTGCTGACCTTCGTGCTGGCCTGCATCTTCGCGGCGGGCACGGGCACGAGCGTGGGCACGGTGCTCGCCATGGTGCCGGTGCTCTACCCGGCCGGAGTCTTCCTCGGGGCCGACCCGACGATGCTGGCGCTGGCGATCATCGCCGGAGGGGCCTTCGGGGACAACCTCGCCCCCGTCTCGGACACGACCATCACCTCGTCCTACACGCAGGACGCGGAGATGGGTGACGTGGTCCGGGCCCGTCTACCACTGGCCCTCACCGCGGCCGCCGCGGCGGCGGTGGTCTTCGCCTTCACCGGCGGCGGTGGCACGGTGCAGGACTCGCCCCTGACCCACGACGCGGCGCCGATCGGCCTGCTGCAGGTCCTCCCCTTCGCGCTGGTGATCGTGCTGGCGATGCGCAAGCACCACATCATCGTCTCGTTGACCTGGGGGATCGTCGGTGCGCTCGTCATCGGGGTGCTGACCGGCGGCCTGAGTCCGGGCGAGATCTTCAGCATCCCGCCCGACCGGGACACCTCCACCGGGCTGATCGAGGACGGCATCGCCGGGGTCACCGGTGTCGTGCTGCTCGTGCTGCTGATCATGGCGCTGGCGCAGGTCCTCGCCGAGAGCGGGCTGATGGCTGCCGTGCTGGAGCGGTTGCAGCGCAAGGCTGCCCAGGGGGTGCGGTCGGCCGAGCTGACGATCATCGCGATCACCGTCCTCTTCACCATCCCGCTCGGGGCCAATGCGCCGGCGATCCTGCTCGTCGGTCCGACGATCGGCAAGCCGCTCGGGGAGCAGTACTCGCTGAGCCCGGCGCGACGGGCCAACCTGCTCGACTGCTCCGCCTGCACGATGTTCTACATGCTCCCGTGGCACAACGCGGTGATCGTGTGGTTCTCCACCACGGTCGCGACCGCCTCCGAGTACGGGATCGATGCGCCGGGCATCTCGGCGGCATTCCTCAACCCCTACGCCTGGGCGCTGCTCGTGGTGATCATCGTCTCGGCGATCACCGGGTGGAACCGCTCCTACAGCACCGTCCGACAGACGGCGGCCGCGCGGTGATCGCCCAGGGTGGGGTGGGCGAGACCGGGCCCGGCGAAGGGGGAGCGCCCCGGCCCCTCGTGATCGGTGTGCTCGGCGGGATGGGACCAGCAGCGACGGCACACTTCCAGACCCGACTGGTCGAGCTCACCGGTGCGAGCGCCGACCGGGACCATCCCACGGTTGTCACGTGGTCCGACCCCATGGTGCCGGACCGGGTCGCGGCGATGCGCGGAGCGGGTCCGAGCCCGGTCCCTGCGCTGCGCGCCGGTCTGGAGGTGCTGGCCGGTGCCGGGGCGCAGGTGCTGGCGGTGCCGTGCAACACCGTGCACCCCTTCCTGCCGGAGGCGCTGACCGATGTCGGCGGTCTGCGGCTGGTGGACATGATCGAGGCGGCCGTCGAGGAGATGGCGGCCTCCGGTGTCGCCCGGACGGCCGTGCTCGCCACCGCGGCGACGCTGGAGCACGGGATGTACGACCGGGCGCTCACCGGTCGTGGCGTACGAGCGCACACGCCGGGGGCGAAGGTGCAGCCGGACGTGCTCGAGCTGATCGCCGCGGTCAAGGCAGGCGTCCCGGTGCGCAGTCTCGTCGCGGACTACGAGCGCGTGGTGGCCGAGCTGGCTGCGGACGGCTGCGACGGCGTGCTGGTGGCGTGCTCGGAGATCTCCGCCGTGGCGGCCGCCGCGGGGGAGCTCACGGACGTGACGAGCGTCGATGCCGTGGACGCGCTCGCGCGGTCGACCCTGCGGGCTGCCGGACTCAGTCCGTGACGGTGAATCGCGCGTCCAGGTGCGCGCGGAGCACGTCGTCATCGAGGGTGCCGCCGCGGACCATCACCCCGTAGGAGAGCCCGCCCGCCCCGGTCGGGTCCTCGCGGGCCTCGGCGACCGCAGCGTCGAGGTCGCTGAGGAGCGTCTCGAGCACCGCGGCGTGCCGCGGGAAGGTGACGAAGTGCAGGCTGGAGGGGTCGTCCTGGGTGTCGATCCACCAGCCCCGACGGCCCATCGCCTTGGCCAGTGCGGGCACCGGGATCTCGGGGTGCCCGGCGGCGAAGACGCCCATCGGTGGGGTCCCGAGCAGCTCGAACCCGTGCTTGGCCAGCCCTGCCTGGATCGACCGGGCCGTGCCCATCACCTGGGCCACGAGGTCGGCATACCCGGAGCGACCGAGGGCACGCATCGCCGTCCACGCCGCAGCAGCAGCGCCCACCGGGCGCGTGCCGACGACGCCGGAGGAGGCGTAGGCGCCTCCCGGCCAGCCGGTGGAGACGAAGTAGCTCGCGTGGCGCAGCTCCGGCTCGGCGAAGAGCAGCACCGACGCCCCCTTCGCGCCGTAGCCGTACTTGTGCAGGTCCACCGACACCGAGGTCACGCCGAGGACGTCGAGGCCGAACTGGGGCGGGGTGGTCCCCGCTGCCTCGAGGAAGGGGAGGAAGAGCCCGCCCATGGCGGCGTCCACGTGCACGCCGATGCCGCGCGCGGCGGCGCGCTCGGCCACCTCGGTGATCGGGTCGACCACTCCGTAGGGGAAGCAGGGGGCGGACAGGCAGATCGCGGCGGTGTCCTCGCCGGCGGCCGCGAGCAGGTCGTCGGGGTCGGGCAGACCGTCGGCGCCGACGGGGACGAGGGTGACCCGCATCCCGAGGTAGTCGGCCGCCTTCCAGAAGCCGGGGTGGGCCGTCACCGGCATGACCAGTCGCCGGCCACGGTCGGCGTCGCGGTAGCCCTTCATCGCGACCATGATCGACTCGGTGCCGCCGGTGGTGAAGACGCCGTAGGAGGGGATCTGCGGGGAGATGACCGAGGCGACCATCGCGATCACCTCGGACTCGAACCGCTGCACGGAGGGGAAGGCCGACGCGGACAGGGCATTCTCGTGCGCAAAGCGCGCGGCCGCCTCGTCCACGAGGTCCTGGTGCCAGTCGGGGGAGTCGTAGACGAGCGACCAGCTGCGCCCACCGCGCCAGTCCACGTCGTCGGCGCCGGCCTCGGCCCACGCCGCACGCACCTCGTCCTGGGGGAGTCCGTGGTCGGGAAGATTCACCGTTCGAGGCTACCCGGGGCGCACGCGGTGCTCGACAAGGCAAACCTCCCCTTCGGGCCATCAGGTGGTCACACAGTGCGGTATGTCCGGGGTGGGTAGTGCACTTCGTGACCACCTGATGAGGCGGGGGCGGCGTCGACTCAGGTCCCTGCGGACACCCGCACGATCAGCGCCTGCTTGTCGACGGTCACCCGCAGCCGGGAGGCCTCGCCGATGACATCACCGTCGACCTGGACGGGGTGGTCGTCCTCGACCGAGGCGGTGTAGACGGCTCCGGCGGTGCGGTGGAGCTCGTTGGACTCCTTCGCGGAGCGACCGAGGACGCGCACGGCGACCGAACCCCAACCGATGATCGTCTTGGGGGCGACGACGACGCCGTCGATGAGCCCGTCGTCATAGCGGGCGTTGGGGATGAGGTTGATCCCGCCGGTGAGGGTGCCGCAGTTGCCGAAGAGGATGGTGCGGGCGAGCACCGCCTCCTGCGCGCGACCGTCGATCGTCCACTGCACGCGGAAGCGCTTGATGAAGATGCTGCGGAAGCCGGTGACGAAGTACGCGGTCCAGCCGACGCGCTTCTTCATCTCCTCGCTCGTGTTGCCCATGATCGCTGCGTCGAAGCCCATCCCGGCCATGACGAGGAAGGGGTGCCGACGCACCGGCGGCCCCTCGACCGGCTCCTCGGCCTGTCCCTTGTCCTCGGTCTCGGCCTCCTCCTCGGGGTCGAGCTCGAGCCAGGCGACGTCGATGGGCTTGTTGCGGCCGCCGTAGGCGACGGCGAGGGCCGCGGTGAGGTCCGAGCCGAAGGGGATGTCGAGGTTGCGGGCGAGCAGGTTGCCGGTGCCGCGCGGCAGCAGACCCATCGGGGTCCGGGTGCCGGCGAGCGCGACCGCCACCGCACGGATCGTGCCGTCCCCACCGAGCGGGCAGACGACGTCGACGTCCTCCTCGACGGCCTGGCGCGCCTGGCCGGTGCCGGGGTCGTCGATCGTGGTCTCGATGAAGAGCGGCGCCTCCCACCCGAGCTCGCGGCTCGCGGCGGTCAGCTCCGTCTCGACGACGGAGACATCGTCGAACTTCGTCGGGTTGATGATGATCGCGGCTCGCCGGGGCGTTTCCTCATGGTCCTCGTCCCGCCGGAAGCTCCGGCGCTCGGGTCGGGAGCGCCCGTGCCGACCACGAGCAGCGCCGGGGCCCCCCCGCACGAGGGCGACGACGACTCCGATGAGGATGAGGCAGAGGGCCACGACGATGGCCAGCAGGGTCCAGTCAGACACGCCACGTGACGCTACCGCAGGGTCACCCTCCGTGGCCCGCGCAACGGTCGGCGCGGCGGTGGCGACCATCGCGGATATCCTGCGAGGCGTGATCGACCTCAAGTTCCTGCGCGACCAGCCCGATGCCGTCCGAGCGAGCCAGCGTGCGCGCGGGGAGGACGCGTCGCTCGTCGACGCCGTCCTCGCCGCCGACGAGCGCCGCCGCGCGTCGATCGGGGCCTACGAGTCGGCCCGGTCGGAGCAGAAGGCCGCGAGCAAGGAGCTCGGCCCCGTCATGGGCCGACTGAACAAGGCCAAGAAGGCGGGCGAGGGCGTGAGCGACCTCGAGGCGGAGGCCACCTCCCTTCGGGAGAAGGGGGCGGCGATGTCCGCCCGCGTCAAGGAGCTGGAGGCCGCAGCCGATGAGGCGAAGGGGGAGCTGGACACCTCCCTTCGGGCCATCGGCAATGTCATCCAGCCGGGCGTGCCCTCCGGCGGTGAGGACGACTTCGACCTCCTCGAGGAGGTCGGGACCCCGCGCGACTTCGCCGCGGAGGGCTTCGAGCCCAAGGACCACCTCGAGCTCGGTGAGCTGCTCGGAGCCATCGACATGGAGCGCGGCGCCAAGGTCAGCGGCAGCCGCTTCTACTACTTGAAGGGTGTCGGCGCGCGCCTGGAGTGGGCGCTCATGGGCCTGGCCCAGCAGATCGCGACGGAGGAGGGCTTCACCCCTCTCGTCGTGCCCAACCTCGTGCGCGCGGAGACCATGGCCGGCACGGGTTACCTCGACGCCCACGACGACGTCTACCAGCTGCCGAACGACGACCTGTACCTCACCGGGACCTCCGAGGTCGCGCTCGCCGGGTTCCACGCCGACGAGATCCTCGACGTGAGCGAGGGTCCGCTGCGCTACACCGCGACGTCGACCTGCTACCGCCGTGAGGCGGGCAGCTATGGCAAGGACACCCGCGGGATCTTCCGCGTCCACCAGTTCCAGAAGACGGAGATGTTCGTCTTCTGCCGCCCCGAGGACGCCGTGGCCGAGCACGAGAACCTCCTGCGGATCGAGCGCCGCGTCCTCGAGGCCCTCGAGCTGCCCTACCGCGTCATCGACGTCGCCGCCGGGGACCTTGGTGGTCCGGCCTCGCGCAAGTACGACTGCGAGGCCTGGGTGCCGACCCAGGCGAAGTACCGCGAGCTGACCTCGACGAGCAACTGCACGACGTTCCAGGCCCGCCGGCTCAACATCCGCGAGCGGGGCGAGGAGGGCTCGGGCACCCGGACGCTCGCCACGCTCAACGGCACGGCCATCACCAGCACCCGTCCGATCGTCGCCCTCCTGGAGAACCATCAGCAGGCCGATGGCTCGGTCCGGGTGCCGGAGGCGCTGCGCCCCTTCCTCGGCGTCGACGTGCTTGCCGCGCGCTGACCCATCCGGAGCATGGCGTGGCCCGGACCGGCGAAGGGGGATCCCGCCTCGTCGCGTTCATCTCGCGGGGCTACGTTGGAGGCAGACCCGACGAGGAGGACGCGTTGAATCTCGCTGTGCGACCGCTGCCGGGCGGTCAGCCCGACCCGGTCGGCCGTGCACGCCTCATCGCCTCGGTGACCGGTCGCGTGCTCGATGGTCAGGCGGTGGCCGTCCACGGGCCGCGCGGGATGGGCCGCACCACCCTCCTCGAGGAGGTCGCTGCGGCGGTCCCGCACGCGATCAGCGTGCACCTGCACCGCCCCGGCATCCCCGGGCACGGTGCCTCCGTCGTCGCCGCAGGATTTGCCCAGACGACCCTCGACGAGCTGCCCGAGAGCATGCGCGAGATGCTGCTCGACCCGCGTGCCCTGCCCGCGACGGATGCCGCCACCCGCCTCGGTGATGCCCTCACCGAGCTGCTCACTACCGAGGCCGCGTCGGCTCCCTTCGTCCTCGTCATCGATGACGCCCAGCACCTGGACCCGGTGAGCCTGTCGGCGCTGCGCGTCGCGGCCTCGCGCTCCCTCGGCTCGGAGGCGCTCGGGATCCTCGTCGGCGTCGGACCGCCCGCGCCGGACCCGCAGACCGGCTTCATCGCCGCGGTGGCGTCCGCCCGTGAGGTGCCCTTGCTGCACATCGACCTGGCCCCCTTCGCCGCCGCCGACACCGTCGGGCTGCTCACCGCCCGGGGCGTGCCCACCGACACCGCACTGTGGGCCCACCGCGAGTCCGGCGGCAACCCCGGGGTGGCCGGCGAGATCGCGGCCGCGGTCGACGGGCTGCCCCGGACAGCGGCGACCCGTGAGCTCGAGGGACTCGTGCGCCGGCGCACCCGCGACCTCTCCGAGTCGGTGCGGGCGACCCTGCAACGGATCGCCGCCATGCACCAGCCGACGACGGCGACCCTCGTCCGGCTCGACGGGGAGGCTGCGGTGGCGAGCATCCGCACTGCCCGCGCCCTGGGTCTCCTCGTGACCGAGGACGACTACCTGAGGCTCACACCGGCCGCGCTCGGCGATGTCCTCCTCGAGTCCGTCGACAGTGATGCGCTCATCGCCCTGCACCGTGACCTGGCCGAGCACGCCGACAGCGAGGGCCTGACCCGCTTCCATCTCGCCCTCGCCGGCGACACCGCCACGACCCCGGCGGACCTCGCCTCCGCGGCGAGCGGGTGCGCAGCGAAGGGGGAGCACGACCTCGCGGCACAGCTCTACCTCCTCGCGGCCGACGCCGGGACGCCCGAGCGGGCCGAGTGGCTCACCCTCTGCCTGGAGAATGCCGTCATCGGCAAGGAGACCCGGGTCCTGCACCGCGCCACGCTCGCGGCCACCGAGCTGACCGACCCCGGTCTGGCCGTGCGCGCGAAGCTCGCCCTCCTCGAGCTCGGCGATGTCGCCCCCGACGAGGTGCTCGTCGCCGCCCTGCACGAGTCCCGCGACGACCCCGGGCTCCAGGCGCGGGTGCTGCTCCAGCGTGCCCGCATCCTCGCCGGCACCCACGACCTGCAGACCGCCTTCGACGTCGCCCACCGGGCGGTGGAGCTCGCCGAGCGGGCCGGTCGCACCGACATCGCGGTCGACGCGCTGACCGTCGGTGCCTCCGTGGGCCGCAGCCTCGGTGACCCGGCGGCGCGCCGGCTCATCGACGAGGCCGCCGCGCTCGCGGGCGAGCCCCGTCCGGGCCAGATCCACACCTCCCCGCGCTACATCGCCGCCCGATTCGCCCTCCACGACGACGACCTGCGCACGGCGCGGGCCGAGTTCGTCGACATGCTCGCCCGGGTCGGGCCCGACGCGGGCTATGACACCGTCCACGTGCTGCGCAGCCTCGTCGAGATCGTCGCGCGCCAGGGACGCGGTCGCGAGGCGCTCGAGCTCGCCGGCCGGGCCACCCGGGCCGCGACGCACTTCGACACCCCGGTCGCGACGACCTGGTTCATCGAAGCCATCGCTGAGGGGGTCGGCGGCTCCTTCGACCGGGCGCGGGCCGTGAGCGCCCGGGGCGTCGAGCTCGCCCGCCGCGACCACGACGAGCGCTACCTGCGCCGCCATCTCGCCCACCTCGGCCTGTCGCTGCTGCACCTCGACGAGCTCGACGCGGCCGTCGGGGTCTACCGCGAGCTGCGGCAGATCGACGCCGACTCCGGGATCCGGGACGTCACGGCCCTGCGGTGGCACACGGATGCCGTGATGGCGCTCGCCCTCACCGGGGCAGTCGACGAGGCCGACGGCCTGCTCGCGCAGGTCCGGGAGGCCATCGACGACGGGCTCGGTGCCCCGGGCGTCGCCACGGCCGCGGACCGGGCCGCGGCCGAGATCGCGGGCGCCCGCGGCGACCTCGATGCCGCGTGGGCGCTCGCCGCCCGGTCGGCTCAGGCGGCCGAGGGGCACCGCCTGCCCATCGAGCAGGCCCGCTCCCTCGTCACGCTCGCCCACGTCGAGCGTCGCGCCCGCCGGTCCGGCCGCAGCCGCGAGGCCGCCGCGCGGGCCCGTGAGGTGCTGCGTCCGCTGCACGCCGTGCCGTGGAACGACTGGGTGCAGGCGAGATTCCCCGACGGGGCCGCCCTGCACACTCTCGAGCCCGAGGAGCCCGAGGGCAGCGACCCGCTCGCCGGGCTGACGCTCACCGAGCAGCAGGTGGCCGGGCTCGTCGCCGACGGGTCGAGCAACCGGGAGATCGCCCAGCGCCTGCACCTGAGCGTCAAGACGGTCGAGGGCACGCTGACCCGGATCTACCGCAAGACCGGGGTGCGCTCGCGCACCCAGCTGGCGGCAGCCGTCCTCGGCCACGGCCCTCGCTGAGTCACTCCAGGGTCTCGATGTCGATGCGGTCGTCCGGGTCGTGCCGGCGGCGCATCGACCGGCGGACCATCCAGGCGATCGTGCCGAGCACGGCCAGGATGATCAGGACGTAGACGACCTTGCTGATCGGGTCCATGTACTGCTCGACCAGCTCGTAGCGGTCACCGAGCTGGTAGCCGATCCACACGAAGAGGCTGTTCCAGATCAGCGACCCGGCGGCCGTGTACCCGAGGAAGCTCGTGAGCCGCATCCGGTCGATGCCCGCGGGGATCGAGATCAGGCTGCGGACGCCGGGGATGAAGCGCCCGAAGAAGACCGCCTTGGGCCCGTGCCGGGTGAACCACGCGTCGGCCTTGTCGATGTCGGCGACGTCGACGAGGGGCATCCTGTGCGCGATGACCTTGAGCCGATCCATGCCCAGGGCGGCGCCGATGCCGTAGAGGAGCAGCGCGCCGGCGACGGAGCCGAGGGTCGCCCACAGGACGGCCTCGACGGGCGTGTAGTGGCCCTGGGCGGCGGTGAAGCCGGCGAGCGGGAGGATCACCTCGCTGGGGATCGGCGGGAAGATGTTCTCGAGGAAGATCCCCAGCGCGATGCCCGGGCCCCCGATCTCCTTCATCAGCTCGATGACCCACTCGACGATGGTGTTCATGCAGGCCTTCCGGGGCGGTGACGTCTACGGTGGGGGCCCGTGGGCTCCCCGGATGATCATGCCAAGGCTATGAGTGCTTCCTCCGCACGGGCTGTGAGCCACGGCGTCGGACCGTGGGTCGGGGAGTGGCCCACGGACCCCCGCCTCGACCCGGACCTGCTGCGCGAGGGCGACCGGCGCAATGTCGAGGACCGTTACCGGTACTGGTCCCATGAGGCCATCACCGCCGACCTGGCGACCCGCCGGCACGCCTTCCACGTCGCGATCGAGAACTGGGAGCACGACTTCAACATCGGCTCGATCGTGCGCACCGCAAACGCGTTCGGCTGCGC
>JBQGNO010000051.1:0-8797 GCA_052087725.1 Janibacter sp. | reverse complement strand
GGACCGTCACGCTGGGCTTGCTGAAGGGGAGGGAGCGGAAGGCGGACTGGATCTGGCCGAGGGTGGGGACAGGCGGAGGCTGAACCGCCACTGTTTGGGCTGGTTGATCGGGCTGTCCTGGCGCGGATGGGACAGAGACGGAAGCCGGGACACCGCAGGACATGCCGCTGTAGGTCCAGGGACCGTCGTTGACCTTGACCGAGGTGATGGTCGGCGGCTTGAAGTAACTCGGGTCGCCTGAGGCCGTGATGCAGGCGGTTCGTGCGCTGGAGCAGCGAGAATCGCGCATGTCATTGCACGGTTCTGTCTTGACTTCGACCTTGTCCTTGGACTTGGGTCCCTTGACCTTGGGCTGTCGAGAAATGCCGGCTGGAAGGGCGTCCTTGGCGCGTTGTGACATGGGTGGTGCGCCGCCATTGTCGCCAGCCTGCCGAGTTCCGTGGTCGATGCCGTTCCCTTTTGCGGAGGCACCGATTGTGCTGTCGTCGATCTTGATCTTAGGTGGGTCTTTCAAGGTCGAGGCATAGCCCGTGCTTGCTGATCCAAGTGCAGTCGCTATCGCAATAAGGAGGGCGGCTCGTCTCACTTGGGCGTTGCGACCCATGACAGCATCACCCACTGCCCATTCCTCCACACGACATGCTCGTCGAGAGTGAAGCTCACCGGGTCCACAGTAGCGTTCGGCTCGCCCTCTTCGTCCACGCGGTAATGCTTCTTCGCTTTCACCGTCATCGTTACCTTGTGCCCACTGTCTGACCGCTTGGTTGCCTTTAGTCCTTGGTAGCTATAGGGGTTACGGTCCCGCTTCCATCCCTGTTTTGCGTCGTCGCTGATCTGCTTTTCGCCAGCGAGACAGGCTTTACATCCGGAGTCCCGGAGCTCTTTGATTGCCGATATATCGCCAGACTCGGCTGCGTCTCCATATGCTTGGTGGTAGTACTTCCCGAAAGCTTCTGCCCCGGCCTTGGTGTGCTTCTTCGCCGCAGCGGGCAACTCAACGGCCTTGCCATCCCCCTTCGTGTCCTGTGACTCCGAGGAAGAGCTCGACTCGGAGTCCGACGACGACTCGGACGAGGAGCCATCACCCACAGCACTCGGCGAAGCGGTCGACGAGGACTCGGTCGGCTCCCCTTCGTCACCGCAGGCAGCCAAGCCGCTGACGGTCAGGGCGGCAGCGGCCAGGAGTGCTGCTCCACGAGTCGTGTGCACGGAGGTGTCCCTTCATCCGCCGCCACAGAGGCGACGCAGCCAACAAAACTTCCTCCAAGGTAGTGAAATCTGGCGAACTCGCATCTTGACTATCCACAGGACCGCTGCTTGGACGTCCCTTCGAGGCTCCTTCGTCGCACCTCAGGGACCGTGTGGCCGGGTTCGTCGCACCGGATCCTGAGGAGGTTGCGAAGCAACCGTCTCGAAGGGCAGGGACCGTGTGGCCGGGTTCGTCGCACCTCAGGGGCCGGTCGCGGGCCACTGTGGGAGACTGGTGCCCGTGCCACGCGGAGACGGAAACCTGTCCCATGACCTCCTTCCCGGGGAGAAGGGACCCCAAGACGCCTGCGGCGTCTTCGGTGTCTGGGCCCCGGGGGAGGACGTTGCCAAGCTGACCTACTACGGCCTCTACGCCCTGCAGCACCGCGGGCAGGAGTCGGCCGGCATCGCCACGTCCAACGGCAAGCAGATCCTCGTCTACAAGGACATGGGTCTGGTGTCCCAGGTCTTCGACGAGCGGAGCCTGTCCACCCTTCGTGGGCACATCGCCGTCGGCCACTGTCGCTACTCGACCACCGGTGGCGCGACCTGGGAAAACGCCCAGCCCACGCTGGGGGGACACCACAGCGGCACCGTCGCCCTCGCCCACAACGGCAACCTCATCAATTCCGCCGAGCTGCGCGAGCGCGTCGAGTCCCGCGGTGACGAGATCCCCGGCGACGACGGCAAGATCCGGCGGATCACCGACGGCGAGCTGCGCCGCGGCAACACCACCGACACGGCCCTGGTCACCGCCCTCCTCGCCCACGACGAGGACCAGTCGCTCGAGGCCTCCGCCATGGAGCTGCTGCCCCAGCTGCGGGGCGCGTTCTGCTTCGTCTTCATGGACGAGGACACCCTCTACGCCGCCCGCGACCCGCAGGGGCTCCGCCCGCTGGTCATCGGCCGCCTCGAGCGCGGCTGGGTCGTCGCCTCCGAGACCGCCGCGCTGGACATCGTCGGTGCCTCCTTCGTCCGCGAGGTCGAGCCCGGCGAGTTCGTCACCATCGACGAGGACGGCCTGCGCACCCAGCAGTTCGCCGAGCCGGCACGCAAGGGCTGCGTCTTCGAGTACGTCTACCTCGCCCGCCCGGACGCGACGATCAACGGCACCACCGTCCACGAGGCTCGCGTCGAGATGGGCCGCACCCTCGCCCGCGAGCACGGCGTCGACGCCGACCTCGTCATCGCGACGCCCGAGTCCGGGACGCCGGCGGCGATCGGCTACGCCCAGGAGTCCGGCATCCCCTTCGGCCAGGGCCTGGTGAAGAACGCCTACGTCGGGCGCACCTTCATCCAGCCGAGCCAGACCATCCGCCAGCTCGGCATCCGGCTCAAGCTCAACCCCCTCAAGCACGTCATCAAGGGCCAGCGCCTCGTCATCGTCGACGACTCGATCGTGCGCGGCAACACCCAGCGGGCCGTGGTCCGGATGCTCCGTGAGGCCGGCGCGGCCGAGGTCCACGTGCGCATCTCCTCCCCACCGATCAAGTGGCCGTGCTTCTTCGGCATCGACTTCGCCACCCGCGCCGAGCTCATCGCGACCGGCCTGGGCGTCGACGAGATCTGCACGTCGCTCGGCGCGGACTCGCTGGGCTACATCAGCGAGGAGGGCATGGTCACGGCCACGGCACAGCCTCCGGACCAGCTGTGCACCGCCTGCTTCTCCGGCATCTACCCGATGGAGCTCCCGAGCGAGGACCGCCTCGGCAAGGGCCTCCTCGAGCTCGAGTTCACCCCGACAGAGGAAGCGGTACGCCGTCCATGAGTGAGCAGACCCCGATCACCTACGCCGCAGCCGGCGTCGATGTCGAGGCCGGTGACAAGGCCGTCGACCTGATGAAGGAGTCGGTCCGCCGCGCCACCCGCCCGGAGGTCCTCGGTGGCCTCGGTGGTTTCGCCGGGATGTTCGACGCCACGGCCCTGCAGGGCATGCGTCGCCCGGTCCTCGCGACCTCCACGGACGGCGTCGGCACCAAGGTGGCCATCGCCCAGACGCTCGACCGCCACGACACGATCGGCCAGGACCTCGTCGGCATGGTCGTCGACGACATCGTGGTCTGCGGCGCCGAGCCGCTCTTCATGACCGACTACATCGCCACCGGCAAGGTCGTCCCCGAGCGCATCGCGGCCATCGTCAGCGGCATCGCGAAGGGGTGCGAGCTCGCCGGAGTCGCACTGGTCGGCGGGGAGACCGCCGAGCACCCCGGCCTACTCGACCCCGACGAGTACGACGTGGCGGGCGCCGCGACCGGAGTCGTCGAGCACGACGCGGTCCTCGGGCCGGACCGCGTGTCCGCGGGCGACGTAGTCCTCGCCTTCGCCGCCTCCGGGCTGCACTCCAACGGCTACTCCCTCGTGCGTCGCGTCATCGCCTCGACCGGCTGGGACCTCGACCGGCACGTCGACGAGCTCGGTCGCCCCCTCGGTGACGAGCTGCTCGAGCCGACGCGCATCTACACCCGGGCGCTGCTCGACCTCGTCCGCGCGGACGACGTCGACCTCCACGCCCTGAGCCACGTCACCGGCGGCGGGCTCGCCGCCAACCTCGCGCGCGTCCTGCCGCACGGCACCCGCGCCCGCGTCGACCGCGCCTCGTGGACCCCGCCGCCGATCTTCTCCCTCATCGGTGAGCTCGGGTCCGTGCCGCGCGCGGACCTCGAGCGCACCCTCAACATGGGGATCGGCTTCGTCGGTGCGATGCCGCAGGAGTCCGTGGACGCAGCCATCGCCCGCTCGAAGGCAGCGGGCATCGACGCCTGGGTCCTCGGTGAGATCACCGACGCCGGCACGACTCCCGCCGAGGACGGTGTCGAGGTCGTGCAGGGCGCCAAGGGCGTGGATGGCGGAGCCGTCCAGGTCGTCGGGGAGCACACCTGAGCGCCGTGGCCCGTGTCCTCGTCGCCGATGCTGCCGAGGGCCGTCGGGACGCGCTGCTGGCCGTGCTCGACGCGGACCCGGATCTGCAGGTCGTCCCCTCGGCAGCGACGCTGAAGGAGGTCGCCGAGACCCCGCACATCGACGTCATCGTGCTCGCCGGGGACCTCGACCGTGGGCAGGGTCCGGTGGAGGTGCTCACGGCGTCGCGCGAGAGTCAGCGCGATGCTGCCTGGGTGGTCCTCACCGAGGACGAGTCGCTCGCCGAGGACGTCATCACCGCAGGAGCCCACGGGTGCCTCGTGATGTCGAGCACGCCGCTGCAGATCGGCGCCGCCATCCGCGCCGCGGCCCGGGGGGAGCGCCCCGATATGGACCAGCCGGTGACCGGGCCCCTCGTGCAGCGCCAGCATCGTGCGGCCCCGCCGCTCACCGAGCGGGAGGTCGACGTGCTGCGTCTGGTCGGCGCGGGGCTGGGCAACCAGCAGATCGCTGATCGCCTCTACCTGAGCGCGTCGAGCGTGAAGTCACACCTGTCCCACACCTACGGCCGCCTCGGCGTCTCGCGACGTGATGCCGCGGTCGCCGAGGCGCGCCGTCAGGGACTGATCTGACGGAGCATCTACCGCTCCGCGTTGGACCAGGACTCGTAGTCGTCGTCCTCCAGGTCTTGCTCACCGTCGTGCGTCGCACGGTCGGTTTGCCGGCCTGAGTTGCCGTGAAGTTCCGCCTCCAGCGCCGCCAGATCGGTGTCCGGCGAGTAGTACTTCAGCTCGCGGGCAACCTTGGTCTGCTTCGCCTTCGCTCGGCCGCGCCCCATGGCGTGACCCCCTCATACGCTAGTGCGGGCCGGCACTGATCCTCCCGCGACCTCCTAGCGAGGCTGCGGAACTACCAGTGCGGACCCGGATCTGTGTGGTTTCTCGTGGTCCCCACGGTACATGGTTCCGTCGGCGACTGCCCCATCGGTTGCCGTTGTGGACACGTAGGATCACCTCGACCGATGACGAAGGGAGACAGCGTGCCTCTGCCCGGCCCCCGCCGCGCCCTCGTGGTCACCGTGGTCCACCATCCGCAGGACTCACGGATCCGTCATCGGGAGATCGGTGCCCTCCTCGAGGCGGGCTGGCAGGTGACCTATCTCGCCCCCTTCGTCGCCCACGACCTGACCGTGCCGGAGCCCACCCGGGCCCTGACCTGCGTGGACCTGCCCCGGGCCGCCGGCCGCCGGCGGGTGGGCGCAGCGCGGGCGGCACGCGCCGCCGTGCGCCGCCTCGCGCCCGAGCACGACATCGTCCTCGTCCACGACCCCGAGCTGCTGCCTGCCACTGCCGGCCTGGGTATCGACCACCTCGTCTGGGACGTCCACGAGGACCCGGCGGGGGCTCTCGTCGTCAAGGACTGGCTGCCGGCTCCCCTTCGTCGTCCGGTGGCCGCCGGCTGGCGCCGCGCCGAGCGCGTCGTCGAGCGCAGCCACCCGCTGCTCCTCGCGGAGCACGCCTACGCCGACCGCTTCGACCACGAGCACGCGGTCGTCCCCAATGCCGTCGTCGTCCCCGAGGAGATGCCCCCGGCCGGCGGCGCCCGCCTCGTGCACGTCGGCAACCTCACCACGGCCCGGGGCAGTGAGGACATGGTCGAGGCGGCGCGCCTGGCGCACGTGGCCTCCGAGGGCGCGATCACGCTCGAGGTCGTCGGGCCGGCCCGCGACGAGGCCTCCCGCGCGGCCATGGAGCGGGGGACGCGTGGGGGATACGTGACCTGGCGCGGATTCCGGCCCGCCGCCGAGGCCATGGCCACGATCGACGGCGCCCTCGCGGGCCTGTCCCTGCTGCAGGACCTGCCCAACTACCGCGGGTCCATGCCCACCAAGGTCGTCGAGTACCTCGCCCACGGCGTCCCGGCGATCACCACACCCCTCCCGCTCGCCGAGGGGATCATCGTCGAGGCCAGCGCGGGGTCGATCGTCCCCTTCGCCGACCCCGAGGAGACCGCCGAAGCCGCGGTGCGGCTGTGGCAGGAGCCCACCGAGGCGGCCGCGATGGGTCGGCGCGGGCGCGAGCTCGTGCGGCAGCGCTACGACTGGGCGAAGGGGGCCGCGGCCTTCGTCGCCGAGCTCACGAGGATCGCCGAGGAGCGGTCACCGCGTCGGTGAGTCGCCCTCACGGGGCGTGACGAGCTCGCCGAGTGCCTGGCGGATCGCCGGCGGCAGCGACTGCATGGTGCCGGCGAGGTAGATGTGCCGCGGCTCGAGCCGCGTGAGGGCCTCGCGCACGAGGGTGGGGACCCGGTCCCCGGCGAAGAGCAGCAGGGGCCGGTCGGTGTGCACGGCGGCGACGGCCGCAGTGAGCATGTCGACCGCCGCACGACCGGTGACGAGGACCTCCTTGCCGGGCTGCTCGTCGTCCCACAGGCCGGCAGCCAGGGCCATCGGCCCCCCGGTGGGAGAGAACTCGGTCGTCGCGCCCGTCGCTGCGCGCAGGGCCGCGACGGTGTCCATCGACCAGTCCTCCTCGTTGCCGTTGAAGAGCAGGTGCTGGGGGTCGACCTCCTTCAGCGCGGCGAGCAGGTCCGGCGGGGCCTCCGCCTCGTCGCAGGCGATGACCGCCCGGCCGGAGACGGCAGCCGCCAGCGAGACGGCCGGAGCGCGCCCGGCGCCGTGCTGGTGGGTGACATGGACGGTCGTGGAGTCGGTCGGGGGGAAGGTCCGCAGCATCTCGATCGAGGTGAGCGTCGCGTCGTCATCGCCCATGCGCTCGACGGACCCCGTGGTCAGCTCCTCGAGGCGGCCGTAGGTCTCGGGGGTGACCAGCTCGTCGCCACCGACGACGATGACCCGCTCGGGCTGGAGGCGGCCCAGCTCCTTCTGGGTGATCGCCGGCACGCCCCCGGGGCGGACCCACAGCAGCGGCCAGCCGAGCTGGGCCGCGATGGGGGCCACCACGCGCGCGGCGGCCAGCCGGTGGATGCTCACGACGAAGCACCCGGCGACACCGGGCTCCCACGTGTGGCTGGTGATCTGGGTCGCGATCTGGAAGCGGTTGTCGCCGTTCCACCGGGTCGTCCCCGCCACCTCCGGCTCGCTCGGCTCGGCCGCCTTCTTGCGGTCCACCTTCTTGGGGAGGGTCGCCTCGTAGGCGGGCAGGACCTCTTCGGTCGGCCCGTCCATGATCAGCTGCCCCTGGTCCATCCACAGCACCCGGTCGCAGATCTGACGGATGTTGGAGTTGGAGTGCGAGACGAGGAAGACCGTGCCGGCCTGGTCGCGGATCTCGGCGATGCGGGCATTGCTCTTGGCCCGGAAGTCGGCGTCACCGGTGGCCAGCGCCTCGTCGATCATCAGGACGTCCGGCGCGGCGGCCGTGGAGATGGCGAAGCGCAGGCGCGCGCCCATGCCGGAGGAGTAGGTGCTCATCGGCAGGTAGACGGCGTCGCCGATCCCGGCGAACTCGACGATGTCGTCGAAGCGCTCGGCGATCTCCGTCTTGCTCAGGCCGAGGGCCTGCGCGCCGATGTAGATGTTGCGCTCGCCGCTCAGCTTGTTCATCAGCACGGCGTTGACGCCGAGGAGGGAGGGCTCGCCGGAGACCCACAACCGCCCGGACGAAGGGGGGATCAGCCCGCCGACCGCACGCAGCAGCGTCGACTTGCCGGAGCCGTTGCGGCCGATGATGCCGATGGACTCCCCGTGGTGGGCGACGAAGCTGACGTCCTTGACCGCGTGGATCTCGCGCACCTTGGGCGCGGGGCGCTGCCTGAGCCGGTCCATGAAGGAGGTCTCGTCACCCTGGGCGCTGGGGTTGCCGCGGCGGCCCCCGCCGTAGACGGTGAACTTCACGTCGAGGTGGCTGACGACCACGGTCGGGGTGCCGATCTCCCCCTTCGCCTCGGTCGGCTCCTGCGGATCAGCCACGGCCGTACCTCGCCTCGTCCCACCAGAAGACGACGAGCCCGACGACGATGAGGCCGATCGCCCAGCCGGCCATCATCAGCCAGTCGCTGACGATGATGCCATTGCCCTCACCGGTGAGCAGGGACTGGCGGCCGATGCTGAGCATGAGCGCGAAGGGCTGGTAGACGACGAGGTCCTGGAAGACCGGGGGCAGGTTCTGCGCGTAGTGGACCACGGGGAAGAAGACCCCCGAGACGTAGCGCAGCAGGCGCACGATGATCGGGATGAGGTTGGCCAGATCGCGGGAGATGTTGACCAGGCGCGCACAGATGAAGGCGATGCCGAGCAGTGCCAGACCCTGCAGGAGGACCGCGACGGGGAAGAGTGTCCACTCCCAGTTCGGGGTCTCGCCGGTGGCGAACATCAGCACGATGAGCAGTGCGACGGCGGGGAGGATGGCGATGAACTCCGTGAGTGTCACGGAGATCGGCAGGATCGCGCGGGGGAAGTGCAGGGCGCGTACGAGTGGCAGCTTGCCGGTGATCGACTTGGCGCCTCGGGTGACCACGGTGGAGGTGAAGCTGAACATCACCACGCCGATGGCGAGGAAGCCGACGAAGTTGTCGACGCCACGGTCGGTCCCCAGCAGCAGGCCGAAGATCGCCCAGTAGCTCGCGATGAGCAGCGCCGGGTTGAGGACCGCCCACAGCTGACCGAGGCGGTTGTCCTCGTTCTTGGCGTAGGACTCCGAGGACGAGAGGGTCCACAGGAAGGAACGCC
>JBQGNO010000050.1:0-8787 GCA_052087725.1 Janibacter sp. | reverse complement strand
CGACGAGGTAGCGGCCGAGCGGCGGACGCTCAGAGAGCGTCCGCAGCCCGTGCCGGGCCGCGAGCTCCGCGGCCTCCTCGGTGGTGGGTGCCGGTGGGAGTGAGGCCCGCTGCGGGCCCGCGGTCACAGCCGCTCGACCTTGTCACTGTCCTCGGCCACGCCCCGGGTGTCGAAGAAGCGCTGCGCCTTGCCGGCGAGGCCCTCGACATCGAAGGACTTGTGGTTCTGCACCAGGACCGTGAGGTCGGCCGCGGCGACGCCGGCGTCGAGGTCGTCGACCCGACCGGCCTCGGGGACGGCGGTCCAGTCCGCGACCTTGGCGTCGAAGTACTGGACCGTGGCGCCCTTGGCGATGAGCTGCTGGGCGATCGGCACCGCCGGCGACTCGCGCTGGTCGGCGATGTCCGACTTGTAGGTCACGCCGAGCAGGAGGACGGTCGAGCCGCGCAGCGCCTTGCTGTCCTCGTTGAGGATGTTCTGCGCGCGCTGCACGACGTAGGCCGGCATCGTGGAGTTGATCTCCTGGGCGAGCTCGACGAAGCGGAAGGGGTAGCCGAGCTTCGCGCGCACGTTGTAGGAGAGGTAGTTCGGGTCGATCGGGATGCAGTGACCGCCGACGCCGGGACCGGGGTAGAAGGCCTGGAAGCCGAAGGGCTTGGTCTTCGCCGCGGCGATGACATCCCAGAGGTCGATGTCGAGGTCGTGGCAGAAGCGCGCCATCTCGTTGACCAGCGCGATGTTGATGTGCCGGTAGGTGTTCTCCAGCAGCTTGGCCGTCTCGGCCTCACGCGTGCCCTTGGCGCGCACGACGGTGTCGACGAACTGCTCGTAGAAGGCCGCCGCCGCATCGGCGCAGGCGGGGGTGTGACCGCCGACGACCTTGGGGGTGTTCTTCGCGCCGAACTTCTCGTTGCCCGGGTCGATGCGCTCGGGGGAGAAGGCGAGGTGGAAGTCGGTGCCGGCGACGAGGCCACCGGCCTCGAGGGTCGGGCGCACGACCTCGTCGGTGGTGCCCGGGTAGGTCGTCGACTCGAGGACGATCGTCTGACCGCGCTGCAGGTGCGCGGCGATCGTCGCCACCGCGGAGTTGATCGGGCCGAGGTCCGGGCCGCCCTCCTCGGACAGCGGGGTCGGCACGCAGATGACGATGGTCGAGACCTCGGCGAGACGCGCGGGGTCGGTCGTCGCCTCGAAGCCGGCGCCGACCATCTCGCGGATGTCGTCGTCGGAGAGGTCGTCGATGTGGGAGACACCGGAGTTCAGGGCGTCGACGACGCCCTGGTTGATGTCGAAGCCGAGGACCTTGACCCCGACGCGGGAGGCTTCCTGCGCCAGGGGGAGACCGACATAGCCCTGGCCGATGATCGCGACGTCCGCCACTGTGCTTCCTTCTTGGTTGTCGTGCCCGCCGGTGTCCCGGCGGGCGACCGGGATCCCCGGTGGCTTGCGCGATCATACCGGCCGCTGCTGCGGAGACGCAGTCCATCCGGTCATACAGTGGCGCCATGTCCAGCTCGCCTCCGGTGCCCCTGCCCGTCGTGCTGGTCACGAGCAATGGCGTGGGGATGGGGCACCTGACCCGACAGCTGACTCTCGCGCTCAGTGCACCGGAGCAGCTCGACCCCGTCCTCCTCTCCCTCTCGGGCGCCCTGCCGACCGTGCGCACGGCCGTGGCAGCGGGTCGCCTGCCCGAGCTGCACGGGGTGCGCACCGAGTACTGCCCGAGCCGCAAGAGCGGGTGGCTGCCGAAGGGGGGACCGGCCCGCCGATTGCGGGACGTCCACCCCGCCTACGGCTGGGAGCCGTACTTCGCCCACCGGTTGCGGGCCCTGGTCGCGGAGACCGGCGCCCGCCTCGTCCTCTTCGACGGGGTCGTGCCCTACGCCGGTCTGCGGGAGGCGCGCCGGGCGCTGCCGGGGACGGCCTTCGTCTGGATGCGAAGGGGGATGTGGCGCGCCGGGGTGGGGGCCGAGTGGCTCGAGCACGCCGACCTCTTCGACCTCGTCATCGAGCCGGGTGACTTCGCGGCCGCCGGCGATGTCGGGCTGACCGCGGCCCGGCGCGACGCGGTGCAGATCGCGCCGATCTCGATCGCCGATGCCATCGCGACCCACGACCGCGCCGAGGCACGCCGGGCGCTCGGGCTCGACCCCGACCCCGACCGCCCCGCCCTGCTGCTCACGCCGGGCACCGGCGCGCTCGAGGACGTGGGCTCGCCGGTCCGGGTCGCCCTCGAGGTACTGCGCGA
Source organism: Janibacter sp. (assembly GCA_052087725.1). Lineage (GTDB taxonomy): Bacteria > Actinomycetota > Actinomycetes > Actinomycetales > Dermatophilaceae > Janibacter. Next base: position 6,539 of record JBQGNO010000050.1, on the reverse strand, counting down.
GCGGGCTCCCCACTGGCAGGTGGCCGTGACGAGTCCGGCGCTGGCCACGCACGGGGTCGGCGCCGACGCCGAGGGCGTCGTGCTGCTCACCGACACCTACCCCCTGGCGCGCTCGCTGGCCGCCTTCGACGGCGCGGTGAGCGCGGCCGGCTACAACTCGGTGCACGAGCTCCTCGGCGCCCGGATCCCGACCGTCCTCGTGCCGGGCCAGTCCCTGGGTACCGACGACCAACCGGGGCGCGCAGCGATCCTTGAGGCCGACGGGGCCTGCCTCACCGCCCCGCCGGGCGACCCCGGGGCGATGCGCGTGGCGATGGGCCGGCTCCTCGACCCCGACACCGCCGAGGGCCTGCGTGCGGCCTGCCGGGAGCTGCCGGACACCACCGGGGGAGTCGATGCGGCCCGTCTGCTCGTCGACCTCGCCGCACGCTCCGGCCCTCCGCGGAGTCTCGCCGGGGCCGGCCCGTGGGGACCACCCGCCTGGCGCCGGGCCCTGCCCGACCCGAGGACCCCGGTCGCGTGGCCGTCCGCGGACGGGGAGCCCGGCGCGCAGCGGCGGGGGAGGCGCCCCCTTCGGCTGACGGAGGAGCTACCGGCGCACCGGGTCGGTCAGGACCCGCTGGAGCACCTCGTGGAAGGGGCCTCGACGGAGTACCGGCAGGCCCGGGCGGACATCGCCCGCTGGATCTATCGCTGAGGACGCTCGCGCAGGCGCGTGACCTCGCGGCGGGCCCGGCCCGCCCGGCGTCGGATGACGGTCTTCAGCCCTGCTGCCGCCCCGTGCCGACGGGCCATGGTGCGGGCCCACCCCGGGTCGCTGTCGGTCGCGGCGCGCACACCGAGGTCTGCCCCGTCGAGCCAGAGGCGCCACCGACCCGAGCCGGGGTCGTCGATCGGCGTCGGGCTCTCGAGGAGGTCCGCGTCCACGGCCAGGGCGATCTCGCGGTCGAGCCCGGGCGGGTCGGCGACGAGCATCGTGGCCGGGACCCCGTGCCGCAGAGCGGTGGAGAGCAGCTCGACGCGGGCGAGATAGCAGGTGCCGCCGTCGGTGTGCACCCGCAGCAGGCGGCGGTGCGGGCGGTGGAGCAGTCGCTGCATGCGCTCGATCGCCCCGTCGGCGAACTCGAGATCCCCGTCGTGCACGAGGACCGAGTCGGACCCGGCCACTGCGGCCTCGAGGGCGGCAGGTGCGTCGGAGGCGTCGCCACGGACGCGGGCGGGTTCGGGCTGGCGGCCGGTCATGTCCCCAACCTAGGTCACGCGCACGCCGGTCGGAGGCGGTGCGGCTAGCGTGGACCCCGTGAGCGTGCCGACTCCCGTGCTGGCGGCCGAGGACATCCCTGTCGGGCGGGTCCCCGGCCCGGACAGCGACCGCCGGGCCCATCTGGCCCTCACCGGCGAAGGGTGGTCCCTCACCTGCCCGTGGCGTCGCCCCCTTCGCGGTGGCTGGGGCAGCCCCACGGCCCTGGCCGACGGCCTCGCCCGGCTGGACCACGTGCACGCGCTGAGCGTCGATGCCGAGCCCGCCGGCCCGCCTCCGGACGCCGGGACGACGAGCGCGCTCGCCACCTTCGTCAGCCGCGCCATCGCCCGGGGCACCTTCGTCGTCGGCGACCTGCCCGCAGTCGCCTCACGGCGGGTGCATGCCGAGGTGCCCGGGGCTGCGCACGGCCGCCCGGGGGATCTCGCCTTCGACATCGCCGCGGTGCGCCAGCGACGCCAGGTGCTGGGCACTCGCCTCGATGCCACGCCGACGATCTCGATCCTCCTCGCGACCCGCCGGCCCCACCTGCTCGCGGACATCACGGCGATGATCCGTGCCCAGACCCACCGACAGGTCGAGGTCGTCGTCGCCGTCCACGGCGGAGACCCCGAGGACCTCCCCGAGCCCGATGTCGGGGACTTCGGGTTGCAGGTCATCGCCGTGCCCGGTGACCGCAGCCTCGGCCACGCCCTGCAGCTGGCCGCGGAGACCGCCTCCGGAGAGCTCCTGACCAAGATGGACGACGACGACCACTACGGGCCCGACCACCTGCGTGACCTCGTCATCGCCCGCAGCGTCTCCGGCGCACCGGTCGTCGGCAAGAGCAGCACCGTCGTCCACGTCGAGGCGCTCGACACCACCGTGCGGCGCGTCATCGGCACCCCCGAGACTCCCGTGCACCGGGTCGCCGGCGGGACGATCCTCCTCGGGGCCGACGACCTGCGCTCGCTCGGGGGCTGGTCCGACGTCCCGCGTGCCGTCGACAGCGCCCTGATGCGTGCGGCGACCTCCGCCGGCGCGATGATCTACCGCCCCCACGACATCGGCTACCTCTACGTGCGGCACGCCGCCTCGGACGGTCACACGTGGTCGGCGGAGGCAGGGCACTTCCTCGCCAACACGCGCGAGCAGTGGCTGGGGCTCCTGCGACACCCCGATTTCGGCACCTGAGCGAGGTCCCGCCGGTGACCACCGGCGGCGGATAGCCTCACCGCGTGGCTGATCTGAGACGTCTGGGCCAACGTGTGCGTCGCCGTCTGGCGCGAGGTGCCGTCACGACGAGTGATCGATCGGTGGCGACGGACCCCCCGACCGCTCCGGAGCCGGTCGCCCCCGAGCCGTCCGCTGATCCGGAGCCGGACGTCGATGACCGGGCCAGAGCCCGCCTCGAGGCGCTGACGCAGGCGGGCGATCATGAGCAGGCCCTGGCCCTGGCCGAGCAGGAGTTCGCCCGGATCAGCAGCCAGCAGGTCCCGGACGCGAAGCTCCTGCGCGAGATTCAGATGAGTGCCAGCAAGGGTGGCGCCCTCAGCCTGCACCTGCAGGTCCTCCGGCGTCGCACCGAGATCGCGCCCGACGACCGGTCGTTGCGCCGATTCCTCCGCGCGGCGGAAGGCCGCTGGAAGGAGTCGGAGCCGGGCTGGTTGCCGACGATCGACCCGGACGTCCTCGCCGGTCTCGACCGGCCAGCCCCTCCCGGGGGGAGCCGACGGGTCCTCCACCTGCTGAAGATCGGGATGCCCCAGCGGCAGAGTGGCTACTCCATGCGCAGCATGTACACGCTGACCGGTCAGGCACGAGCCGGCCTGGACCCGGTGGCGGTCACCGCACTGGACTTCCCCCGCACCCTGGGGATCGAGGACGTGCCGCAGGAGGACGTCGTGGGTGGCGTGCGCTATCGGCACCTGCTGCGGGAGACCATCCCCCCGAAGGAGCCCTGGGACGCCTACCTCGATGCCTACGCCTCCGCTCTGGCCCCCGTGGTCGCGGAGGAGGCACCGGACCTGATCCACGTCCACTCCGGGCACCGGGGGACCGAGGCAGCGCTCGTGGCGCTGGCCGTCGGCCGTGCTCTCGACATCCCCGTGGTCTACGAGGTCCGAGGCTTCTTCGAGGCGCTCTGGACGCGTGACGTGGCCTGGGCAGAGCGGGCCGAGATCTATCGACGCCGGTGGGCGGCCGAGGCGGGGGCGATGCGCTCGGCTGCTGCCGTGGTGACCCTGAGCGAGTCGATGAAGGCGGACATCGTCTCCCGCGAGGTCGACCCCGGCCACGTCCACGTCGTGCCCAACGGCGTCGACCCGAGCGCCTTCGTCCCCGTGGAGCGGGACGAGGGGTTGAGCGCCGAGCTCGGGCTCACCGACCGCTTCGTCTTCGGGTATGTCTCCAACCTCGACCACTACCGCGAGGGCCAGGAGCTGCTCATCGACGCCGCCGTCGAGCTGAGGCGCCGCGGTGTGCCCGCGACGGCGCTCATCGTCGGGGACGGCGGCCGACGGGAGCTGCTGGAGCAGCACGCCCGCGACATCGACGCCGGCGACGCCGTCCACTTCACCGGGCGCATCCCGCACGACGACGTCGTTCAGTACTACGCCCAGCTCGACGTCTTCGTCATCCCCCGCATCGACGAGCGGGCCGCTCGTCTGGTCACACCGCTCAAGCCGTACGAGGCGATGGCGCTCGGGGTGCCGCTGGTGGTCTCGGACCTCCCGGCGCTCCAGGAGATCACCGGTGCGGGCGCACGGGGGGAGACCTTCGTCACCGGCGACGCCTCCTCCTTGGCCGATGTCCTGCAGACCCTGGCGGACTCCCCCGAGAGGCGTGCCCGCCTGGCGGCGGACGCGCGCGCCTGGGTGCTGGAGCACCGCACCTGGGCGCACAACGACCCGCGCTACGCCCGCATCTACGACGAGGTGCTGGACTCCACCCGGCCGGCGGGCAGCAGCTGACGCAGGGCCCGGCTCCAGTCGGCCTGACGCAGCTCGGCGGAGGAGCGCTCGGTCTGCGGCTGTGACAGCAGGTCCTCCATCGCCTCGCGGGCCCGCTCCGGGGGGACGCACCGGACGGGTCCCTGCAGGGCGCTGACGGCCGCCTCGGGCCCGAGCACGCAGGGCAGGCCCGCCGCCAGCGCCTCGAGCGCAGCGATCTGCGCGATGGCGTCCCACTCGCCGAAGTAGACCCACACGTCGATGTGGGAGAGGAACTCCCGCGGGGTGAGGTTCTTGCCGGCGAAAGAGACCCACGTCGGTGGCCGCATGTCGAGCTCCAGGGCCGTGAGCGGAGTCTTCAGGCCCTGCAGCCCGTGCAGCTCGATCGGGACCGGTGTGGCGGCGGGGTCGGGTGAGAGGGCGAGCTCGCTCGGGCAGGCTGCGCGGGCGTCCTCCGGGAGGGACGGCCAGCGTCGGGGGCTGTCGGCCAGATGGTGACCCATGACCACGGTGGAGCGCACCGTGGTGCCCATCCGACGGCGGTCCAGCGGGCGGGGCGCGGTGAGCGGGCCGACGCGCATCCACTCCCCACCGGTCACGGTGCTCAGGTCGACATCGCACCATCGGTCGGCCGGGACGTCGCGTCGCACGGGCGAGATGCCATCGGCAGGGTCGTGGACGAGGTCGGGGCCGCCCCACTGCGGCAGCACCCCGAAAAGGTCCTCGCACCGCCGGTCGATGGCCGCGACGCTCCACCCGTCGGGGACCGGGTCGTCGGCCACGACGAGGACCTGCCGGGCCCGCATCCGGGCGTCGTCGAGGTGCAGGAGGCTGGCGGGCTCGGTGACCACCAGCACGTCGCACTCGTCCGCCTCGTGGAGGTCTGTCAGGGCGAGCCGCCCCATCCGCATGTCCTCCGGGAGCCCGGCGACGAGGACGGACAGCTTGCCCGACAGCGGACGGTGCGCCTCCCCGTGGGCCATGGCCGTGCGCAGACCGGACTGCGCGGTGGTCCGGGCCACCCCGAGCGACCGCCGGGCACCGTGCGCCTTCCACCGCAGGTCGCCCAGGACCACGACGTCCCACCGGGTGGTCTCGTCCGTGGAGGCACGGTCCGGCGCCCAGGAGGGGAGGGGAAGGGGGAAGGGCCGGCCGGACGGGGCGGGCAGGACCGGGCTCAGCCGCCCCGACGCGATCTGCCGGTGCCACTCCCGGTAGCTGTCGCGGTAGGCCAGCCGATCCCAGCGGATCCATCCCGGGAGCGAGTCCCCGCGGGAGAGGGAGCTGGCCCGCAGCTGCGTGATGGCCAGCGGAGCCGGGTGGGTCAGGTCATGGAGGCTGCCCGGCCTCGCGGCGGCGAGACGGAGCGGCAGCTCGATGTCGCCGCTCTTGCGGGTGGCGTCGAAGCCGCCGATGAGCCGGGTGACCTGCAGACGGTCGAAGAGGAGCGAGCTGGCATTGAGCCGCCGCGCCGGATAGCCGATGAAGGTCATCGACAGGTCCGCGTAGGCCCGCAGGGTCCACGTGCGGTTGGCCAGGACCGTGGGCGAGTCGAGGAGGTGGCGCACCTGGTGCTCCACCCGGCGGGGGTGGGCCCAGTCGTCGCTGTCGTGGAAGGTGATCCATCGGCCCCGGGCGATGGAGAGGGCGAGGTTGCGGGCCTCGTACGTCCCGCGGTTGTGGGGAGCCCTGACCACCCGGACGCGTGGGTCCAGGGACTCGGCCTCGTCGAGGACCGGGTGGGTGTCGGCGGCGGAGGCATCATCGACGATGAGCAGCTCGAGGTTGCGCCACGTCTGCTCGAGGACGCTCCGGACGGCCATGAGCAGGTCCCGGTCGGGGTTGTAGGCCGACATGACCACCGTCACCAGCTCCCCGTCGACGTGGTCCGTGACCGGTGCGGTGAGACGGCGGAAGGGGGTGTCGCCCCCTTCGCCGGTGAGGAGCCGGATCGGCTCCAGGCCGTCCTCGGCATGGACCTCGTTGAAGACGTCGAGCCAGTGCTCCTCGGCGGTGGCCGGGTCGCTCCCGGCGGCCCCGGGCCGAGCGGTCGCGAGACGGTGGGGGTTGAGCAGGTCGGTGCGCAGGGCCCACCGGCCGATGTCCGAGAAGCCGAGGTCGGGATCCGCGAGCAGCGCGGCCAGCTCCTCGTCACGACCGTGCCGGAGGAGCAGCTGGGCCCAGGTGGTGAGGACGTCGTCGGTGAGGGACGCGACGCCGTGCTCGGCGACGACCGAGTCGAGGGCGGCCAAGCCGTGCCGGTAGGCGTCCGGCTCGCCGGACAGGGCGATGACCCGGCCTCGGGCGGCGTGCTCGCCGGCAGCGCCGAGCACCCGGCGAGCCACGGG
>JBQGNO010000049.1:0-17688 GCA_052087725.1 Janibacter sp. | reverse complement strand
CTTCCCCTTCGCGCCGAGCCGCGTGCCCGGGCGCAGGTATGAGTAGGGGCCGACCGTGGCCTCGGCGCCGATGACCACGAGCAGGCCCTCCGCACGGCGGACCACGGCCCGGTCGCCGACCTCGCAGTCGGTGAGGGTGACCTCGGGGCCGACGGTGGCCTCGGCGCCGATGCTCGTCGCGCCGAGCAGCTGGGTGCCGGGCTGGATCGTCGTGTCCGCGGCGATGGTGACGTCGACGTCGATCCACGTGGTGTCCGGGTCGACGATCGTCACGCCGGCGCGCATGTGCTGCTCGCAGGTGCGGCGGTTGAGCTCCTTGCCGAGCTGCGCGAGCTGGACGCGGTCGTTGACGCCCTCGGTCTGCCACAGGTCGGTGAGGACGTGGGCGGCGACGGTGCCCCCGGCCGCGCGGGCCAGCTGCAGGATGTCGGTGATGTACTTCTCGCCCTGGGCGTTGTCGGTCGTGACATTGGCCAGCTCGCGGCGCAGGACCGCGGCGTCGAAGGCGTAGATGCCGGAGTTGATCTCCCGGATCCCGCGCTCGGCCTCGCTCGCGTCCTTGAACTCGACGATCCGCTCGACGCTGCCGTCGGTGCCGCGGACGATGCGACCGTAGGACTTGGCGTCCTCGAGGACCGAGGTGATGACGGTGACCGCGGCGCCGGCCGCGGTGTGGGCCCGGGTCAGCTCGCTGATCGTGTCGGCGGACAGCAGCGGGACATCGCCCATGGTCACGACGACGGTGCCGGTGAGGTCCTCGGGCAGGGCGTCCAGGCCGCACTCGACGGCCCGGCCGGTGCCCTTGACCTCGTCCTGGTCGGCGGTGCGGCAGGCACGCTCCGCCGCCCCGTTGAACTCGTCGATGAAGGCGGCGACCCGCTCACGCTGGTGGCGGATGACGACGACCGTCTCCGCGGCACCGGCACCCGAGGCGGCGCGCATCGCGTGCCCGAGGAGCGGGGATCCACCGATGGGATGGAGGACCTTGGGGAGGGTTGACTTCATCCGGGTTCCCTCGCCCGCGGCGAGGATGATGACTGCATCGGGACGGACGTCGTTCACGCGATGTACTCCGGGGGTTGGGGATGCGGCCAGCCGTCTGGGTCGCTTCGCCACTGTAGCGGCCACCGGGTGCGGCGATCGACCGAGCCCGCCCTCAGAGCAGCTCGCGCAGCTCGGGGGTGACGAGCGTCATGGCCGCCTGCCGGGCGTCCGCTGCGGTCCGCGCCTCGCGCACGCTCGTCGCGATCTGCTGGCACTGCGGCAGCGAGTGCCGCGACAGCGCCAGGCGCACCATCGCGACCTTGCCGGGAGCCATGGACAGGCTCGAGGCGCCGAGGCCGACGAGGACGAGGGCGAGGAGTGGGTCGCCGGCGGCCTCGCCGCAGACGCCGACCGGGGTCCCGGTCGCCGCTCCCCCGTCGCACGCGGCGGCGATGACATCGAGGACGGCCGGCTGCCACGGGTCGAGCAGGTCGGACAGCTCGCCCTGCATGCGGTCGGCCGCGAGGGTGTACTGCGAGAGGTCATTGGTGCCGATGCTCGCGAAGTCCATGTCGGCGAGGACGTGTCGGGAGCGAAGGGCGGCCGCCGGCACCTCGATCATCACGCCGGCCTTGGTGAGCCCGTGCTCGCGCACCCGGCGGGCGAACCAGTCCGCCTCCTCCGCGGTCGCGACCATCGGGGCCATGACGCGCACATCTGCCCCGGTGTCCTTGGCAGCGGCGGCGAGCGCCTCGAGCTGGGTGTCGAGCAGCTCCGGACGGGCAGCGGAGAGCCGCAGCCCGCGACGGCCGAGGGCCGGGTTGGCCTCCGGGCCGAGGTCGGCGAAGGCGAGCGGCTTGTCGGCGCCGGCATCGAGGGTCCGCACGACGACCCGTCGGTCCCCGAAGGGGGCAAGCACCCGGCGGTAGATCTCCGTCTGCTCCTGCGCAGTCGGGGCGGACGTCGCCGAGAGGAAGACGAACTCGGTGCGGAAGAGCCCGACACCCTCGACGTCCTGGGCGGCCGCCTCGACCGCATCGTCGACGTCGCCGATGTTGGCCAGCAGCGCCACCGAGTGGCCGTCACTGGTGCGTCCGGGCCCGCTCGAGCCCGTGAGCGCAGCGGTCCGGCGCTCACGCCGGGCGTCGAGGTCGGCGACGAAGGCCTCGCTCGGCTCGAGGGTCACGGTGCCCATGTCGCCGTCGACCGCGACCGGGGTTCCGACGGGCAGCTCGAGGGCACCCTCGCACTGGACGACGGCGGGGATGCCGCGTTGGGCCGCGAGGATCGCGGTGTGGCTGGTGCGGCCGCCGCTGCTGGTGACGATGGCGAGGACAAGCGCCCGGTCGAGGACGGCCGTCTCCGCCGGAGCGAGGTCCTCCGCGACGACGACGCTCGGCCTCGTGAGCTCGGGGACGCCGGGCGCGGGCACCCCGAGGAGCGCGGCGACGGCCCGTGCGCCGACGTCACGCAGGTCGGCGACCCGCTCGACGAAGTAGCCGCCGAGGGCCTCGAACTGGACGGCGAAGTCCTCCACGGCGGACTCGATCGCGGTGGCCGGGCCCTCCCCTTCGTCGAGGTGCTTGCCGGCGGCCTTGTGCAGGCTCTTGTCGCGGGCGATGAGCGCGGTGGCCGTGAGGATCTCGGCAGCGGTGTCGTCGACCCGGCCGGCCCGCTCGTCGAGGTCGCGGGCGACCGACTCGAAGGCCGCCCCCACCTCGGTGAGCGCCAGCGCGGGGTCGCTCGCCGCCAGCTCGCCCTCGGGCGCGCGGACCGCCGGGGCGACGAGCACCACGGGGCCGTAGGCACTGCCCGGGGAGACCCCGATGCCGCGTCGGGTGCTGCGGTCCTCGTCGGCCATGGTGCTCACTCCTGCGAGTCGAGGTCGGTCTCGAGGAGGGTGACGAGGCCGTCGAGGACCTGCTCGGCACCGTCGCCCTCGGCGGTGAGCTCGACCTTTTCCCCGTGCTTGGCCCCGAGGGCCATGACCCCGAGGATGCTCGTCGCGTCGACCGGCTCGTCGCCGGGCCGGGCGATCTGCACGTCAAGACCGGACTCGCTGGCCTGCTGGACGAAGAGCGCAGCGGGGCGGGCGTGGAGGCCGACGGACGAGGCGATGGTGGTGGTGCGGCTGGCCATGGGGTTCTCCTGGTGGTGTGGTGGTGGTCGGTGGGTGCCCGGGGGCCCGGGCCCCCACCCTGTCAGGCCGCGACCCGCTCCGGGCCGTGGCCGGACTTCGCGGCGGCGGAGCCGATGGACTTCAGCGCCACGACGATGGCGGTCATGACGACGACGCCTGCGGCGACGGCGACGACGAACATGAGGAAGTTGCCCATGAGGGGGAGCACCCAGATGCCGCCGTGCGGTGCACGGAGGGTCACGCCTGCCGCGAGGGCGATGCCACCGGTGACGGCCGACCCGACGAGCGAGCTGGCCATGACCCGGATCGGGTCGGCGGCGGCGAAGGGGATGGCCCCCTCGGAGATGAAGGAGGCCCCGAGCAGCCAGGCGGCCCGGCCGTTCTCGCGCTCCGGCTCGGTGAAGAGTCGCGGTCGGACGGTCGTCGCGAGCGCCATGGCCAGGGGGGCGACCATGCCGGCCGCCATGACCGCGGCCATGATCTTCAGCTGGATCGCGTCCGTGGCCGTGCCGGCCGCGGTGAGACCGGTCGTGGCGAAGGCATAGGCGACCTTGTTGACCGGGCCCCCGAGGTCGAAGCCCATCATCGCGCCGAGCACGATCCCGAGCACGAGTGCGCTGCCGCCGCCCATGCCCTCGAGCGTCTCGGTGAGGTTGTCCATGAGCCAGGTGATCGGGCGGCCGAGGACGGTGATGAAGAGACCGGCCGTGAGTGCGGTCGACAGCAGCGGGATGACGACGACGGGCATGACGCCACGAACGCCCTTGTGCACATTCCACCCCGCGATCCAGCGGGCGACGAAGCCGGCGAGGAAGCCGGTGGCCAGGCCGCCGAGGAAGCCGGCGCCCATCTCCGCCGCGATCCAGCCGCCGACGATGCCGGGCACGAGGCCCGGGCGGTCGGCGATGGCGTAGGCGATGTAGCCGGAGAGGATCGGCACGAGGAAGGCGAAGGCGGCACTGCCCATGACGTACATCAGCGCGGCCCACGAGGTGAGGCTCAGCAGGCTGAAGCTGTTGGCGATGTCGTACTTGCCGTCGGCGCCGAGGGCGTACTTCGTGATCTCGATGGCGCCCTGATCGCCGAGGGCGACCTGGGCGAGCATGAAGGACAGCGCGATGAGGATCCCGCCGGCGGCGACGAAGGGGATCATGTAGCTGACGCCCGTCATGAGCCACTGACGCACCTTGGTGCCCGCCGACACCTCGTCGTCCGCGCCACGGGCAGCGTCGTCCTCCTCCGCCCTCGCGGCGTTCGCGGCGGCACGGTCCGGGTCCGCGGCCCACTCACGGGCCATGGTCGTGGCCCGCTCGACGAGCTCGGGGGCGTCGGAGACCGCCTTCTTCACACCCACGTCGACAGTGGGCCTGCCGGCGAAGCGACCCTTGTCCCTGACCTCGAGGTCGTGGGCGAAGATCACCGCGTCGGCGCTGCGGATGTCCTGGCGCGACAGGGGCTTCGAGCCGGCCGAGCCCTGCGTCTCGACGGAGATCGTGTGACCGGCCTCCTGCGCCGCCACCTGGAGGGCCTCGGCGGCCATGTAGGTGTGCGCGATGCCGGTCGGGCACGAGGTGACCGCGACGAGGTGCAGGGGCGAGGCGCCGTCCGACGAAGGGGGGTCCTCCCCCTTCGCCCCGGCGTCGCCATCGGTCGTGGCGGACGCCGTGGTCGCGGCGGCCGGTGCAGCGGCGGGCTCGTCGAGCGCTACCCGGTCGGTGACGATGTCGACGACCTCGGCCTCGGTCGTGGCCGCCTCCAGTGCGGCGCGGAAGTCCTTGTCCATCAAGGCCTTCGCGAGCTTGGGGAGGACCTGCATGTGCGCCTCTCCACCACCCTCGGGAGCAGCGATGAGGAAGACGAGCGTGGCCGGACCGTCCTTGGCCCCCCAGTCGATGCCCTCGGCGCAGCGACCGAAGACGAGCGAGGGCTCGGTGATCGCGGCGCTGCGGGCGTGCGGGATCCCGATGCCGCCGGGCAGGCCGGTCGCCATCGTCTCCTCGCGGGCACGCACGTCCTCGAGGAAGGCCTCGACGTCGGTGGCCCGACCGGTCGTCGCCAGCGTCTCGGCGAGGATGCGGGTCGCCGCGTGCCGGTCCGGTGCGGCCAGGTCGAGGACGACCTGGGATTCGGTGATGAGCGCCATCTCGGTTCCTTTCGGGGGGCTCAGTCGCGGACGGCGAGGGAGCGGTCGGGGGTCGTGCTCGTCTCGACGGCGATGCCGGCGAGGTCGTCCGGGCCGGGGACGCGACTGCCGGGGAGGGCGACGGCGGCGGCTCCCCAGAGCACGCCCGTGCGCAGGGCATCCTCGGCGGGGCGCCCGGCCGACAGGTCGTGGATGAGGCCGGCCAGCATGCAGTCGCCCGCGCCGACCGTGGAGCGGGGCCGGCCGATCGCGGCCCGGGCGTGCGTCGCACCCGCAGCGTCGACGAGGACGGCGCCGTCGCGGCCGAGGCTGACCGCGACCGTGCCGACCCCCGCCGCGACGAGGCCGGTCGCAGCGTCGATGACGTCACCGAGCGTGCTGAGGTCGGCTCCGACGAGCTCCTCGAGCTCGACGCGGTTGGGCTTGATCAGGTCGGGGTGCTGCGCCACCGCAGGACGAAGGGGGTCCCCCGAGGAGTCCACGGCCACCAGGGCTCCGGCCTCCCGGGCCGAGCGCACGAGGCGGGCGTGCAGGTCGACGGGCGCCCCGGGAGGGAGGGAACCGCAGCTGACGACCCAGACCGGGGCGCCTCGAGCCGCACGGACGTCGGAGGCGACCGCCTCGAGGAGGGCACGGACCTCCCCTTCGTCCAGGGTCGGGCCGGGCTCGTTGAGCTTGGTCGTCGTGCCGTCCGGCTCGACGGCGGTGACGTTGAGCCGGACCGACTCGCGGATCCCGACCCCGTGCCGCGCCACCCCCGCGTCGTCGAGCAGCTCCGCCATGAGGTGCCCCTCCGGCCCGCCCTCGGGGAGGACGGCGACGGTCGACGCTCCGTGCGCGGTGAGGGCACGAGAGATGTTGACCCCCTTGCCGCCCGGGTCGATCCGGCTCGAGGAGGCGCGGTTGACGGCCCCCCGGTACAGCTCGGGGAAGGCGACCGTGCGGTCGATGCTCGGGTTGGGCGTGAGCGTGATGATCATGCGCGCACCACCGCCATGCCCTCGGCGCCGAGCTCGGCCGCGGTGTCCGCGTCGAGGGCCTCGTCGGTGATGAGCAGGTCGATCGACGTGGTGTCGGCAAAACGGTGGAAGTGGTCGTCGCCGGCCTTGGTGGCGTCCGCGAGGACCACCGCCCGGCGCGCCGCGCCGACCATGGCGCGCTTGGCGACGGCCTCGGCCTGGTCGGGGGTCGTCATGCCGCGGGTCGGGGAAAAACCGTTGGTCCCGATGAGGGCGACGTCGACGGTGACCTCGGCGAGGGCGGACGTGAGCCAGTCCCCCACGCACGCACCGGTGCGGCCCCGGACGCGACCGCCGAGGACGTAGAGATCGGTCTCGGCGTGGGTCTGGAGGATCGCCGCGGTGTCGATGGAGTTGGTGACGACGGTCAGGCCGGGCCGGTCAGGCATGAGCTCGGCGAGGGCCCGGGTCGTCGAGCCGCCGTCGAGCAGGACCGTCCCCTCCGTGGGCAGCTCGTCGAGGGCGCGGGCGGCGATGCGTCGCTTGGTCTGCGAGTTCTGGCTGGTGCGGGTCGCCAGGGGCGGCTCGACCTCGAGGCGCTCGACCGGGAGTGCGCCACCGTGGACGCGGCGCAGGGCCCCGCGCCGCTCGAGGGCGGTGAGGTCGCGGCGGACCGTCTCCGTCGTCACCCCGAGCTCCTCGGACAGGGCCAGGACCTCGACCCGCCCCTGTGCGCGCGCCATCGTCAGGATGCGCTGCTGCCGCTCGGGTGCGTACATCGCGATGGACTCCCTCGTCCTGTGGGGCGCCAGGGCGCCGCTACCGGTGGTGACTCGCTCCACGGTAGAAGTGAAATCCACAGAAGTAAAGAGAATCCAACCTGCGTTTATGTTGTTTCAAGGATTCAGGAGCTCCGGCCCGGTGGCGAGCGAAGGGGATCAGGCGACGGTGAAGAGCGGGTCCCCGGCAGAGACTTGATCGGGCACCCCCGCGAGGTCGAGCGAGTCGGCGGGCTTGTCGAGGACGACAACCGGCACCTGACGCGAGATCGACTGTCCTGCAGCCTCATCGGGCAGCTCGGAGGGGTTCCACGTGACCACCGGGTCCCCGGCCTCGACGCTGTCACCCTGGGCGACGTGCACCCCGAAGCCCTGGCCCTCGAGGTGGACGGTGTTGATGCCCAGGTGGACGAGCACGCCGACGTCGGCGCCGGCGACGACGAAGGCATGCGGGTGGACCTTGACGACGGTCCCGGCGATCGGCGAGACGACCGTCGACTCCCCGTCGCGTGGCTCGATGACCACACCCGGGCCGACGATCTGACCGGCGAAGACCGCGTCGACGCACTCGGTCACGGGGAGGACGGCTCCGGAGCAGGGCGCGATGACCCCGCTCACATCAAGTCCTCGATGTCCTCGGCGAGGGTGTCCGCCTCGGGCCCGACGACGACCTGGATGACGGTGCCCTGCGCCATGACGCCGTGGGCGCCCGCGGCCTTGAGGGCCTTCTGGTCGACCTTCGACCCGTCGTTGACCTCGGTGCGCAGCCGGGTGATGCACGGCTCGATCTCGACGATGTTGTCCGCGCCGCCGAGTCCGGCGAGGATCTGCTCCGCCTTGGTTGCCATGGTGAGTCCTCTCGTGATGGGTGGTGCTCAGTCTGTGTCGACCGGGGGATCTTCGCCAGCCCCGGGCGCTCAGGTGCTTGACACCTCCCACTCCGGCGTGGATCCTCACTGGTACGTACCAGACCGTACCAATGAGGGTGAGGATCCGGAAGTGTCCCGGGACAAGCTGGTCGGCCCACGGCCGAAGCACGCACAGCTGCGCGATCGCCTCGCCGACCTCGCGAGCGATCTCGGGCCGGACGCCATGATCCCCTCGGAGCGTGAACTGATGACGACCTTCGGTGTCTCCCGGGCCACGGTGCGTCGCGCGATCGAGTCGCTCATCGTCGACGGGATGCTCGCACGCGTCCACGGCAAGGGCACCTATGTCGCCCGCCCCCGGCTGGAGAGCCGCCTCCACCTCGCGAGCTTCAGCCAGGACATGCGCCGCCGTGGCCTCGAGCCATCGACACGGATGCTGGCCATCGAGCTGGCCACTCCCCCTTCGGAGGTCTCGTCGTGGTTCGGCGAGGACACGGCCTGGCGCGTCGACCGGCTCCGTCTCGCCGACGGGCAGCCGATCGCGCTCGAGCACGGCTGGTACTCCGCCTCCCTGCTGCCGGGCCTGGACTCCCACGACCTCGGCGGCTCCCTCTACGCGGTCCTCACGGACGAGTACGGGATCGTCATCGATTCCGCCGAGCAGACCCTGTGGGGCGAGAGCGCCGAAGGGCGGACCGCCGGCCTCCTCGCCGCGCCGGCCCACACCCCACTCCTCGTCTTCAGCCGCGCCTCCACCAGCCTCGGCCGCCCGGTCGAGCACGCCGTCTCCCGCTACCGCGGGGACCGCTATCAGGTCCACATGTCGTTGAGCCGGGACGACGACCCAACTCCGGCACACCACGAAGGGACAGCACCGTGACCACAGCAGACGGGCCCATGGACGTGCCCGGCGACGAGCCGGCACGCAAGAAGAAGCTCAACCTCGCACCACTCCAGAAGCTCGGTCGCAGCCTCATGCTGCCGATCGCGGCGCTGCCGGCGGCAGGACTGCTGCTCCGTCTGGGGCAGGACGACCTCCTCGGCGTGGACGGTCTCGGGTGGACTCACGTAGCGCCCATCATCGGCGCGGCAGGGCAAGCACTGTTCGATGGACTGCCGATGCTCTTCGCCGTCGGTATCGCCATCGGCATGGCGAAGAAGGCGGACGGCTCGACCGCCCTCGCCGCGGTCGTCGGCTACCTCGTCTTCAAGGGGGTCGGCGACGCGATGTCCCCCTTCGTCCTCGGCGCTCCCCCCAAGGGCGAAGAGCAGGCTCTGGTGGACTATCACGTGCTCGGGGGCATCGTCGTGGGGTTGACTTCGGCGTTCCTGTGGCAGAAGTACCACCGAATCAAGCTGCCGTCCTACCTCGCCTTCTTCGGTGGGCGTCGCTTCGTGCCCATCATCACGGCGGCACTCACCATCATCATTTCTGTCCTCATGAGCTTCGTCTACCCGACGTTCGCTACCGGGATCACTGGGTTGGGTGACTGGATCGCCGACAACGAGATCCTCGGCGGCTTCGTGTACGGAACCCTCAACCGGCTGCTCATCCCGTTGGGCCTCCATCACATCCTCAACAACCCGCCGTGGTTCCTCCTCGGTGAGTACACGCCCGCTGGCGGGCCGACCGTTCACGGTGACATCGAGCGGTTCCTCCAGGGCGACCCCACCGCCGGGACCTTCATGACCGGCTTCTTCCCGATCATGATGTTCGCCCTCCCGGCCGCCGCCCTGGCGATCTACCAGGAGGCCAAGCCGGCCCAGAAGAAGCTCGTCGGCGGCGTCATGGGCTCGACCGCCCTGACCGCCTTCCTCACCGGCGTCACCGAGCCGCTCGAGTTCGCCTTCATGTTCGTCGCCTGGCCGCTCTACGTCATCCACGCACTGCTCACCGGATCGTCCATCGCTCTGACGAACGCCCTCGGCATCAGGGACGGGTTCAACTTCTCCGCTGGTCTCTTCGACTACGCGCTCAACTTCGGGAAGGCGACGGACCCACTCCTGCTCATCCCGATCGGCCTCGGCTACGCGATCGTGTACTACGTGCTCTTCCGCGTCGCCATCCGCATGTGGAACCTCAAGACGCCCGGTCGCGAGGACGAGGACGAGGCCTCCATCGTCGCCGTGGACGACAGCGCGTGATCCTCTCGGCCGATCGCGTCATCACCCCGGGGCGCACGCTCGCCCCGGGGTGGGTGCGTGTGGAGCACGATCGCATCACCGAGGTGGGCGAAGGGAGTCCCCCGTCCTCCCCGGTGGTTGAGGAGCGGAGGCCGTCCGCGGCCGCAGCCTCGAAGCCACGTCACCTGCCCGGCACTCTCGCACCGGGATTCGTCGACATGCACTGTCATGGCGGTGGGGGTGCCTCCTTCACCGTCGGTGACGCCGAGCAGGCGCAGCAGGTCGCTGACGCGCACCTCGCGCACGGCACGACGAGCATCGTCGCCAGCCTCGTCACCGATGAGGTGTCGGAGCTGGAGCGGCATGTGCAGGTGCTCGCCGAGCTCACCGGGGACGGGATCCTCGCCGGTGTGCATCTCGAGGGTCCGTGGCTGTCCCGGGACTTCTGCGGTGCCCACGAGCCCAGCCTGCTGCGACCCCCTTCGCCCGGGGATGTGGACCGGCTGCTCACTGCCGGCGGCGACGCGCTGCGCATGGTGACGATCGCTCCCGAGCTCGACGGCGCGATCGATGCGGTCCGCCGGATCAGCGGTGCCGGCGTCGTTGTCGGCGTCGGGCACAGCGATGCCACGTGGGAGCAGGCGCGCGAGGCGATCGACGCGGGCGCCACCGTGGCCACGCACCTCTACAACCAGATCCGCGGGCTGCACCATCGTCACCCCGGGCCCATGGCCGCGCTGCTCGAGGACGACCGGGTGTGGCTCGAGCTGATCTCGGACGGCGTGCACGTGCACCCGGCCATGCTCCGCCTGGCACGCACGTCCGCGCCGGACCGCATCGCGCTCGTCACGGACGCGATGGGCGCGGCCGCGGCGGCCGATGGTGACTACCACCTCGGGCCGATCCACGTGCAGGTGCGCGAGGGCATCGCCCGCACCCCCACCGGTGCCATCGCGGGCTCGACGCTGACGATGGCCGGGGCCGTGCGGCACAGCGTGGCGAGTGGATTCACGCTCGAGCAGTCCGTGGACGCTGCCACCCGGGTGCCCGCTGCGGCGCTCGGCCTCGCCGACGTGGGTCGCATCGAAGCCGACACCCGAGCCGATCTCGTCGTGCTCGACGCCGACCTCGAGGTCACCTCCGTGATGCGCGCCGGCCGGTGGGTCGCGGCGTAGGTCAGTCGTCGAACTCCTCGTCGATCGCCTCGCCCGTGACGTCATGGGCACGGACGCTGGCGAGGTGGACGCCTCCGAGCGGGGAACCGTTCCACTGCACGAGCTCCCACCCTTCGCTCGGGTGGCCCTCGAGCAGGACCATGCCGGTGTTGTTGACCCACCTGCTCTCCACATCGTCCGCGTCGAGACGCGCGGCGTGAGCAGCGTAGGCGCGGATGGCGGCGCCGTGGCTGAAAACGGCGACGGCGTCGCCGCGGCCGTGCAGATCGGCGATGCCCCGCACCGCGGCGTCATACCGGTCGAGGAAGTCCCGTCCGGTCGCGCCGCCCGGGATCGCGTGGTCGAGGTCCCGGCGCAGCCAAGCCGACAACCCGCCGAGGTAGGCCTCGTGCGCCTCGGCGTCCGAGCGCATCTCGAAGGCGCCCGCCGAGATCTCCTCCAGGCCGTCGCGCACGAGCACGTCCACCCCGCGCTCCACCGCCAAGGGATTGCCGGTGAGCTGGGTCCGCACGAGCGGGGAGGCATAGACGGCGCTGACGTCCTCGTCGGCGAGCGCGGCCGGCACCGCCGCCGCCTGGGCGTGGCCGAGCTCGGTCAGACCCGCTCCGGGGAAGGTCGTGTCGAGAGCTCCCGAGACGTTGTTCGGGGTCTGGCCGTGACGAATGAGGATGAGGCGCACGCTGGCAGGCTAGTAGGCGCCCTTCGGGACGAGCTCCCCGGGCAGGAGTCGAACCTGCGTCGCTTGTCCTGATTCAAAGTCAGGCGGGCCCTGCCGGCAGACCAACCGGGGAACGCCGCGTCAAGCGGCACCGGTCAGGGTAGTCCACGCGGGCGGTGCCCCGTCACGGACAATGGGTCCATGACTGAGCAGGAGGACGACGCGCGGCCCGTGACTCGTCGACCACGGATGACCGGTGCAGCCCGGCGCGAGCAGCTCGTGTCCGTCGGACGTCGGGTCTTCGCGGCGAAGGGGATCGACGGCACCTCCGTGGAAGAGATCGCGGCCCGGGCCGAAGTGTCCAAGCCGGTCGTCTACGAACACTTCGGCGGCAAGGAGGGCCTCTACGCCGTGGTCGTCGACCGCGAGCTGCGCGCCCTCACCGACGGAGTCACCACCGCTCTGACGGCCGGCGGCAGCGACCGGGAGACCATCGAGCGTGCAGCACTCGCACTGCTCGACTACATCGAGGGCTCTCCTGACGGCTTCCGCATCCTCGTGCGGGATGTCTCGGGCGAGGCACCCTCGGGGACCTATGCCTCGCTGATGTCGGATGTCGCGGCCCAGGTGGCCTACCTGCTCTCGGACGCCTTCGCGCACCGTGACTTCGACCCGGTGGCCGCTCCGATGTACGCGCAGATGCTCGTCGGCATGGTCTCCCTCACCGGGCAGTGGTGGCTCGAGACCCGCAGCCCGGAGAAGGAGGTCGTCGCCGCCCACATGGTCAACCTTGCGTGGAACGGCCTCGCCGGCCTCGACGCCCGGCCGCACCTGCACGACGGGGACTGACCTCCCCTTCGGCGTCAGACCTGCTGGAGCTCGACCCGGTTGCCCACGGGGTCGTCCGTGTGGAAGCGACGCACGTCAGGGATCGACTCATCCCAGCGCACCTCGCCGCCGGCCACCTCGACAGCGCCGGCCACGGCCGCCAGGTCGTCGACGAGGAAGCACGGGTGCGCCTTGAGCGCCGGACGGAAGTCCGACTCGACGCCACAGTGCAGCTGTCGGTCCCCCGCCTCGAACCACACCCCACCCCGGGCCGCGAGGACGGGAGGCTTGGGGATCTCGGGCATGCCGAGCACCTCGCCGTAGAACCCCCGCAGCAGGTCCTCACTCCCGGCCGGACACGCGATCTGCACGTGGTGCAGTCCCACGACGCTCACGCCTTGCGACCCACCGCAAAGACACGCCGGAAGGGCAGGAGCACGCCCGCAGCCGAGCGCGGGTAGGCCGCGAGGACCTTCTCCGCGTAGGCGGCGATGAATTCCTCCCGCTCCGTCTCGTCCTGGAGCACCTCGAGCATCGGGCGCAGGCCGGTGCCGGTCACCCAGTCGAGGACCGGGTTGTCGCTCTCGCTCTGCGGATCGAGGACGTGGATGTAGGTCGTCTCCCACGCGTCGACACCGAGCCCGTGGGCGCTGAGGATCTGAAGGTAGGTCGACGGGTCACCGGCCCCGTAGCGCTTGCTCGCCGCCTCGAGCTCCCCGCTGCGCGGGTGGTTGACCGCGGTCTCGCGCATCAGCGCGTGCGTCGGCGCATCGAAGTTGCCCGGCACCTGCATCGCGAACCAGCCCCCCGGGGCCAGCGCCGCGAGCCAGCTCTCCATGAGCGAGAGGTGGCGCGGGACCCACTGCAGCGCAGCGTTGGTGACGATGACGTCGGGGGCGCCACCGATGCTCGCGATGTCCCACTCGGCCAGGTCCGCCTCGATCCACTCGACCCGACCGCCGGTGTCACGGCCACGCGCGTCGGCGAGCATCTCGGCGCTGGTGTCGACACCGATGATGCGCGCCTGCGGCCAGCGCTCGGCGAGATCGAGCGTCCGCGGCCCCGGGCCGCACCCGAGGTCGACGACGAGCTGCGGCGACTCCGCGCCCACGCGGCCCATGAGGTCGACGAAGGGGCGGGCTCGTTCGTCCGAGAACTGCCCGTATCGACTCGGGTCCCACGTCATTGCCATGCCGCCTCCTTGGTCTGGGTCCACGCGAGCCTAGCGCCCCGGGACCACCGATCGAGGTAACTTGACGTCAAGATTCACGATGACGGGTATTCTTCGGAGGATGAGCAGCCGACACGACCCCGCCGACGACGTCGACGACATCGTCGAGGCCTGGCGGCGCGAGCTCCCCGACCTCGACGTCGAGCCTCTCCACGTCTTCTCGCGGGTCTCCCGGCTCGCCCGCCTGCTCGACCTCGACCGGATGAGCGCCTTCGCCCGGCACGCCCTCGAGGGCTGGGAGTTCGACGTCCTCTCCGCACTGCGCCGCGCCGGTGAGCCCTACCAGCTCTCCCCCGGCCGCCTCGTCCAGGAGACCCTTGTGACCTCGGGGACGATGACCAACCGCATCGACCGCCTCGCCACCAAGGGCTGGGTCGCGCGCCTCCCCTCACCCAGCGACCGTCGCGGGGTCATCGTCCAGCTGACGACGGGGGGTCAGGAGACCGTCGACGCCGCCCTGGCTGACCTGCTCGCCCGCGAGCGCGACCTGCTCGACGAGATGCCGGCTGAGGAGCGGGCCGCCCTGACCGGTGCCCTGCGCCGGCTGCTCACCCCCTTCGAGGCCTGAGTCAGCCGACGAGCTCGGCGGCCTCCAGCCACTCCAGCTCGAGCATCTCCTTCTCCTCCGCGAGGTCCCCGAGGGAGGCATTGAGCTCCGCGAGCCTCGTGTGGTCGTGGACCGCGTCCGCCATCTGGTGGTGCAGCTTCTGCTCGCGGTCGGACAACTTGCTCAGCTGCTTCTCCACACGCGCCATCGCCTTGCGGGCCTCGCGCAGGGCGGCCGGGTCCACGGCCGGCTCCGCCGATGCGGACGAAGGGGGCGCTGCCGCCCCCTTCGTCGGGGTCACCGCAGGCTGCTGCGCCCGCAGCCGGAGGTACTGCTCCACCCCACCGGGGAGGTCGCGGATGCGGCCGTCGCCGAGGAGGGCGATCTGTCGGTCCGAGAGCCGCTCGAGCAGGTACCGGTCGTGGCTGACGACGAGGAGGGTGCCGGCCCAGCCGTCGAGGACGTCCTCGAGCTGGGTCAGCGTCTCGATGTCGAGGTCATTGGTCGGCTCGTCGAGGAGCAGGACATTGGGCTCGTCCATGAGCAGCCGCAGGATCTGCAGGCGACGCCGCTCCCCGCCCGAGAGGTCACGGACCCGGGTCTGCTGACGGCCACCGGAGAAGCCCAGGCGCTTGGCCAGCTGGGAGGCGGTGACCTCCTTCTTGCCGAGCATCGTCACCTGCCGCACGTCCTCGACGGCCTGGATGACCGTGCGGTCGGCGAAGCGCTCCAGCTCCCCGACCTCCTGCGTCAGGTGGCCGATGCGCACAGTGATCCCCTGCTTGCGCTTGCCCGAGGCCAGCGGCACCGTGCCGGCGAGGACCCGCAGCAGCGTGGACTTGCCGGCGCCGTTGACGCCGACGATGCCGACCCGGTCGCCCGGGCCGAGGTGCCACGTGATCCGGGAGAGGAGCTCGCGCTCCCCCACCTCGACGGAGGCATCGAGCAGGTCGATGACGTCCTTGCCCAGCCGCGTCGTCGCGAAGCGCACCAGCTCGACACCGTCGCGCACCGGGGGCTCGTCCTCGATGAGGGCATTGGCGGCATCGATGCGGAACTTCGGCTTGCTCGTGCGCGCGGGCGCACCGCGCTGCAGCCAGGCGAGCTCCTTGCGCAAGAGGTTGTCACGGCGCTCGGCGGTGACGCGGGCGATCCGCTCGCGCTCGGCCTTGGCGAGGACATAGGCGGCGTAGCCCCCTTCGTACTGCTCGACCCGACCGTCGACGACCTCCCAGGTCCGCTCGGCGACGGCGTCGAGGAACCACCGGTCGTGGGTGATCGTCGCGAGCGAGCGGTCGGGCCGCGCCCAGCGCCGCACGAGGTGCTCCGCGAGCCAGGCGACCCCTTCGACGTCGAGGTGGTTGGTGGGCTCGTCGAGGAGGAGGACCTCGGGGTCGGCGACGAGGACCTGGGCCAGGGCGAGCCGGCGGCGCTCCCCACCGGACATCGGGCCCACGGTGGCGTCGAGGCCGCCGACCGCGGGGGCGTCGAGACCACCGAGGAGACCGGTGAGCACATCGCGGATGCGGGAGTCGCCGGCCCACTCGTGCTCGGCGCGGTCGCCGAGGACCACCTGGGCGACGCTCGCCTCCGGGTCGAGGGGGTCGGTCTGGGTGAGCAGGCCGACGCGCGTGTGTCCCGCATAGGTCACCCGGCCGTCGTCGAGGGCGTACTCGCCGG
The DNA here is from genome assembly GCA_052087725.1 of Janibacter sp. Taxonomy (GTDB): domain Bacteria; phylum Actinomycetota; class Actinomycetes; order Actinomycetales; family Dermatophilaceae; genus Janibacter. Next base: position 1,571 of record JBQGNO010000049.1, on the reverse strand, counting down.
AGAGGACCTTCAGCAGGGTGGACTTGCCGCCGCCGTTGCGGCCGACGATGCCGACGCGGTCGCCCTCGCCGAGGCCGAGGGAGACGTCGTCGAGCACCTGGGCGGTGCCGAGCGCCAGTCGGGCGCGCTCGACGGAGATGAGGTTGGCCATCAGAGCAGACGCGCCGTCGGCAGGATGTGCGCGCCGTGGACCGGGCCGTTGGCCCGCAGGATGTCGCCCGCCACTCCGGACGCGGTCAGGGCAACGGCCACGTCGATGGCGCCCTCGGTCGACGCTGCGAGGATCGCCACGGTCGGGCCGGAGCCGGAGACGATCGCCGCGAGCGCACCGAAGCCCATCGCGGCCTCGATGACCTCGCCGATCTGCGGGTGCAGCCCGATCGCATCGGGCTGCAGATCGTTGTCGAGGACGGGGCCGAGCTCATTCGGGTCACCGGTGCGCAGGGCGCTCATGAGCGCGGCGCTGGGCACCGGGTCCTCGATCTGCGTCCCGGCGGTCCGCTCGTCGAAGGCCGAGTAGACCTGCGGTGTGGACAGCCCACTCCCGACGGAGGGGACGAAGACCCAGTGGTAGCTCCCCTTCGCCAGCACGGCGGTGACCAGCTCGCCGCGGCCGGAGCCGACGGCGGTGCCACCGTGGAGGAGGAAGGGGACGTCGCTCCCGATCTCGGCGGCGATCTCGTCGAGCTCATCGCGCTCGAGGTCGGTCTCCCACAACGCGTCGCAGGCGAGCAGCGCCGCGGCGGCATCGGCCGATCCACCGGCCATGCCCCCCGCGACGGGGATCTCCTTGTGGATGGACAGGTGCACCGGGTCCTGCCCGCCGGTGCGCTCCGCGAGCGCGCGGGCGGCCTGCATCGCCAGGTTGCTCTCATCGGTGGGAACCCGGTCGGCGTCGCGGCCGCTCACGGTGCAGCCCCACTCGTCGGCGTGTGCCGCGGTGACCTCGTCGTGGATCCCCACGGCCTGGTAGACCGTGGACAGGGAGTGGTAGCCGTCCTCGCGCTGCGGGCCGACGAAGAGCTCGAGATTGACCTTCGCCGGCGCGCGCACGGTCACGGCAGAGGGCGACTCGAGGGCGGACGTCATGTCGTCACCCTAGTCATGAGTTCGTCGGTGATCCGAGCAAAGCCGAGCACGTCGACCTGCTCGCCGCGGGTGCGCGGATCGATGCCGGCGGCGAGCAGCGCCGCCTCGGCGACCTCACCGGAGCCGGCGATGCCACGCAGCGCCGCCCGCAGGGTCTTGCGTCGCTGCGCGAAGGCCGCGTCGACGACCGAGAAGACCTGGGCCCGGGTGGCGGTGGTCGTCGGCGGCTCGCGCCGCACGAGCTCGACGAGGCCGGAGTCGACATTGGGCATCGGCCAGAAGACGCTGCGCGGGACCTTGCCGGCCAGCCGCACCTGCGTCCACCACGCCGCCTTGACGCTGGGCACCCCGTAGACCTTGCTGCCGGGGGGCGAGGCGAGGCGCTCGGCGACCTCGAGCTGGACCATGACGAGCACGCGCTCGATCGTGGGGAAGAGCTCGAGGAAACGCAGCACGACGGGGACGGAGACGTTGTAGGGCAG
>JBQGNO010000048.1:0-18212 GCA_052087725.1 Janibacter sp. | reverse complement strand
AGGTGAGGGAGAGGCCCTGCTTCTTCAGGTCGCCGGCCGCCCGGGAGGTGTCCTTCGGGTCCTCGACGAGGACGACCCAGTCGCGACCCTTGGCCGGGACGTCGAAGGTCTCCACCGACATCCCCGAGGTCGACCCGCTCTGTCCGGGGTCGGGTGAGCCGTTGGTGGTGCCGGTGTCGGCGGTCGAGTCGGAGGTCGGGCCCGACGTGGACGACGAAGGGGAGTCCCCATCGACGAGGGTGCAGCCCCCCAGGGAGACGGCCAGCGCGGCCAGTCCCGCCCATGTCGCGCGGATCCGTCGAGCTGGCATGTGCGTCCCCTTCGTCCGAGCAGTGCGGGCAGTCTACGGACGGAGGAGGATCAGAGTCGGCGGAGCACCGCGGCGGGATTGCCGACGGCGAGGACGCCCGCGGGGACGTCCTTGGTGACGACCGCCCCGGCGCCGATGACCGAGTCATCGCCGATGGTCACGCCGGGGCAGATGACGACGCCGCCACCGAGCCACACGTTGTCGCCGAGGGTGATCGGCTCGGCCGACTCGACCTTGTCCCGACGAGGGCCGGGCTCGAGGGGGTGGGTGGCCGTGAGCAGCTGGACGTTGGGACCGATCTGGCAGTCCTCACCGATGGTGATCCGGGCGCAGTCGAGCGCGACGAGGTTGTAGTTGACGAAGGTCCGTGCTCCGACCAGCAGGTGCACGCCGTAGTCGACGAAGAGCGGCGGGCGGATCTCCACCTCCTCGCCCATCCGGCCGAGGAGGTCCCCCAGGATGTCGCGGGCGCCGGGGTCCTCGGCGACGCTCGCCCGGTGGTACCGGTCCTGCAGGCGGCGGGCCCGGCTGCTCAGCGCCGCGAGCTCGGGGTCATCGGCGATGTAGGGGTCGCCGGCGAGCATCCGCTCCCGGTGGGTCCGTGGATCCTCGGCGGTGTGATCAACGCTCATCCGGCCACGCTATCCGTGGCCCCTGTCCGTGGTCGCCCGCCCGCTGCTAGGGTCGCGAACGAGTCAGACGCACACCAGTGCAGAGGGAATCCGGTGCAAAACCGGAACTGTCGCGCAGCGGTGAGGGTGACTGACGGGGTGCACACCACTGGGCCACCAGCCCGGGAAGGAGCCCCGTCGGGATGATCCCGAGTCCGAAAACCTGCTGGCTCGCTCGTCATCCGACCGGGCCTCGCGATCTGGGCCCCTGATGCAGGTGGAGTCCCATCCTTGGCCCCTTCGCACGTGACCTCTCCCGTCATGACGCACGCCTTCGAGCTGTTGCGCGGCGCCCCGACCCGGGCGCCGCTGACCCTGACGCCCGACCCCGAGGTGGGCCACGGCCTCGCCGGCTGGCACCGGACGAGCAGGCTCACCGACGCCCCCTTCGTCAGGCAGGTCGCGACCGCCTACTCCGCGGGCCTGGGCACCCGCCACCTCGCCGTGGGCGGTGCCTGCGGTCTGCAGCACTACGCCGGACGCGTCGTCCTCGCCGCACTCGGTGCCTGGGTACAGACCGGGGCCCTCCCCGATCTCGCCCACGAAGCCTGGCTGGTGCGCCTCGACGAGGACGGCCACACCCTGAGTGTCTCGCCGCCGGTCGCCGGTGCCACCGCGGTCGACGATGTCGCCGCGGTCGCCGCGGCGGTCCTCACCGACCACCTCGGGCCGGTCGTCGCAGCCGTGCGGGCGACCACCCGGATCACCGAGCGCCTCGCCCACGGATGCATCGCCGCCTCCTGCGCGACGGCCTTCGCCGCGCTGCACCGACGCAGCGCGCCACCGCAGCAGGCAGCCCTCGCCGAGATCGCCGCCCGATTCATGGCCGCGCCGGACTGGCGGTCGGACCGGCCGCTCCTAGACCTGTGGGAGGCCGAGGTGCCCACCGGCCCGGCCCTCGTCCACGAGCGCCACGTGTGCTGCCTCATCCGGCTCGGCCGGACGCACAGCGCCTGCGGGACCTGTCCCGACATCGATCCCGACGAGCGTCGGCAGCGCATCACCCACCAGGCCACCGCCGCGCAGCGTGGCACCGACCTCCCCCTGGGGGTCCCACGTGTCGCATGACCGCCCCGGCGGCCGGCGCCTGCCGGTCGTCCCCCTCTTCGTCGTCCTGCTCGTCCTGACCGTCGCCAGCGCCGTCGTCTCCCTCGCCTTCGGCTCGGAGCCCCTCACGGTCTCGGGTGTCCTCGACGTGCTCCAGGCACGTCTCACGGGATCGAAGGGGGCCGACCCCACCTATGACGCCATCGTCTGGGAGCTGCGGGCACCGCGCGTCATCATGGCGATGGTCGTCGGGGCCGGGCTGGCGATGGCCGGCGCCTGCATGCAGACCCTCGTGCGCAACCCGCTCGCCGACCCCTACCTCCTCGGCGTCTCCTCCGGCGCGGGCGTCGGCGCCACGCTCGTCATCGTGCTCGGCGTCTTCAGCGGTCTGGGGATCTGGGCGCTGTCCTTCGGGGCGCTCGGGGGCGCACTCATGGCCACGGCGCTCGTCTTCGGCATCTCCATGGCCCAGGGCGGGATCACCCCACTGCGCCTCATCCTCACCGGTGTCGTCATGTCCGCGGCCTTCTCCTCCGTCTCGAGCTTCCTCGTCTTCTTCAGCGCCGACCCCCGGGCCACCCAGTCGGTGCTCTTCTGGCTCCTCGGCAGTCTGTCCGGTTCGGTGTGGGACCAGATCCTCCCGTCGGTCATCGTCGTCACCCTCGCCATTGCGCTCCTGATGGCGCTGCACTCGTGGCTCGACGCGCTCGCGGCGGGGGCGGACGTCGCCTCCGGGCTCGGGGTCCCGGTCAAGGCACTGCGGATCGGGCTCTTCGTGCTCGTCTCCGTCCTCGTCGGCGTGCTGGTCGCCGTCTCCGGCGGGATCGGCTTCGTCGGTCTGGTCGTCCCCCATCTCGCGCGGATCGTCGTCGGAGCGCGCCACCGCGCCGTCCTGCCCATCGCGGCCGTGGGGGGTGCGGCCTTCATGATCTGGGTCGATGTCGCGGCCCGCGTCGCCGTCCGTCCGCAGGAGATCCCGCTGAGCGTCGTCACCGGACTCGTCGGGGCGCCGATCTTCCTCCTGCTCCTCGGCCGGCGGCACTACACCTACTCGGGAGCAGAGTCATGAGCCATCATCTGAGCTGCCGCGGCCTCGCCTGCGAGATCGACGGCCGCACCATCGTCTCCGGAGTTGACCTCGACGTGCCCCGCGGATCGATGGTCGCCCTCGTCGGTCGCAATGGCAGCGGGAAGTCGACCCTCATCCGCTCGCTCATCGGTCTGCGCCCGTCAGCCGCGGGCACGGTCCACGTCGATGGGACGGACCTCTCGACGCTCTCGCCGCGCCAGCGGGCCACCCGGCTCGCCCACGTCGGCCAGGAGGAGGGGCCACCGGAGGACCTGCTCGTCGGCGAGATGGTCGCGATGGGGCGCATCCCGCACCGCTCGCCGTGGGCCATCTCGGAGCAGGCGGAGCGGCCCCTCGTGCTCGATGCGCTCGCCGCCGTGGGCATGGCCGGGATGGTTGACCGACCCTGTCAGCACCTGTCCGGTGGCGAGCGCCGCCGGGCCATGCTCGCCCGCGGGATCGCCCAGGGCAGCGACCTGCTCGTCCTCGACGAGCCGACCAACCACCTCGACGTCCACCACCAGATCCAGCTCATGGAGACCATCCGCGGTCTCGGCCGCACCGTCCTCGCGGCCGTCCACGACCTCACGCTGGCGGCGGCCCACTTCGACCGGGTCGCCGTCCTGCACGACGGTCGGGTGCACTCCGTGGGCACGCCGGCCGAGGTGCTCGACCCCGTGACCGTCAAGGAGGTCTTCGATGTCGACGCCGCCCACCTCGTCGACCCGACGAGCGGCCGGGTCCACCTCGTCCTCGGGACCGGGACGCCGCTGGCCACCGCCCAACGAAAGGCAGCCTCATGACCCTGACCCGACGCACGCTGCGCACCGGCAGCGCCCTGGCCATCGTGGCCGCCCTCCTCGCCGGATGCAGCCCTGGTAGCGGTGACGGCTCCGCCGCCGGCGGCGGCGGCGAGGTGACGGTGACCAACTGTGATGCGCAGGAGACCTTCCCTTCGCCCGCGGAGCGGATGTACGTCACCGGCGACGGCAACCTGCTCTCGATGGTCCTCGCCCTCGGTGCGCAGGACCAGGTCGCCGGCATCACCGGACTCGATGACGGCGAGCAGACCCTCTCCGCGGTCTACGGCACAGACGTCGTGGACGGCCTGCACGTCGCGACCCCGGAGTACCCGACGCTCGAGAACGCGATCGCGCAGAAGCCCGATGTCGTCCTCTCCGGATGGAACTACGGCTTCTCCGACGAGAAGAACTTCACCCCCGACGGACTGGCCAAGCACGACATCGCCTCATACGTCCTCTCGGAGAGCTGCCGCCAGGAGGACGGCGCCCGCGGGACGATGCCGCCGTGGGAGGCGCTCTACGCGGACATGGAGAACCTCGGGGAGATCACCGGCAAGCAGGAGCAGGCGGACGAGGTCGTCACCGACATCAAGGACCGGCGCAGCGCTCTCCAGGACGCGCCGCAGGAGACGAAGCCGCCGACGGTCTTCCTCTTCGACTCGGGAACCAAGGAGATCTTCACCTCCGGCTCCTTCGGCGGGCCGCAGGCGATCATCGAGGCGGCCGGGGCGAAGAATGCCACCGAGGACGTCGAGGACACCTGGACCGAGGTCTCCTGGGAACGCCTCGTCTCCTCCGAACCGGACTTCTTCGCCTTCGTCGACTACCCGGGGCAGAGCCTCGAGCAGAAGGTCAAGGTCCTCGAGAGCAACCCGGCGACGAAGGACCTCCCGGCCGTGAAGGAGAAGCGCTTCCTCAACATCCCGATCGCGGCGTGGACGAGCGGCCCGCTGAACATCGATGCGGCCGAGCAGCTGCGCAAGGGCCTCGAGGAGCACGACCTGGTCCCCGAGAGCGACATCGAGCCGGAGCACGATCTCGAGCCGAAGGGGAAGAAGTGACCCGGCGCCTGGTCGCGCTTCGGGGCGCGGCCGGCTTCATCGTGAGCGGGTTTGTTCTCGCCGGCTGCGCAGCAGAGTCGGGCGATGACTCGACTACCGGTGACTCCGAGGTGACGTTGACCAACTGCGGCGCCGAGGTGACCTTCCCTTCGCCCGCGGAGCGGATGTTCGTCACCGGCGACGGCAACCTGCTCGCCCTCGCGCTCGCTCTCGGCGCGGAGGACCAGATCGCCGGGGTGACCGGCCTGCAGGACTCCGGGGAGGCGCTCTCCACGGCCTATGGCGCGGACGTCGTGGAGGGGCTCCACCAGGTGTCCAAGGACTACCCGACGATGGAGAACGTCCTCGCCCAGCAACCGGACGTCATGCTCGCGGGCTGGGGATACGGGTACAAGGAGGAGGACCACATCACGCCGGAGGGGTTGAAGGAGCACGACGTCGCGCCCTACGTCCTCTCCGAGAGCTGTCGACAGGCAGACGGTGATGGCGGCGGAACCATGCCGCCGTGGAAGGCACTCACCGCGGATCTGGAGAACCTCGGCGAGATCACTGACCGGGAAGGGCAGGCGGACGAGGTCATCGCCGACATCGAGGAGCGTCGCACGGCCCTCGAGGAGGCTCCGCAGGCGCAGGAGGCTCCGACGGTGTTCCTCGTGAGCAAGGGCTCGAAGCAGGTCTTCACCTCGGGCTCCTTCGGGGCTCCGCAGGCGATCATCGAGGCCGCAGGGGCGAAGAATGCCACCGAGGACGTCGAGGACACCTGGACGGAGGTCTCCTGGGAGCGTCTGGTGAAGTCCGAGCCAGACTTCTTCGTCTTCAGTGACTACGCGGGGATGACCTTCGAGCAGAAGGTGACGATGCTCGAGACCAATCCGGCGACGAAGGACCTCCCCGCCGTGAAGGAGGATCGGTATCTCAACCTGCCGACGACCGCGTGGACGAGCGGCCCGCTGAACATCGACGCCGCCGAGCAGCTGCGCACGAGCCTCGAGGAGCACGACCTGGTCCCCGCGAGCGACATCGAGCCGGAGCACGACCTCGAGCCGGCGAGCGGGTCCGGGCGGTGACTATGGTTGGCCGCGTGGGAGTTACGTACGAAGCATCGGATCGCCTGGCCAACATCGTCCTCGACCGGCCCGACGCCGGTAATGCACTGGACCTCGCGATGGCACGCGACCTGCGCGAGACGGTCCAGCGTGCCCTGGGGGACCCGTATGTCGACATCCTCTCTCTGACCGCGACGGGCACTGACTTCTGCGTCGGCTCCGACACGAGGGAGGCCGAGCAGTCCGAGGACCCCACGACGGCCGTCTTCGAGCTGGCCGCCGCGCTCGAGGAGCTCTTCTCCCTGCTCAACTCCTCCTCCAAGCTCGTCCTCGTCGGCGTCCAGGGACTGGCCGCCGGCTCCGGCCTCGGCCTCGTCCTCGCTGGGGATCTCGCCTTCTGCACGCAGGACGCCACCTTCCGCGTCCCGCCGAAGGGAGGGACCGGCGCCCCCGACCCCGGGCTGGCCTGGCTGCTCCCGCGGGCCATCGGCCAGCAGCGTGCCCTGTCCTTCGGGCTGGGTGCACGCACGCTCGATGCCGGCACGGCCGACGACTGGGGGATCGCCGAGCTCGCCCCTGACGGTGACATCGCCTCGACCCTGCGCGAGACGGCCGAGAACCTCGGCGGCAAGCACCTCTGGGCCAACTCCGAGATGCGACGCCTGCTCCATGCGTCCTGGGAGACCTCCCGCACCGAGCTCTCGCAGTCCGAGGCGGCCACGCTGGTGCGCGCACTCCTCAACCGCAACCGGAGCTGACCCGTGGGCGACGCCGGCCGGCCGCGCCGCCCCGTGCACCTCGGCCCCGATGCCATGGAGGCGCACGGGGGCACCCTCCCCGACCCGGCCGAGACCGCCGAGGCCGCCCACGCGGCGGCCCAGACCGTCGTTGACGCGGGGCGCAATGACGCCGGTCCGGAGACGAGCGAGCGGCTGCTCCGTCTCGTCGACGAGCTCGGCATCGACACGTTGGCCCAGCTCTGGTCGGCCCGCCCGGCCCGCAGCCTGCCGGGAGCCCTGTGGCGGATGTACCTGCTGCGCGAGTGGGTCCAGCGCCAGCCCGAGGCCGCCGCACGGGACTACGGCGCCGGGATGGCCGTCGCCCCGGTGAGCCACGTCATCGCCGGGGTGGTCGAGCCGCCGGGAGTCGACGAGGTCCGCCAGCTGTCCGACCGCATCCTCTCCGGGGTCTTCGACGGGGATCTCGGCGTGGCGCTCGAGCGCGCGGGCGCCTTCTGCCGGGTCGTGGCGACCGGTCGCGCCCACCTCGACGACGGGGACGTCGGGTCGGCCTCGGCCATGGTCACCACGGCCGAGGACCTCGAGGCCAACGCCCGGCTGTGGCGCGAGGACGCCCTGCTCTGACGGCTGTACGCCGGGAGGAATACACCTGGCGGTCCACGCCGTTACGCTGTCCGAGTGCACCGGACCGCGGTAGCCCCGGGTCCCAAAAAACGCCGCCACGAGCGGCCGTGCGCCGTGAGGCGCTCCCGGTCCGGTGCACTCCTCCATCCGGCGGATGAACGCCCGATGACGCGGAAGTGGCGATTCGGTTCTAGGCTGTGCTCGACAGTTGTGCTGCCCCCCTGATTCCGGAGACCAAACACCTGTGGGCTTCTTGCGACCGACCTCCAAAGATGACGCCTTCTACCAGCTTCTTGCCGACAGTGCCCGCCAAGCGGTCGCTGCGGCGGAGCTGCTCACCGTGCTCCTGGGCTCCCCGCCGGGGGAGCGCGAGGAGCTCGCCCGGCAGCTGAAGGACATCGAGCACGCCGCCGACGAGGCGACGCACGCGATCATCAGCAAGGTGAACACGAGCTTCGTCACCCCCTTCGATCACGAGGACATCGTCGAGCTGGCTGCGACGCTCGACGACTGCACCGACTACATCGAGTCGGTCGGCCAGACGGTCGTGCTGTACCGGATGGACGGCCTCATGTCGGACATCACGGCCCAGATGCAGGTGATCCTCCGGATGGCCGAGCTGACTGCCGAGGCGATGCCGCGACTGTCGACGATGAAGGAGCTGCGCGACTACTGGGTGGAGATCAACCGCCTGGAGAACGAAGGCGATGCGATCTACCGCGGTCTGCTCCGCGACCTCTTCGGTGGGGCGGTGACCGACCCCATCGAGGTCATCAAGCACAAGGACATCATCGAGCGCCTCGAGCAGGCCGCCGACGCCTTCGAGCAGGTCGCGCACCGGGTCGAGGGCATCGCCATCAAGGAGTCCTGACCGGTGGTGGAGTTCCTCCCCGTTGCCGTCGTCACGCTCCTGGCGATGGGCTTCAACTACACCAATGGTTTCCACGACGCGGCGAATGCGATCGCGACCTCGGTGTCCACCCGGGCGCTGACCCCCCGGGCTGCACTCGCCATGGCCGCCGTGGCCAACCTCTTCGGTGCCTTCTTCGGCGCGAAGGTGGCCAAGACGGTCGGTCAGGGCATCATCGATGCGCCCAGCGGGCACCTGGGCCTCGTGCTCTGTGCCGCTGCCCTGATCGGGGCGATCGGCTGGAACCTGCTCACGTGGTGGTTCGGCCTGCCCTCGTCCTCCTCGCACGCCCTCATCGGTGGCCTGGGCGGAGCGGCCCTCGCCGCGGGTGCCGGCGTGAAGTGGATGGGGATCTTCGAGAAGGTCATCATCCCGATGCTCCTCTCGCCCGTGGTCGGCATCATCGTCGGTTTCCTCGTGATGAAGCTGATCCTCCGGGTCTTCCGCAACGCCAACCCCGGACGCACCAAGCGCGGCTTCCGGCTGGCCCAGACCGCGTCCGCGGCCGCGATGGCCTTCGGCCACGGCATGCAGGACGCGGCGAAGACGGCCGGGGTCGTCGTCCTCGCGCTCACCGTCGCCGGGTACCAGTCGGGCGGTGACGACCACATCCCCCTGTGGGTCCTCGTGATGTCGGCCGTCGTCATCTCGATGGGGACCTATGCCGGTGGCTGGCGGATCATGCGCACGCTCGGCCGCGGCATCATCCACCTCGACCCGCCGCAGGGCTTTGCCGCGGAGGTCACGGCAGCGTCGATCCTCTACGTCGCGACCATGCTCAAGGCGCCGATCTCGACCACCCACGCCATCACGTCCGCGATCATGGGCGTCGGCTCCACGAAGTCGCTCAAGGCCGTGCGCTGGGGCGTGGCGAAGAACATCGTCGGCGCCTGGATCTTCACCTTCCCCGGAGCGGGTCTGAGCGCGGCGGTCTTCATGTGGATCCTCATGCCCGCCTTCGGGTTCTGATCGCGGGCCGCGAGCCCGGACACGACGACGGCCGGCGGATCCCCCTGCGGGTCCGCCGGCCGTCGTAAATACCCCACGCGGGTAAGAATGGGGGAAAGGGTCACCCGAAGCCGCCCGAGATGTAGTCCTCGGTGGCCTTCTCGCTCGGGTTGTTGAAGATCTTCCCGGTGTCGTCGAACTCCACGAGCTGGCCCGGCTTGCCGGTCCCCTCGATGTTGAAGAAGCCGGTCCGGTCTGAGACGCGGGCCGCCTGCTGCATGTTGTGGGTCACGATGGCGATCGTGTAGTTCTCCTTGAGCTCCGCGATGAGGTCCTCGATGGCCAGCGTGGAGATCGGGTCGAGCGCCGAGCACGGCTCATCCATGAGCACGACCTCGGGCTGGACGGCGATCGTCCGGGCGATGCACAAGCGCTGCTGCTGGCCGCCGGAGAGCCCCGAGCCCGGCTTGTCGAGCCGGTCCTTGACCTCGTTCCACAGGTTGGCGCCGCGCAGGCTGTTCTCGACGAGGGCCTCGGCGTCGGACTTCTTGATCCGCTTGTTGTTCAGCCGCACGCCCGCGAGGACGTTCTCGCGGATCGACATCGTGGGGAAGGGGTTGGGCTTCTGGAAGACCATCCCGATCTTCCGGCGGACGAGGACAGGATCGATGCCCTTCCCGTACATGTTCTCCCCGTCGACGATGACCTCACCCTTGACGTGTGCTCCGGGGATGACCTCGTGCATGCGGTTGAGTGACCGGAGGAAGGTGGACTTGCCGCAGCCGGAGGGGCCGATGAGGGCGGTCACCGAGCGGGGCTCGATGGTGACGGTGACGTCCTTCACGGCCTGGAAGTCACCGTAGAAGATGTCGAGGTTCTTGACGTCGATGCGCTTGGACACGTCGTGATTCCTTGTCTGGTCTGGTCCGCCGGGGTCAGCGACCGGTCTTGGGGGCGAAGAACTTGGAGATGAGCCGCGCGATGAGGTTGAGAGCCATCACGATGAGCATCAGCGTGAGGGCAGCGGCCCACATCCGGTCGAAGGCGGCCTCACGGTCGAGTCCCGGTGTCGCGTAGCTGTAGTACGCGAAGATCGGCAGGGTCTCCATGCGGCCATCGAAGGGATTGAGGTTCGTCTTGTAGATCGTGCCCACCGTGACGAGCAGCGGAGCCGTCTCGCCGATGACGCGGGCGATGGCGAGGGTGACACCGGTCGCGATGCCGGCGATGGCCGTGGGCAGCACGATCTTGACGATCGTCAGCCACTTGGGCACGCCCAGGGCGTAGCTCGCCTCGCGCAGCTCGTTGGGCACGAGCTGCAGCATCTCCTCGGTGCTGCGCACGACGACCGGGATCATCAGCACCGACAGGGCGACGGCACCGATGATGCCCATCCGGATGCCCTTGTCGTCGAAGACCGCCATGAACAGCGCGATCGAGAAGAGTCCGGCGACGATCGACGGGATGCCCGTCATGACGTCGACGAAGAAGGTCAGCCCGCGCGAGAGGAGGTTCTTGTTGCCGTACTCGACGAGGTAGATCGCCGCGAAGATGCCGATCGGCACGGAGATCAGTGTCGTCAGGCCGGTGATGATCAGGGTGCCCATGATCGCGTGGTAGGCGCCGCCGCCGGTCGAGTCGTCGATCATCGAGTAGGTGAAGAACTCGACGTCGAAGCGGTCGAGACCGCTGCTGACGACCGTCCACACCACCGAGACCAGCGGGATGAGCGCGAAGAGGAACATCGTCGTGACGATGCCGGTGACCATGCGGTCGGTGGCGTGACGCCCACCCTCGACGGTGCGCGAGACGAGGTAGATCGCCGCGATGTAGACGATCGCCGACAGGATGATCACGCCGACGATGTTCCAGCCCCACACGAGGGTGACGAGCAGTGAGCCGACGATGGCCGACAGGGCGAGGACGGAGTAGCGGACCGCCGGAGTGAGCGTGCCCGTGCCGCCGGCGCGCTTCGGCTGCAGGTCGGGCCCGCCCTCGGGTGCGGGACGCTCGGTCGTGGTGGGCGTCATCAGTTGGCTCCCGAGAACTCGGACCGCCGCGACACGATCCAGCGTGCGGTCATGTTGACGGCCAGGGTGAGGATGAAGAGGACGAGGCCGCTGGCGATGAGGGTGTTGACGTCCATGCCGCTCGACTCCGGGAACTGCAGGGCGATGTCACCGGCGATGGTTCCGGGGTTGCCGGAGCTGGTGATGACCGGGGTGAAGCGGACGCTGGGGGAGAGGATGATGGCCACGGCCATGGTCTCTCCGAGGGCGCGGCCGAGGCCGAGCATCCCCCCGGAGATCATCCCGGACTTCCCGAAGGGGATGACGGCCTGCTGGATCATCTCCCACCGGGTGGCACCGAGGGCCAGGGAGGCCTCCTCGTGCAGCTTCGGGGTCTGCAGGAAGACCTCGCGGTTCACTGCCGTCATGATCGGGAGGACCATGATCGCGAGGACGAATCCGGTGACGAGCATCGACTTCGGGCTGGGGTTCCCGCCGAAGAAGGGCAGGAAGCCGAGGTAGTCGGTGAGCCCGTGCTGCACGGGCAACATCCACTGGCCGACGACGAAGATGCCCCACAGGCCGAAGATGACCGAGGGGATCGCGGCGAGCAGGTCGATGAGATAGCCGAGTGCGGCTGCCAGCCGGCGCGGGGCGTAGTGCGAGATGAAGAGCGCGATACCCAGGGCCAGCGGAGTGGCGATGGCCAGGGCGATGGCGGCCGAGATCAGCGTGCCGACGAGGAGCGGCGCGACGTAGTGGAAGAGCCCCTGCCCGCCTCGCACCTCCTCCGGCGCCGCGGTGATCGCGGGGACGGCCTCGATGAAGAGGAAAGCCGCGACAAGGAAGAGCGTGACGAGGATGACCACGCCCGCGGACACGGAGAGGCCGCCGAAGATTTGGTCACCGGCACGACGTCTGCCGGTCGAGCCGGTCTTCGTCGTCTCCAGACTGTCTGAACTCACGGTGGTACTTCCTGTGTGGGGGCGGGTGGGCAAGGGAACGGCGGTTCACGGCTGCCGAGGCCGTCGTGAACCGCCGTCACCCAAGGAGATCACTCAGTTTCGATGGCCTCGATGGCCTTCTCGGCCTTCGTGCGGACATCGTCGCTGATGGGAGCCGAGCCGGCTTCCTCGGCCCCGGCCTTCTGGCCGTCCTCGCTGATGACGTAGTTCAGCCAGGACTTGACCATCGTGGCCTCTTCCGCGTCGTCGTACTGCGTGCACGCGAGCTCGTACGAGGCGAGCACGATCGGGTAGGTGCCCCCCTCCGTGGTGTCACGCTTCAGGTCGGTCGCGTAGTCGAACTCACCGCGGTCGGACACCTGCTCGGAGGCGTCGATGATCTTGGCGGCGGCGTCGGCCTCGGGCGCGACCCAGTCGTCGCCGACCCCGACGTTCACCGTGTCGAGCTCCCCGACCTGCGAGGCGTCGGCGTACCCGATGGCGCCGTCCGCACCCTCGACCGCCTGGACGACGCCGGAGGTGCCCTTGGCGCCCGTGCCGCCCTCGACCGGCCAGTCGCCGGAGACCTCGTGCGGCCACGCCTTCTTGGCCGCATCGGAGAGGTACTCGGCGAGGTTCTCGGTCGTCCCGGACTCGTCCGAGCGGTTGACGACGGTGATGTCCGTGGAGGGGAGGTCGGCGTCGGGGTTGTCCTTGGCGATGGCCTTGTCGTCCCAGGTGGTGATCTTCTGGTCGAAGATCTTGGCCATGGTCTCGGGGGAGAGGTTGAGCTCGTCGACCCCCTTGACGTTGTAGGTGATGGCGATCGGGGAGACGTAGGCGGGGATCTCGATGAGGTTGCCCTCGCCGCCACAGCGCTCCTGCGCGTCGGTCAGCTCCTGCTCGTCCAGGTAGGCATCGGAGCCGGCCCACGGCACGGCGCCGGAGATGAACTGCTCACGGCCACCGCCGGAGCCCACCGGGTCGTAGGTGACCGTGGCGTCGGGGTTCTCCTTGAGGAAGCCCTTGCGCCAGGCCTCCACAGCGGCCTCCTGGGAGGAGGCGCCGGCGCCGTTGAGCGTCCCGGACGCGGAGTCGCCGTCACCCGAGCCGCCGCCCTGCTCGTTCTGGGCGCCGCACGCGGCCATGGACAGGGACAGGGCCAGGGCGGCCGAGACGGTCAGGGTCTTGTGGCGGCGGGAGTTACGGATCACGTCGGCAAGCCTCTCTACAGGGGTGAGCACGACGTGCGACGGCGGTTCCGTCGCGACCGCCGTGGTCGTACATCATTGAAGGTAGGGAGCCACGGTGACCGCGCGGGCCCCTTGCGGTGAACAGTGGGTGAAGCAGACCTGCACACTGCGTGGTGCGGTCGCGGAGCCGGCCGGATCAGGGTAGAGAGATGGCGGGGTCGGCGGTCAGCGAGTCGCGATCTGGTCCAGTGCGGTGCGGGCATTCGTCGTCGCCTCGTCGCTGAGGGGGGCGGAGCCGACCGCCTCTTCGGCGGCCTACTGCCCGTCCTCCGAGATGGCGTACTCGAGGTCGGACTTGACCGTGCACGCCGACTCCGGATGCTAGTACTCCGTGAACGCGATCGCGTAGGAGACGAGGACGACCGGGTAGACCCCCTCGCCGGCCTCGCCGCGGTCGAGCTCGACGGCGTAGTCGGTCTTGCTCGACGTGTCGACGCGCTTGGCGCTGTCGAGGATCTTCGCCGCGGCATCGGGGCTGTACTCGATGAAGTCGTCGCCGGCCTTGACCTTCGCGGTCGTGAGGTCCTCACCGATCTGCGAGGCGTCGGCGTACCCGATGGTGCCCTGCGTGGAGCTGATGGTGTCGACGACGCCGGAGGTGCCCTTGGCGGCCTTGCCACCCTTGACCGGCCAGACATCGGAGGGCGTGTGCTTCCAGTACTTCGGGGCGGCCTGGCTGAGGTAAGAGGTGAAGTTCTCGGTGGTGCCCGACTCGTCGGAGCGGTTGACCGGCGTGATCGTGGTGTCGGGCAGGTCGGCGTCGCGGTTGTCCTTGGCGATCGCCGGGTCATTCCACTTCGTGATCTTGCCGGAGAAGATGTCGGCGATGACCTGGGGGCTGAGGTTGAGCTCGTCGACGCCCTCGAGGTTGTATGCCACGGCGATCGGGGAGACGTAGACCGGGAACTGGATCGTGTCGCCGGTGCAGCCCTTCTCCTTGGCCTGGTCGAACTCCCGTGTCGTCATGGCGGAGTCGGACCCGGCGAAGTCGACGGCGCCGTCGATGAACTTCTCCCGGCCGGTGCCGGAGCCGTCCGGGGCGTACTCGACACTCGAGTCAGGGGCCTCCTCCGTGAATCCGGCCATCCACTCGTTCTGGGCCTCCTCCATCGAGGTGGCGCCGGCGCCCCTGATGGAGCCGGTGGCCTCGCTGGCATCGGTGGTCTCATCGGGGGTCGGCGTGGTGCCTTCGGAGTCGTCGCTGCAGGCGGCCAGCGAGAAGGACAGGGCAAGGGCGGCTGAGGCGGTGAGCACCTTGCGGCTGCGGGTGGAGCGAATCACGTCTGTCTGACCTCTCTGCAGGGGTGGGCCCCGACGTGCCGTTGATGCTGCGTCGCGACGTCCGTGGCACACACGCAGACGGGAGGGAACCCTGGTGTTCTCCATGATCCCAGATGGTGAGCAGCCGGTGACGGAGCCCGAGGTCCGCGCTTCTCGGTCTCGGGGTGGGCGAGGCCTCATCCGCGGTCGTCGGGGTGGTGCCGCTCGACGGCGACGACCCGTGCGTCCGGGCCGGTGCCGACGATGTGGGCGAGCAGGAGCTCCCCCTTCGCCAGTCCGTGGTCGCGGACGTCCTCGACGACCGAGCGGGCCACCAGTCCCGGGGTGAAGGCCGGGTCCACGCGCTCGAGGAGCCGGCCCACGAGGGCGGGGAGGACGGGCCCGTGGCTGCACAGCGCGGCCGGGACGCCGCGCACGAGGAGTCGCTCGAGGTGGTGGCTGGCCCGGGTGGGGTCCTCGGCATGTCCTTCCTCGGACAGGCCGGGCTTGAGCCGCAGCCGCTCGCCCGTGGCCGTGGCATAGGGGGCGAGCGTCTCGCTCGCGCGGGTCGAGGGGCTGCTCACGAGCCGGGTCAGGCCGTAGGCGGAGAGGACCGGGGCGAGGTCGACCGCCTGACCGCGCCCGTGGTCGTTGAGCGGGCGCAACCAGTCATCGTCGGACCACGAGGACCGGGAGCGAGCCTTGGCGTGCCGCAGGAGGGCCAGCGGCCAGGTCGACAGGGATCCCTGCCGGTCGGCGTCGACGAGGGACTCCAGCTGGGCCCGGTCGCGCGCGTAGGTCAGGCGGGCCGCGGCGACCTCGGCCTCGAGCCAGACGACCTCGTCGACCTCGTGGACGAGCCCGCCATCCCCTCCAGTGACCTCGGCGGCCCAGTAGCGGACCTCCTTGACGGCCTGCTGAGTGCGCCCGGGGAGGGTGTAGGTCGTCGTGGGAAGGGGGTGGCCCAGGCGGACACGCAGCCCCGTCTCCTCGAGGGTCTCGCGGGCCGCGGCGACGGGGAAGGTCTCGCCGGGGTCGAGCTTGCCCTTGGCCCAGGACCAGTCGTCATAGCGCGGACGGTGGACGAGGGCGACCTGGAGGCGCCCCCGTCGGCGGCGCCACGGCAGCGTGCCCGCGGCGAGGACGGTGGCCATCGTCAGCGCCGGGCCTTGCGCCGACGCTTGGCGTGCATGGCGATGAGCGCGGCATGGATGTCGGGCAGCGGCTGGCCGTCCGCGGACTGGTGGACCCGGGTCCAGCGCCCGTCGCCGGCGAGCGACCAGTGCGCGTAGTCGCCGGACATGGCGCGCTCGATGAGGTCGAAGATCTGCTCGACGTGCCGCGGCTCGGCGATCCGGACGAGGGCCTCGACGCGCCGGTCGAGGTTGCGGTGCATGAGGTCGGCGCTGCCGATCCACGCCTCGCGGCCCTCGCCCCGGCCGAAGAGGAAGATCCGGGAGTGCTCGAGGAAGCGGCCGAGCACCGAGTGCACCCGGATGGTGTCGCTCAGCCCGTCGACTCCCGGACGGATCGTGCAGATCCCGCGGACCCAGATGTCGACCGGGACCCCGGCCGAGCTGGCCCGGTAGAGGGCGTCGATGGTCTGCTCGTCGACGAGCGAGTTGACCTTGAAGCCGATGTAGCCGTCCCCGTGGCGCTCCTGACGGGTGATCTGCTTGTCGATCCGCTCCAGGAGGCCGTCACGACTGGTGCGAGGAGCGACGAGCAGCCGCTTGAACTTGCTGCGGGGGGCCAGGCCGGAGAGCTGGTTGAACAAGCGGGTGAGGTCCTCGCCGACCTCGGGGTCGGAGGTGAGGATGCCCATGTCCTCGTAGAGGCGAGCGGTCTTGGGGTTGTAGTTGCCGGTGCCGACGTGGCAGTAGCGCTTGACCCCGTCCGGCTCCTGGCGCACGACGAGGGCGAGCTTGCAGTGGGTCTTCAGCCCGACGATGCCGTAGACGACGTGGACGCCGGCGTGCTCGAGCTTGCGGGCCCACTCGATGTTGTTCTGCTCGTCGAAGCGGGCCTTGATCTCGACGACGGCGAGGACCTGCTTGCCGGCCTCGGCCGCGTCGATGAGTGCGTCCACGATGGGGCTGTCGCCGCTGGTGCGGTAGAGCGTCTGCTTGATCGCGAGGACCTGCGGGTCGGCGGCAGCCTGCTCGAGGAAGGCCTGGACCGAGGTCGAGAAGGAGTCGTAGGGGTGCTGCAGCAGCACGTCCTGGGTGGCGATCCGGCCGATGAGGTCGGCAGCCTTGGACGACTCCGCCGGAGCGAGGTCGGCATTGGTCCGGGCGACGAAGGGGGGATGGTGCAGGTCGGTGCGATCGAGGTCGGCGATCTCGTTGAGCCCACGCAGGTCGAGCGGTGCCGGCACCCGGTAGACCTCGTCGTGGGTGACGCCGATCTCGCGGCTGAGCAGCTCCATGACGTGGTCGTCGAGGTCCTCCTCGACCTCGAGGCGCACCGGGGGGCCGAAGCGACGTCGGGTCAGCTCCTTCTCCAGGGCGGCGAGGAGGTTCTCGGCATCGTCCTCCTCGACCTCGAGGTCCTCGTTGCGGGTCACCCGGAAGGAGTAGTGCTCGTGCACCTCCATGCCGGGGAAGAGCTGGTCGAGGTGCGCGGCGATGACGTCCTCGAGGGGGACGAACTCGGCCTCGAAGAGGTCCGAGGTCACCGAGGCGGTCGCCCGGCGCACCTTGAGGAAGCGAGGGAGCGAGGGCGGCATCTTGATCCGCGCGAAGTGCTCCTTGCCCGTCTTGGGGTTGATGAGGATGACGGCGAGGTTGAGCGAGAGCCCGGAGATGTAGGGGAAGGGGTGCGCCGGGTCGACGGCCAGCGGCGTGAGCACCGGGTAGATCTCCTGGCTGAAGAGCTCGCTGAGGCGCTCCTGCTCCGCACTCTGGACCTCGCTCCAGCGCGCGATGCTGATGCCCTCCTCGACGAGGGCGGGCCGGACGCTGTCCTCGAAGATCCGGGTCTGCATGGCCACGAGGTCGTGGGCGATCCGGGCTATCTGCTCCAGGACCTCCCGCGGCTCGAGGCCGGAGGAGCTGCGCACGGCGATGCCGGTGGCGATGCGGCGCTTGAGCCCGGCGACGCGGACCATGAAGAACTCGTCGAGGTTGCTCGTGAAGATCGCGAGGAAGCGGGCTCGCTCGAGCAGGGGCTCGCGCTCGTCCGCGGCGAGCTGGAGCACCCGCTCGTTGAACTGCAGCCAGCTCAGCTCCCGGTCGAGGTAGCGGTCGACGGGCAGGTCGGGGGCGCTGGACTCCTCGTGGGAGGCCATGCGCACGAAGCGGCCGTCGGCGGCCCGTGGCCGCTGCTGGGTGGTGGTGGCCGGCGAGGAGGACGAGATCGTCACGTCCCCGGCCTGGACCACGGCGGAGCGGCGCTCGGTGGCCGACCGTCGGGTGGTGGACGAGGACGACATACGTGTCATCCTTCCATGAGGCCGTCAACCCCACGTGAATACATCACGTGGACCGCCATGCCCTCGAAGCCGGCACGTCGATAG
>JBQGNO010000047.1:8634-18310 GCA_052087725.1 Janibacter sp. | reverse complement strand
CCAGCGGATCACCAGCGACGTGGGCCGGGTCAAGGAGGTCGCCGTCACGGCAGCGTTGCCGCTCACGGGCAATGTCCTGACCCTCGTCGCGATGCTCGTCGTCGTCTTCGTGCTCGACTGGCAGCTGGCGCTGTGCATGCTCATCGTCTTCCCGATCTTCTTCCTCACCGGGAAGAGCGCCACGGGCAAGATCCATGCCGTCTCGCGCAAGCAGCGCAAGGCCGAGGGCCAGCTCGCGACCCTGGCGACGGAGACCCTCGGGTCGATGAAGGTCGTGCAGGCCTACACGCTCGAAGGGGAGATGCAGTCGCGTTTCGCCTCGGACAACGTCAAGACCCTCAAGGACGGGGTCCAGGCGAAGAAGCTCTCCGCCGGCCTCGAGCGCTCCACCGACGTCCTCGTCGGCCTCGCCACCGCCCTCGTCCTCTTCGTGGGCGCGCAGCGGGTGCTCGCCGGGGCGCTGACCCCAGGCGAGCTCGTCGTCTTCGTCACCTACCTCAAGGCCGCCTTCAAGCCGATGCGCGATCTCGCGAAGTACACCGGTCGTATCGCCCAGGCCGCGGCCTCGGCCGAGCGGGTCGTCGACCTGCTCGAGACCGAGCCCGCCGTCCGGGACGCCTCCTGGGCCCGGGGTGGCCGGCGCATCCGTGGCCATGTCGAGCTCACCGATGTCTGGCTGTCGTACGTGCCCGGCCACCCGGTGCTGCGCGGCATCGACCTGCGGGTCGCGCCGGGAGAGAAGGTCGCCTTCGTCGGGCCCTCGGGTGCGGGCAAGTCCTCCCTCGCCGGCCTGCTGCTGCGGATGCACGACCCGGACTCCGGTGCCGTGCTCCTCGACGGCTGGGACGTGCAGGACCTCACCGTCCACGACGTGCGCAGCCAGGTCGCGATGGTCCTCCAGGAGAGCCTGCTCTTCGCGACGACCATCCGCGACAACATCGCGATGGGTGCCCCGGAGGGGGCGCAGGAGGTCACCGACGATCAGATCGTCCACGCGGCTCAGGTGGCTGGTGCGCACGACTTCATCACCGCCCTTCCGCAGGGGTACGACACCGTCGTCTCGGAGCGTGGCTCGACCCTCTCCGGTGGACAGCGCCAGCGGATCGCCATCGCCCGGGCCGTCGTCCGGGACGCGCCGGTGATCATCCTCGACGAGGCGACGACCGGTCTCGACGGAGAGACCGAGGTCGAGGTCACCGAGGCACTCGACCGGCTCACCCAGGGAAGGACGACGATCATCATCACCCACGACCTCGAGGCGGCGCGCAGCGTCGACCGCCTCGTATGGATCGAGGACGGACGGATCACCGACTCCGGACGTCCCGCTGACGTGCTCGACCGCCACGAGGACGAGGTCGGCGTCGACGGAGGTGCACTCCATGCGGTTCACTGACACCCACGCGCCGATCGTGGCCCACGACGCCCACGCGCTCCTCGCAGCGCAGGACGCCGCCCTGCCGGCGTTGGGCGACCTGCTCGACGCGACGCCTCTGGCCGAGCGCCTCGGTGCGCCCGTGAGCCGGAGCTACGTGCGCTACAAGCACGGCACGAGCGCCACGGCGCTCCTCGACATCGGTGGCCGTCCCGCGGTCGCCCACGCCTGGCGTCCGGGGGCCGGGGACAAGCGCGCGAAGGCCCTGAAGTACGCGGCACCCGAGGACGTCCTGCTCGACCTCCCCGCAGCGGGGTTGCTCGTCCTCGACGCACTGTCCGACCGGCACCTGCCGGCGCTGCGGCTGCTCGTGCGCAGTGGCCGGGTCGGTCCGTGGCTCAGCGGCATCGGGCAGCCAGTCGCGAGCGACGCGAGGCCAGAGACCTTGGCGCACAAGCCCGCTCGTCGCTGGGTCGGTCGCCTCGCGCTCGAGCGACCCGGGGAGCACGTCGTGCTGCGGGCCTATGCCGGCCGCGGGTACGACGCCGCCCTGGCGGCGAACTCCCTCATCGACCCGGAGCAGCGCACCGCGGTGCGCCTGCCCCGGGTGCTCGGCACGCACCGTCGTGGCCTCATCGCCCTCGAGCACCTGCGCGGGCGTCCGCTCGACGAGTCGGTCCCCGAGGCCACTCTGCGGTGCCTGGGGGCCACGCTCGGCGCGCTGCACGCGCACGGACCGATGGGCGTGATCGGGGCCGAGCACCCTGCAGTGACCGATGGCATCGACGTCCTCGAGCCCGTCCTGGGCGGGGCCCCGGCGCACGCTCGGGAGATCGAGGCGGAGGCGAGGGCCGCCCTTCGTCCGGGTCCTGCGAGCATCGTCCACGGTGACTTCTCCCTCGATCAGGTCGTCGCCGACGGGCACGACCTCGGGATCATCGATCTCGACCGGGCCCGCCGGGGACACCCGCTCGACGACCTCGCCAGCCTGCTCGCCGCGGCCGCCCTCACCGCGCTGTCCTCCGGTGGTGCCCGGGCCGGTGACGCCATGATTCGCCGGCTGCGGGCCCCCTTCGTCGCGGGTCATGCGGCCACGTGGACCGGAGGCGAGCTGCCCGACGACCTCGGTCCACGCACCGCGCTGGAGCTGCTGCGGCGCTCGGGCGAGCCCTTCCGCGGCGGCCGCGGCGACTGGCCCGAGGTGACGCGGGATCTGGTCACGCTCGCCGGTGCCCTGACCCGCGGAGAGGACCCGGGATGACACCAGCCATCCGCTTCACCACTGCCTGCCGACGGATCGAGGACCACGGGCTGACGCTCGTGCGCGCCCACCCGCGACGGGACCGGCTGCACCTTGATCTCACCGATGTCGACGGACGCCGGGTCATCGGCCAGTGGCTCGTCGACGCCGACACGGCGGAGAGGGTCGCCGGAGCCACCGAGGCCGTGGCGCCCGGCCGGGTGCGGCTCCTGGGCAACCACCTCGTGCTCCAGGAGGCGGGAGCGGACCGCCGGCTCACGGCGCTCGCCCCGCTCGTCGCCGACGGGGCCGGCCTCGTCGTGCACCGGCCGGAGCGCCGGGCCGTCGTGCGCACGGGCGAAGGGGAGGACCTCACCTTCACCAAGGTGGTGCGCCCGAGCCGCACCCTCGAGCTGGCTCGACGGATGGAGCGGGCGGCGGACGTGCCGGGGCTGCGCGCACCGCGGGTCGCCTCGACGGACGAGGACTCCGGGTCGATCGTCATGTCGACCCTGCCGGGGCGCACGCTCCACGACCTGCTGACCCAGGGGGTGCCGGCTGGCGTCGGGGAGCAGGTGGGCGCCGCGGTGCGGACCCTGCACGCCGGGGACATCGAGGAGGTGCCCGGCCACGACCTCGCAGCGGAGGTGGCCACGACGAAGGGCCTGATCGACCTGGCGCGCCTGCACCGCGCGCTCGACACCCGCGACCTCGAGGCGCTGGACCGCGAGGTGGCCCGAGCCGCATCCGTTGTGGCGCAGGCCGGCCCGGTCGGTGAGCGCCGCCTGCTCCACCGCGACCTGCACGACAAGCAGCTGCTCGTCGACGGGGACGCCGTCGGGATGCTCGATGTCGACACCCTCGGGGCGGGCGACCCGGCCCTGGACCTGGGCAACCTGCTCGCGCACCTTGACCTGCGGGTGCGGCAGGGGTGGACGTCACCGCAGACGGCAGCAGAGGTCGAGGACGAGGTGCTGGCCGGGTACCGGCCCGACGGGCGCACGACCGCGGCGACGGTGGGGTACCGCACGCTGACCCAGGCTCGGCTGACGGCGCTCTACGCCTTCCGCCCCGGTGACCTCGACGCCGGATTTCCTTGAGGTCCTCCGACGGGGGCCGGGGAGATCAGCCCCGGAAGAAGGTCTGCGCCACCCGCGTCAGGTCGAGCAGGTCGCTCGTGCCGGCGAGCTCGCGCGCCGAGTGCATCGACAGGATCGGGATGCCCACGTCGACGGTGCGGATGCCCAGCCGGGTCGCGGTGATCGGGCCGATCGTCGACCCGCAGGGCACCGTGTTGTTGGAGACGAAGTCCTGGCTGGTCACGCCGGCCGCATCGCACCAGCCGTGCCAGGCGGCGGTGCCCGCACCGTCGGTGGCGTAGCGCTGGTTGGCGTTGAGCTTGAGGATCGGCCCGGAGCCGAGCAGCGGCCGCACGTGCGGGTCGTGCTTCTCGGCGAAGTTGGGGTGCACCGAGTGGCCGACATCGCTCGAGAGGCACCACGAGGACGCGAGGGAGCGCATCCGCTCGTCACGATCGGCGCCGAGCGCGAGCCCGAGACGCTCGAGCACGTCCTGCAGGAAGGGGCCAGCGGCACCGGACCGGGTCGCCGAGCCGACCTCCTCGTGGTCGAAGACCGCCAGCATGGGGATGTGGTCGGCGTCGAGGTCGTCGCCGAGGGCAGCCATGGCGACGGTGCCGGCGTGGACGCTCGCGAGGTCGTCGAGGCGGCCTGCGGCGAGGAAGGCGTCATCGCGGCCGAAGACGGCACCTCGAGCGCTGTCGGCGGTGACGATGTCGAAGCCGCGGATGCGGGAGGCGTCGACGGACGCGGACGCCGCGAGCTCGGCGAGGAGGTCCGCGGACTCGACCGCACCGACGCCCCACACCGGCTGCGTGTGCGCCTGCTTGTCGAGGGCGAAGCGCTCGTTGGCCTCGCGGTCGAGGTGGATCGCCAGCTGGGGCAGCCGCAGCAAGGGTCCCGAGTCGGCCAGCGCCTCGGTCCCGTCGTCGAGGACGAGCCGGCCGGCCAGACGCAGCTCGCGGTCGAGCCAGGAGTTGAGCAGCGGTCCGCCGTAGACCTCGACGCCGGCCTGCAACCAGCCGTGCCGGCCGGTGGTCGGCTCCGGCTTGAGCTTGAAGCCGGGGGAGTCGCTGTGCGCGCCGAAGACCCGAACCGGCGTCGTGGTGGTCGCCGAGGTCGGCACGATCCACGCGATGAGGGCGCCGTCGCGCCGGACGAGATAGCGGCCCGGACCCTGCGGCCAGGCGCTCGTCTCGGTCAGGGCCGTGAAGCCGGAGTGCTCGAGCCGGCGGGCCACCTCGGCCGCGGCGTGGTAGCTCGACGGGGACGCATCGACGAAGGCGGCGAGGTCCTCGGCGTGGGCGGTCGGTGCTGCGGGCACGGGGGCCTCCGGGGGACGGACGGGTGCGGTCGGGCGCGTCGGCTCAGCGGCCGCGCAGGGACTTGCGGTCCATCCGTGCCCGGTTGGGGTCGACCCCGGCGGGGACACCCGAGCGCAGGCCGGGGAGGGACTTCAGCCGCTTGTTGACGACTGCCATCTCCTGCTTGGACAGCGACGGACGCAGCTTGGTCAGCGTCATGCGGATCTTGCGGGCCGGCAGCTCCTTCTCGCCCGGACCGACGATGAAGGTGTGGACCGGGACGCCCGGGGCGACCCGGTTGACCTTCTTCTTCTCCTTGGCGAAGAGCTTGTCCACCCGGGGCTTGGGGCCCTCACCGAGCAGGACGACCCCCGGACGGCCGAGGGCGCGGAAGACGACCGCGGCGGAGTTGATCTCGCTCGGCTTGGTCGCGTCCGCGGCGATCGGCTCCTGGTCGTAGTACCAGCCGCGACGCAGCGCGGAGAGGCCACCGATCGAGGCGCCGCGCTGGCCCTCCATCTGCGAGAAGGCGGCCCGCTCACCACGCCGCGAGAGGGTGATCATCGCCGCGAGCAGGGCGAAGGGGATGGAGATGAGCAACGCGGCGACGACATGGCCGACGATCAGGCCGATGAGCGTGCCGATGCCGAGCACGACGACGAAGGCGAGCAGCATCCACAGCGGGACCTGCGGGTCGAGCGACTTGATCTGCTTGTAGACGTCAGCGATCCGCTTGAAGGGATTTTGCCGCTTGGGCTTCTTGTCGGTCTTGTCGGACTTACGGGCCATGAGGAGAGAGTCTAGATGCTCACCGGGGTGACCCGGTCAGCCGTCCGTGCCGGTGCGCGCCTGGTCGAGGATCGCCTGACCCTGGGACTTGGCCACGAGGGTGGAGGCCTCCTGGCGGGCCGGCTCGTCGATGGCGGCCTCGAGGTGCGAGAGGTGCTCGGGGATCGGCCGACCCCACTTGCGCATCGCCGTGGCGTAGAGGCGCCCTGCGCGGTAGCTGGAGCGCACGAGCGGCCCGGCCATGACGCCCTTGAAGCCGATCTTCTCGGCGAGCTCGCTCCAGTGGACGAACTCCTCGGGCTTGACCCACCGGTCGATCGGGTGGTGCAGCTGGGAGGGGCGCAAGTACTGCGTGATCGTGAGGATGTCGCACCCGGCGTCGTGGAGGTCGTGGATGGCCTCCTCGATCTCGGCCTCCTCCTCGCCCATCCCGAGGATGAGGTTGGACTTGGTCACGAGCTCGTCCTCGCGGGCCATGGACAGGACCTTCAGCGACTTCTCGTAGGTGAAGGCGGGACGGATCTTGCGGAAGATCCGCGGCACGGTCTCGAGGTTGTGCGCGAAGACCTCCGGGCGGGCATCAAAGACCTGCTGGACCAGCTCGGGCTTCGCGCCGAAGTCGGGCGGGAGGATCTCGACGCCGGTGTTGGGGTTGAGCGCGTGGATCTGGCGGATCGTCTCGGCGTAGAGGCCGGCGGCGCCGTCGGGCTGGTCGTCTCGGGCGACCCCGGTGACGGTGGAGTAGCGCAGGCCCATCTCCTGGACGGACTCGGCGACGCGCCGCGGCTCGTCCATGTCGAGGGTCGTCGGCCGGCCCGTGGCGATGTCGCAGAAATCGCAGCGGCGGGTGCACACGTCACCCCCGATGAGGAAGGTGGCCTCGCGGTCCTCCCAGCACTCGAAGATGTTGGGGCAGCCGGCCTCCTGGCACACGGTGTGCAGGCCCGCGCCACTGACGCGGCCCTTCATCTCGTTGTACTCGGGGCCCATCTTGGCGGTGGTCCGGATCCACTCCGGCTTGCGCTCGATCGGGGTCTCGGCATTGCGCGCCTCGACGCGCAGCAGACGACGTCCTTCGGGTGCGACGGTCACGCAACTCTCCTGGCAAGTCTCGACGGCCCGGGAGGTGTCCGGGCTCACGCTCCAGCCTACGCCGCCCCTTTCGCCATGACGAAGGGGGACGAGGAGTGCGGAGCGCTCAGGCGCCCTTGCTCAGGGGGAGGTCCTCGGTCATGACCTCGGTGAGGTGCGCCTTGGCCGAAGGGAGGATGTCGGCCACCGTGAGGTCGCGGCCGGTCTCGAGCGCGAGGGTCGAGACGTCCGCGTCGGGGATGCCGCAGGGGACGATCGTCTGCGTCCACGACAGGTCGCAGTCGACGTTGAGGCTGAAGCCGTGCATCGCGACGTCCCGCGAGACCCGGATGCCGACCTGGCCGAGCTTGCGGTCGCGGGCGCCGTCGGTGCCGGGCACCCAGACCCCCGAGCGGCCGGGCACTCGCTGGACGGTGACGCCCACGTCGGCGGCGACGCGGATCATCATCTCCTCGAGCCGTCGCACGTGGGCGATGACGTCACGGCGTCCGGGCAGGTGGGCGATCGGATAACCGACGAGCTGGCCCGGGCCGTGCCAGGTGATCTTGCCGCCCCGGTCGACGTCGATGACCGGCGTGCCGTCGACGGGCCGCTCGTGCGGCTCGGTGCGCTTGCCCGCGGTGTAGACGGTGGTGTGCTCCAGCAGGAGCGTCGTGTCCTCGAGCTCGCCGGCGACGACGGCGGCGTGGACCTCTTTCTGGTACTCCCATGCCGTGAGGTAGTCGACGGTGTCGGGAGCGAAGCCGAGGTCCTCGAAGCGCATGGGCGCCAGACTACGCCGGGCGCCCGGACCGTCAGCGGGGGAGTCGGCGGGTCTCGAGCGGTGACTCGACGACCTGGCCGTCATCCCCCTTCGTCACGACGTAGGCACCTTTGTCGTCCACCTCGGTGACCGCCTCGACGAGCTCGGTGCCGCGGTAGACCAGCCCGACCCCGTCATCGGTGCAGTGGGTCTCGCCGAGCGTGCCGTCGGCGACGAGCCGGTGCACGGTCGGGCGCCGGCGCGCCTCGGAGTCGTAGTGGACGCCGTTGTCGTAGGGGAGCAGCGCGAGGCCGTTGGTGACCGGCCGCAGCTCCGGGCCGAAGGAGTCGGTCGTGCCACCACGGAACCAGCAGACCGACCCCGCGCTGACCCCCGCGAGGACCACGCCGGCCTCCCACACCCGGCGGAAGATCGCGTCCAGGTCGTGCACCCGCCACACGGCAAGGAGGTTGGCGACGCTTCCGCCGTTGACCCACACGACGTCCTGCTCCAGCAGGTGGCCCTCGATGTCGTCGACGCTCGGCATCGGGAAGAGGTCGAGGCAGGTCAGGTCGAACCCGGCGGCGGACCCGGCCTGGCCGAGGAAGGCGTTGAACCAGCGCTGGTCGCCACCGGCTGTCCCGAGCGTGCAGACCTTCGGCCGCGAGGTCGTCCCCGACAGGTCGACGGCGTGGTGGACGAGTCCGGCGAAGGCGAGGTCGCCCCGCTCGGGCCGGACGTACCCACCGGAGGTGGCGAGGATCGTGGGGGAGTCGGCTGCCATGCCCTCACGCTAGGCCACGCCGGTCCGGGCCGTCGGGGACGAGCTGCGGGGCCCGTGTGGAAAACCTCGCGGTGAGATCTTCCGACTCGGCCATCGTGGGACCCATGGACGAGATCCCACCGTCGGTCCCCGGATATCGCCTGACCCGTCTGCTCGGCACCGGGGCGACGTCGACCGTGTGGCGCGCCCGGCGCGAGGCCGACGACGAGCTGGTCGCCATCAAGATCCTGCCGGGGGAGGCGCCGGACGAGCTCCTTCGCGAGTTCGCCATGCTCCAGCACGCGGTGGGTGAGCACATCGTCACCCTCCACGAGACCCTCGCCCTCGCCGGGCCCGACGGCCCGGCGACCGCCCTCGTCCTCGAGCTCCTCGCCGGGGGCAGCCTCGCCCAGGTGGTCGCCGCCCGCGGTCACCTGACCCCCGGCGAGACGGTGACCGTCATCGCGCCCGCGGCCGAGGCCCTCACCGGTCTGCACGACCTCGGAGTCGTCCACGGCGACCTCAGCCCGGGCAACCTCCTCCTCGACTCGACCGGCCGCCCGGCGCTCGCCGACCTCGGCTTCGCCCGACTCACCGGGGAGCCGCCCGGTGACGTCCACGGCACCGACGGCTTCGTCGCGCCGGAGGTCCTCGACGGCGGCGAGCCGGAGCGGGCCGGTGATGTCTACGCGCTCGCGGCGCTCGCCTGGTTGTGCCTCACCGGCTCACCTCCCGGCCATGTCGCGGAACGGCCCGATCTCGGGAACCTGGTCCCCGACGCCCCGGAGCTGGTCACCGTTGTCGAGGCCGGCCTGTCCAGCGACCCAGCAGCCCGACCGGAGGCCGACGAGATGGCGGTGTCCGTCTTCGACGCCGTGCCCGCCGAGCCGCTGAAGATGATCTCGCCGGGCGATGTCGCGAGCGGCCTGACCCGACGCCTGCGCGAAGCCGCGACCGACGGGGCGAGCGAGGTCCCCGGCTGGCAGCGCGAGCTCGAGCGGGCCCGACCGGCAGCGGCGCGCCGCCGGTGGTGGCAGCGCCGGCAGCGCACCCGACCCGAGGCGAAGGGGGAGCGGCCCCTGCTCTCCCCGCCCGGCCGGCACGCGGCACCCCGACGCGGCGCTGTCGAGCTGCACACCGACGAGGACCGGCCGACGAGCACCACGCGGGCCATCGCCCGAGCGGCCGCAGTGGGCCCCACCGGTCGACGTACTGGTGTCGTCGGCGAACCCCGCCAGGCGCGGCGTGTGGCCCGTCGCGGTGGGGGGGACCAACGCGGCCCCCGCCCCGGGGTC
>JBQGNO010000047.1:0-8624 GCA_052087725.1 Janibacter sp. | reverse complement strand
TCGACGTACTGGTGTCGTCGTCACCGCCGTCCTGGCGCTACTGCTCGCGGTGCTCGTGCCGTGGCAGCAGCTGGCCACGGCCGGCGGTGACGACGCGGGCACCCGTCCGAGCGGGGCGGCCTCCGACCCTGCGGGCACCGACCCGGTCGCCGAGGTGCTCACCGAGCGCTCGGCGCCGCGTCAGTCCCCGACCGCCCTGGCGCGGGAGCTGACCTCCCTTCGTCAGGCAGTGGTCGTCGACCGGGACACCCGAGCCCTGGAGCAGCTTGTCGAGCCGGACTCACCCGAGGAGCGCCGCGACCGCGCGCTCATCGATCGGCTGCGCAGCAGCGGTGAGCGCTACGAAGGGGTCGAGCTGAGCGTCCGGTCCGCGCAGCTGGAGCGCACCACCGGTGCGACCGCGGTGCTGCGCACGACGACCGACGAGAGCGCCTACACGGTCGTGCGCGGTGATGGGGAGCGCGAGCAGCGTCCTGCCCGTCGTGGGCAACGTGTCGACCTCGTCCTCGCCTGGGACGGTGCCGCGTGGCGGGTGCGCGATGTGGCCGAGGTCGGCTGAGACCTAGCCCAGGAGGTGGTCGAGCGCGTCCTCGAGGTAAGGGTGATGGTGCTCGAAGCCGACCCGCTCGAGCCGGTGCGGGACCACCCGCGCGGAGGCGAGCACCTCGTCGGCGAACTCCCCGAGCACCAGCCGCATCGCTGCCCGCGGTGCGGGCAGGACGGCCGGGCGATGCAGCCGTCGACCGATCTGGCGGGCGACCCGGCGCTGGCGCACGGGATGCGGTGCCGACAGGTTGACCGGACCGGTGATCGAGGCGTCCTCGACGAGCCGGGTGTAGGCCGCCACGACATCGGTCAGGGTGATCCAGGGCATCCACTGGTGGCCGGAGCCGAGCGGCCCCCCGAGCCCGAGCCGCCCCATCCGCAGCATCGGGGTGAGGGCGCCGCCCTGCGTCGACAGGACGATCCCGGTGCGGGCATGCGCCACGGGGACACCCGCGTCCGTGGCCGGCGCGGTCGCCCCCTCCCAGTCGCGCACGACTCCGGCGAGGAATCCGTCAGCGCTCCCGGAGGCCTCGGTGAGGACCTCGTCCCCGCGGTCGCCGTAGATCCCGACCGCGGAGGCCGTGACCAGCCGCGTCGGGCCGGCGCCGTCGGCGACGAGCCGGGCAAGCAGATCGGTCCCGTCGACACGGGAGGCGTGGATCAACGCCTTGTAGTCGGGCGTCCACCGGTGATCGCCGACGCCCGCGCCGGCCAGGTGCACGACCGTGTCGACGTCCGCGAGGACGGGTCCGGGCAGGGACCCGGCAGCCGGGTCCCATGTCCGCTCGTGTCCGGCCGCCGGCTCGCGGCGCACCAGATGAACGATGTCGTGGCCCCCTTCGTGGAGGGAACGCGACAGCGCGCCGCCGATCAGTCCGGACGAACCGGTGATGGCGACGCGCTGTCGACGGCTGGTCATCTCAGGCCTCGAAGTTGCCCTCCTCGAGGCGCGCCTTGACCGTGCCCAGGAAGCGGGCGGCGTCGGCGCCGTCCACGACGCGGTGGTCGTAGGACATGGCCAGGTACATCATCGACCGGATCGCGAGGGTCTCCCCACCGTCCTCGGACTTCACGACGACCGGGCGACGCACGATCGCCCCGGTGCCGAGCATCCCGACCTGCGGCTGGTTGAGGATCGGGGTGTCGAAGAGCGCACCCCGGCTACCGGTGTTGGTGATGGTGAAGGTCCCACCGGACAGGTCGTCCGGGGTGATCTTCTTGTTGCGGGTGCGGTCGGCGACGTCAGAGATCGCGCGGGCGAGCCCGGCGACGTTGAGGCCACCGGCGTTCGTGACCACCGGGGTGATCAGACCGCCCTCGGTGTCCACGGCGATGGAGAGGTTCTCCTCGGCGTGGTAGACGATCTCCTCGTCCTCGACGCTGGCGTTGACGCCCGGGTGCTCCTTGAGCGCCTCGGCCGTGGCCAGGGCGATGAAGGGCAGGAAGGAGAGCTTCGTCCCCTCACGCGACTGGAAGTCCGCCTTGGCGGCATCCCGGACGCGGGCGACCCGCGTCATGTCGACCTCGACGACCGTCGTCAGCTGGGCCGACACCTGCAGCGACTCGACCATGCGCGAGGCGATGACCTTGCGCAGGCGGGACATCTTCTCGCGGGTGCCGCGCTTGGACTTCGGGACGTTGGACTCCAGGCCGGCCGGCACGGCCGCCGGAGCGGACGACACGGCAGCCGGGGCAGCAGCAGCCGGAGCGGCCGCGGGGGCGGACTCCTGCGGCTGGTTCTTCGCCTTCGCGGCGTCGAGCACGTCCTGCTTGCGGATGCGGCCGCCGATGCCGGTGCCCTCGACCTGCGCGAGGTCGATGTCGTTGTCCTTGGCGAGCTTGCGCACCAGGGGAGTGACGTAGGCGGCGGCCTCAGAGGACCCGCTGCCGGCCGCCGGAGCGGTCTGCGTCGTGGGCTGGGAGTCCGCGGCGGGGGCCTGCTGGGTCGCGGGCTTCGCCTCGGCCTTCTCCTCCTGCTTGGGCTCGGGCTTGGCCTCCTGCTTGGGCTCCGGCTCCGGCTCGGGCTCGGGCGCCTTCTCCTCGGCGGGCTCCTGCGCGGCGGGAGCAGATCCGCCACCAGAGCCACCGACGACGGCGAGGTCGGCTCCGACCTCGACGGTGGAGTCCTCCTCGACGAGGATCTTGGTCAGGGTGCCGGCGACGGGCGAGGGGATCTCGGTGTCGACCTTGTCGGTGGAGACCTCGAGCAGCGGCTCGTCGACCTCGACCTCGTCACCCTCGGCCTTGAGCCAGCGCGAGACGGTGCCCTCGGTCACGGACTCACCCAGGGCAGGCATGGACACGGTGGTGCCATCGCCGTCACCGGATGAGGGTGCGGACTCGGCCGGGGCCTCGTCGGCCGGCTCCTCGGCGGGGGCCTCTTCTGCGGCAGGCTCCTCGGCGGGAGCCTCCTCGGCGGGGGCCTGCGCGGAGTCGTCACCGGAGTCGGAGGACGCCGGGGCGTCACCGTCACCGATGACCGCGAGGTCGGCCCCGACCTCCACGGTGTCGTCTTCCTCAGCGAGGATCTCCTGGACCGTGCCGGCCACCGGAGATGGGATCTCGGTGTCGACCTTGTCGGTGGAGACCTCGAGCAGAGGCTCATCCACTTCGACACTGTCACCGACGTTCTTGAGCCATCGCGTCACCGTTCCTTCGGTCACGGACTCACCCAGGGCCGGCATGGTCACCCGCTCAGACATGCGCCTCTGCTCCTTCGATCGAGATGGGATACGTCACAGACTCTCACGACTCGGCCTCATCGTGTCCACGGGGGCCGCGATCCGTCACGGTGTCGAGTGCGGCCTCCCGCTCACGGAGGGCATCGACGTGGCGGAACCACGCGTCCTTGTACGACACGTAGCCCTCGGCCCACGGCTTCTGGCCACCGGCCCAGTGGACGATCCTCGGGGCGACGACCTCCTCCTGGGAGGGGCGGGCGTTCCACGCCGGGTCGAGACTCACGCGGTCGGCGCCGACGTAGACATTGAGGATGTTCTGGTCGTGCATGCCGAAGTTGTGCGCGTAGGGGAGGAAGCGGGCGCAAAAACGGTCGGCGCGCATCCGCACCAGATCGAGCACCATGACCCCCGCGTTGAATCCCACGAAGTCGAAGGGGTGGCGCCGGGTCTCGCGGCGGATCAGCTCCGAGCCCATGCCCGGGACCAGGTCCTTCTGGGCCGCGGGCCCGAAGATGTTGGTGTAGCCGCTGTGCAGCAGCCCGGTCTCCGAGTCCCGGGCGCCGATGGCGTGACCGTGCAGGTCGATCTCGTGCAGCGGCGCGATGTCGGCCACCGGCAGTGCGTCGATGTCGACGTAGACGACACGCTCGACATCGGTGAGCAGCTCGGGGAGCACCAGCCGGTCCATGGTCGAGATGGTGATGTGCGGGACCATCGCGTGGATCTCGCCGTAGGTCACCGCGTCGCACGGCCACCAGGTGAAGGAGATCGTCGGGAAGAGTGCCGCTGCCCGGTCGAAGTCCGCCTGCTCGTGCTCGCGGACGAGGACGTGGAGGTGGATCGGCCGGCTGGCATGCTCGACGAGTCCGTCGACGACGACGAGGAACTGCTCCTTGAGGTTGCCGTCGAGGGCGAGCACGATGTCCATCTCCTCACCGGCGGGCCCGTCCTGCGTGCGCGGGACGTCGAGGCGCCCGGAGCGGATCGAGGCGACCGCCTCATCGACGTCGACGAGCGAAGGGAGGTCCACCTCCTCCTCGTGGCGGGACCGGGCGGCAGCGACGCGCTCGGCCGTCACCTCGGTCCAGATCGCGCGGACGCGCTCCTGATCCTCACCGGCGAGGATCGCGGCCATGACCGGCTCGAGGAGGTCGCCGAGATCGCGGCCCATCGCGAAGACCTCGTCATCGCTCAGGGGCGCGAGGCCGGCGAAGCGGATGTCCCCCGGGTTGGTCGGCGTGAAGTCGACGTCGCACCCGAGCGTGCGTGCGGGCAGATAGGAGTGCAGCCGGCCCGTGACGACCGTGCCGTAGGAGCTCGCGTAGTCGTCCAGCGCACCCAGCGCGGTGCGGAGGTTGTCGACCGTGGACGCGTAGCGCACGGCATTGCGCTCGTTGCGGATGCGGCGGCCCCCCTTCGGCGCCTCCTGGTCGATCCACACCGTCGGCGCATCCGCGGGGCGCTCGGGGGTCTCATCCGGTCGCACGTAGCGCACGGTCGTCGTGAGGCACCCGGAGAAGAAGGCGGGGATGCCCATCCCGAGGAGGAGGTCCACGGTCGAGTGGTCGCGGCAGCCGATCGGGGCATGGGCGCGCAGGTGCTCGATCATCTCCTCGGTGAGCATCGCGCGCCGGTTCACGTGGAAGGAGACGTAGATCGGGCGCAGGTGGGGTGGGAAGGGGACGTCGTGGCGGACCCCGCCGATCTTGTGGGCGTACCAGCCGAAGGCGAGCATCCACGTGCCGTCGGGCACCTGCGAGTAGGTCGACGCGTCACGGTCGACCTGGTGGAGCGTCACGGGGACCTCGGGGGAGTCGACCCGCAGGGCTGCCGGGACCCGCTCGGCCAGCTCGCTGGCGAACCGCCCCAGGTCGCTGTCGTCGAAGCGGGTTCCCGTGTGGCGCACGAGGTGAGCGAGGGAGGCGACCGTCTGGACGTAGTCGCCGATGTTGCGCGAGGTGTTGCGGGGGTCGGGCTGGTCGTAGCCGAGGACGCCGACGGCGATGCTCCCTTCGGCAGCAGGGGTGGGGGCAGCGGGCCCGGCGGCGACGCGCGGAGCCCACCTGTGCATCCAGTCCAGGTCGGCCGCGCGTCTGGCCGCAGCCGCCCCGGTGAGCTCGCCGTCGGCGAGCTCGGCGCGGCTGGCCTCGTCGAAGCGGTCGGCCAGGTCCGTGCAGACGGCACCGAGGCCGAGGCCCATGGCGCGGCGAGTCAGGCCGAGCCAGGTGGTGGCGTCGACCGGCCCGGGGTGGTCGAGTGCCTCACGGAGTGCCTCCTCGGCGAGGACGACGTCGTGCTGACCGGCGAGCAGGACGTACTCGCTCGGGGCGTGCTCCAGCCACACCTGCGTCGGCAGCGTGGAGAGCCGCTCCCAGGCGAAGGTCGGCAGGCGCATCCGGTGGGCCACGAGACCGGTGGCCAGCGCCCCGGCCTGCGGCGTCGGCCCGTGGTCGTGGAGCCACTGGGCGATCTGCCGGGCCTCGGTCATCTGCTGCGGCCCGTGGGTGTGGCGCATGAGAGTCGTGAAGGCGCCCTCGAGTCCCTCGCCGTCGGCGAGGGCCCGGGTGAAGAGCGAGCGGGCGTGCTGCCACCTCAGCTCGCGCTCCATCTCCTCGAGCGCGTCCCCCTCGGGCGCCCGCCCGGGAGCCGGACCGAGGGCCGTGGGGGAGCGGTGGCCGAGCGCGACGGCCCGCAGCCGGCGGTGGGCGTACCCGAGGCCCTGGGCCCGCTCGACGGCCACCCGGTGCCGCTCCCGCTCCTCCTGCAGCTCCTCCTGGAGTCCCCGGACGTCCTCCTTGAGCCTGTGGACGTCGTCCTTGAGCTCATGGACGCGTTCGCGGGCGCGATCCCTCTTCTCCTTGGCCGCACGCAGCGCCTGCTTCGTGCGCTGGTGGCGGGCGCGGGTCTCCTCGAGGGATGCCCGGGCCTTGTCGAGGTCGGCGCGCACCCGGTCCACCCCGCCGGCGCGGGCCGCGACCCTCTGGGTCCGGCGCTTGAGCGCGCGGAAGATGGAGCGGGGGTCAGGACGCATGACTCTCCGGTCGAGTGTGGGTGCTGATGAGTCCAACCCTAGGTGGCAGCGAGGCTCCGGGGAATGACGAAGGGCGGCCCCCGGGGTCAGGCGTGTGCGTGCAGCGGCCGGCCGGCCGCGAGCATGGCTGCCTCACCGAGGGCCTCGCCCTGGCTGGGGTGGGCGTGGACCAGGGGCGCGATGTCCTCCGGGTGGGCCTCCCACCCGACGGCCAGCTGCGCCTCGCTGATCAGCTCGCTCACGCCGAGCCCGACCATGTGCACCCCGAGCACCGGGCCGTCCTTCTCCCGCACGAGCAGCACCGACCCGCTCGTGCCGCGGATCAGGCTGCGACCGTTGCCGCCCAGGGGATAGGTGACGGTCTCGACGTCGTGGCCCGCTCCCTTCGCCGCCTCGCTCGTCAGGCCGATCGAGGCGATCTCGGGGTCGCAGTAGGTCACCTTGGGGATCGCGATGTCGTCGACGGGCTGCGGGGCGAGGCCCGCGATGTCCTCGGCGACGAAGATGCCGTGCGCGAAGCCGCGGTGGGCCAGCTGCAGTCCCGGCACGAGGTCGCCGACGGCACGCACCCCCTCGACGGTGGTGTGCAGCCGCTCGTCGGTGGGGACGAAACCGCGATCGGTGCCGACCCCCGCCTCCTCGAGGCCGATGCCGTCGCTGCGGGGCCCGCGACCGACCGCCACGAGGACGAGGTCGACCTCGAGCGGGTCGCCCTCCTCGAGGTGGACGACGGCGCGGTGCTCGTCGGCCTCGACGGAGGCGACCTTGGTCGCGGTGCGTGAGGTGATCTTGCGCTTCTTGAGCTCGCGGGTCAGGTGCTTGGAGATCGACGGCTCCTCGGCCGCGACGATCCGGTCGAGCGCCTCGACGATCGTCACCTCGGCACCGAAGCTGCGCAGCATCGACGCGAACTCGACGCCGATGACCCCGCCACCGAGCACGGCGACGCGCTGCGGGATCTCGGTGAGGTCCATCGCCTGGTCGCTCGTCATCACCCGCGGTCCGAGCTCGACCCCGGGGATGGTCTTGGCGTACGAACCGGTCGCCAGGACAACGTTCTTCGCGCCGAGGCGGGTGGTCCCCCCTTCGCCCTCCACCTCGACCGTGCCGGCGTCGACGAGTCGACCACGGCCCGTGACGACCTCGATGTCGGCCTGGCCGATGAGGCCGGTCAGTCCCTTGTGGAGCTGGCCGATGACCTTGTCCTTGCGGGCGTGCAGCGCCTGGGTGTCGATGCCCTCGAAGGTCGTGCGCACTCCGTGGGCGGCCCCGTTGCGAGCTCCGTCAGCGATCTCGGCCGCGTGGAGCAGCGCCTTGGTCGGGATGCAGCCGCGGTGCAGGCAGGTCCCCCCGATCTTGTCCTCCTCGACGAGCGCGACCTTGAGGTCGAGCTGCGCGGCCCGGAGGGCGCAGGCGTACCCGCCGCTGCCGGCTCCGAGGATCACGAGGTCGAAGGGGGTCGAGGTCGGGTTCGTGGGGTCGGCCACGGGATGCTCCTTTGCACGTGGTGTGTCCGGGGTCACGGACGCGGCCCAGCGTAGAGGGTGCGGCCCGAGACAAATACATCCCGCACGCCAGGACGTGCGGGATGTATTTGAACGAGGTCAGCCGAGGGAGGCGATGTGCTCCAGCATCGTGCCGACGGCGACGCCGGTGCCGCCCTTGGGCACGTGGCCCCAGGGGCCGCCCTCGTTGAAGGAGGGGCCGGCGATGTCGAGGTGCGCCCAGGGGATGGTCTCGCCCTTCGCGTCCGTGGCGAAGGTCTCGAGGAAGAGGCCCGCGGTGAGGGCCCCGCCCATGCGGTCACCCTTGTGGGCGAGGTCCGCGACGGCGGAGTCGAGCGTGGCGCGCAGGTCCTCGGGCAGGGGCAGCGGCCAGCTCGGCTCGTCGGCGCGCTCGGAGGCCGAGGTGATCGCCGTGCGCAGGTCCTCGTCATTGCCCATGACGCCGACGATCTTCGGGCCGAGGGCGACGACGCAGGCGCCGGTGAGCGTCGCGACGTCGAGGATCTCGTCCGGGCCGGACTCGGCGGCCAGGGCCATCCCGTCGGCGAGGACCATCCGGCCCTCGGCGTCGGTGTCGATGATCTCGACCGTCGTGCCGTTGCGCATGGTGACGACATCACCGGGGCGCTGGGCATTGCCGCCGGGCATGTTCTCCGCGAGGCAGAGGTAGCCGGTGACGGCGACGGGCAGGTCGAGCTCGGCGGCGGCGACGACCGTCGCGGCGACGGAGGCGGCCCCGGCCATGTCGGACTTCATCGTGAGCATCCCGGAGGCGGGCTTGATGCACACGCCGCCGGTGTCGAAGGTGATGCCCTTGCCGACGAGCGCGACGTGGGGAGCCTTCTTGCTGCGCGGGGTGTA
>JBQGNO010000046.1:0-18605 GCA_052087725.1 Janibacter sp. | reverse complement strand
GAAGGGGACGAGCAGGTCCTCCGCGGCGACCGCGCCCGGCAGGTCGGGGATGACCGTCTCGGGGGCCGGGGAGGCGGGGTCCTTCTTGTGGACCATGACCCAGCGGACGTAGTCGACGACCATCTCGCCGCGCTGGTTGACGCCGACGGAGTTGACGTAGACGACCCCGGTCCTGCCGTTGGAGTTCTCCTTGAGCCCGATGACCGTCGAGGTCGTCGTCACGGTGTCAGCGACGTGCAGCGGGGCTCCGAAGCGCCCACCCGCGTAGCCGAGGTTGGCCACGGCGTTGAGCGAGATGTCCGGGACCGACTTGCCGAAGACGAGGTGGAAGGCGAGCAGGCTGTCCACCGGCATCCGGTCGAAGCCCATCGACTCGGCGAAGGTCGACGCGCTCGTCGCCGCGAAGCGCGAGCCGTAGAGCCCGGTGTAGAGCGCGATGTCGCCGTCGGTCACGGTGCGCGGCGTCGCGTGCCGGATCTCCTGGCCGATCGAGAAGTCCTCGAAGTAGTTGCCGGGGACCGTCTTGGTGGACATGCGCGGTGCCTTTCGTTCGGGCGAAGGGGGAAACTCCGGCCATCCTCCCCCCTTCGCCCGAGGTGTGGTCGTCGGTCCGCTTGTTGACTCGCCCACACCGGTGGCGCTCAGGCCGAACGACGCTCCAGGTGCTGCTCGCCCCACGCGCAGAGCGCTCGCACGAGCGGGCCGAGCGTCCGGCCGTACGAGGAGACGCTGTAGGTCACGTGCGGTGGGACGGTGCCTGCGTCCTCCCGGTCGAGGATCCCGTCGGCGACGAGTTCCTGGAGGTGACGGATGAGCATGCGTTCGGTGATGCCGGGGATGCTCCGTCGCAGCTCGGAGGTCCGCATCGGGCCCGACTCCAGCTGCCAGAGGATCGTTCCCTTCCAGCGGCCGCGGATGACGTCGAGGGCAGCATCGACCGGGCAGTCCTCGGCCAGCGAAGGGCGGGGGTGACTCTCCATGCAGCGACTCTAGTACTGACTTGTGTGTCAGTACTTCCACGCGTGTGTGCGTCGGTGCCATCGTGGCGCCATGGCCTCGTCGCTCTTCGTGCTCGCCCTGGCGCTCGCCGGGTCGATGGTCGGCGTCGAGATCGCGGTCGGCATCTTCGTGACGACATTCGACCGCCTGCCGGCCGGGGGAGGCCTGCTCGCGAGGGCGGATGCTGCGCGGACCCTGGGGCGGATCATGCCGCTCTGGTACGCCGCGACCGTCGTGACGACCCTGATCTGCGGGGCGCTGGTGTGGGGGAGCCCGGCCCTGGCGCCGACGCTGGTGGCGGCGGTGCTCTTCGTGGCAGGCATCCTCATGTCGGTGGTCCTGCTCGTCCCGATCAACACCCGGGCTGCGTCGTGGACGCCCTCGGGCGCACCCTCCGACTGGCGGGACCAGCTCCGGCGGTGGGACCGGATCCACGTGGTGCGGACGGTCGTCGTCGCGGCGGGGTTCGTCCTCCTCGCCGTGGGCGCAGTGCAGTAGGCCCGTCCCGCCAGCGAGGCGGAAGGGGGTGCCTCAGCGGGCCTGGACGTCAGTGATCCACGCCTCGATCTCGTCGGCGGTGTGCGGCCAGTCGCTGGAGAGGTTGCGGCAGCCGTCCTGCGTGACGACGACATCGTCCTCGAGGCGCACGCCATTGCCGCGGAAGCGCTCGGGCACCTTGAGGTCGTCGGCCTTGAAGTACAGGCCGGGCTCGACGGTGAGGACCATCCCGGGCGCGAGCTCGGCGTCCATGTATTCCTCGCGGGTGGCGAGCGCGCAGTCGTGGACGTCGATGCCGAGGTGGTGGCTCGTGCCGTGGACCATCCAGCGGCGGTGGTACTGGCCGTGGTCCTTGTCGAGGGTGTCCTCGACGGAGACGCCCTCGGGGAGGAGCCCCCAGGCGTGGAGGTGCTCGGCGATGACCCGGATCGCGGCGGCGTGGACGTCGGAGAACTTCGCCCCGGGCTTCACGGCAGCGATGCCGGCGGCCTGCGCGGCGACGACGGCCTCGTGGATCTCGCGCTGGGTGTCGGTGAAGGTGCCGCTCACCGGCAGCGTGCGGGTGATGTCGGCGGTGAAGAGCGAGTCGAGCTCGACGCCGGCGTCGAGGAGAATGAGGTCGCCGTCGCTGACGTCGCCGGTGTTCTTGATCCAGTGCAGCGTGTTGGCGTGGTCGCCGGAGGCGCAGATCGAGTCGTAGCCCACGCCATTGCCCTCGTGGCGGGCGATGAGGCCGAAGGTCCCCTCGACCCAGCGCTCGCCGCGGCCCCGCCCGGGCAGGCTCGGCAGCTCGCCGATGACCGCCTCGAAGCCGGTGCGGGTGGCATCGACCGCCTGCTGCATCTGCTCGATCTCCCAGTCGTCCTTGATCATCCGCAGGTGGGAGAGGTCGTGGGCGAGCGCGTCGTCGGCCTCGACGAGCGACTCCTCGCTCGCTCCGCCCTGGACGCGCACGGTGTCCAGGCGCGCGGTGAGGCCGGTGTCGGCGTCGCGGACCATGCGCACCGTGAGCTGGCCGGCGTCCTTGCCGACGGCGTCCTCGAGGCCGTCGACGTGGCAGCCGACGAGGCCGAGCTCGGCCTCGACGTCCTCGATGGAGGGGCGGGCGCCGACCCAGAACTCGCCGTAGCGGGTGTCGCCGAAGAACTCCTCGGAGTCGCGCGGGGCGAGCGGACGGAAGTACAGCGTGGCCTCGTGCCCGGCGTCCTCGTCCGGTCCGCCGAGCGGCTCCATCACGAGGACGGCGTCGGGCTCGCGGTCGGCGCCGAGGCCGGTGAGGTGGGCGAACGCGGAGTGCGGCCGGAAGACGTAGTCGCAGTCATTGCTGCGCACCTTGAGGCCGCCGGCCGGGATGACCAGCCGCTCGCCCCTGTGGGCGGAGGAGACGCTCGCGCGACGCTCGGCGGCCCGGGCCGCGGCTTCGGTGCGGGTCGGTCGCTCGGCCGACCTCGGGGCCCAGTCCTGTGCCACGAAGGCCCGGAACTCGTCCGTCGTCGGCCGCTTGCGGTTGTCTGCCTGCTTCTGCTCCTCGCTCATCCCGTCATCGTCTCACCATGTGGTGCACGCCGGGCGGGGGCCACCGGAGCGGACGAAGGGGTAGGGAGGCCCGGCACCCCACCCCTTCGGCAGCGAAGGAGCCCGCATCAACAAAGGTCTACATCACGTCTGGCGTGGCGACACCAATCTGTGGCATGTTGGTCCATGACGAAGGGAGTCGACGATGACTACTGCCCTGGTACTGGGCGGAGCCGGAGGGATCGGCGCGGCAGTGACCCGCCGCCTCGCGGCGGACCATGACGTGACCATCACCCACCACGGACACCCCGACCGCGCCGAGGCGCTGGCGGCCGAGCTGAGCACGGCGGAGCGGCGGGTGACCACTCTTGCCGCGGACGCGACCACGGAGGAGGGCGTCCTCGCCGCCTTCGACGCCGCACAGGAGCAGGGCGAGCTCGCCGTGGTCGTCGACTGCGTCGGCGGCTGGGACTACCCGCGCATCACCGACCTCACGAGCGAGCAGATCAACGACTCGCTCGCGCTCAACCTTGTCTCGGGCCTCCTCGTGCTCCGAGAGGCCGCACGTCGCGTCGCCGACAACGGCCGCGTCGTGATGATCTCCAGCGCCGCAGCCAAGGTCGCCCCCGCGCGGCAGAGCACCTATGCCGCCGCCAAGGCCGGCCTCGAGGCGGCGACCAGGGTCACCGCCAAGGAGGTCGCCAAGCGGGGCGTGACGGTCAACGTCGTCCGTCCCGGCGCGACCGACACCGAGTACATGCGCTCCATCACCGCGGACAAGGCGATCGAGGCGATGTCCTCGAGCAATGCCATGCGCCGCCTGGGCACCCCGGAGGACATCGCCGGGGTCGTCTCGCTCCTCGTCTCCGAGGACGCGCGCTGGATCACCGGCGATGTCCTCGACGCCTCGGGAGGTCTCGGATGACCCACGGACACATCCCCATCCGCACCAGCGTCGTCGGCGGCGGCCTCATGGGCGCCGGCATCGTGCACGGCCTGCTCATGGCCGGCAGCGAGGTCGTCCTGCTCGAGCGTGACGGCGACAGCGTGGAGGCGGCGACCGCTCGCGTGCAGCGCTCCTGTGACAAGAGCGTCGAGCGCGGCAAGATCGCCGATGCCGCCGAGCCGATGGGGCGCCTCACGATGACGACCGACGCGGCGGACCTCGCCGACTGCGGGCTCGTCGTCGAGGCCGTACCCGAGGACGAGCAGCTCAAGCGCGACACCCTCCAGCGGGTCGAGGCGGTCATCGCCGACGACGCCGCACTGGCGACCAACACCTCGAGCATCTCGCTCGATGCGCTGGCCACCTCCCTTCGTCGCCCGGAGCGCCTCCTCGGCCTGCACTTCTTCAACCCGGTGCCCGCGAGCAAGCTCGTCGAGATCGTCATCGCGAGCGCCACCGACGAGGCCTGGCGCGACCGCGCCGTCGCGTGGGTGCGCGAGGGCCTGGGCAAGTCGCCGGTCGTCGTCGCCGACTCGCCCGGCTTCGCCAGCAGCCGCCTCGGTGTCGCGATCGGCCTGGAGGCCATCCGCATGCTCGAGTCCGGCGTCGCCTCCGCGGAGGACATCGACGCGGCCATGGCGCTCGGCTACGGACACCCGATGGGCCCGCTGAAGCTGACCGACCTCGTCGGCCTCGACACCCGCCTGGGTATCGCGCGCTACCTCGAGCGCGAGC
Organism: Janibacter sp.; assembly: GCA_052087725.1. GTDB lineage: Bacteria > Actinomycetota > Actinomycetes > Actinomycetales > Dermatophilaceae > Janibacter. The sequence goes on along the minus strand of JBQGNO010000046.1, from coordinate 13,912 downwards.
TCGGCCCCCGATTCGCCCCGCCGCAGCTGCTCATCGACCTCGTCGAGCAGGGCCATCACGGTCGCAAGACCGGACGCGGCTTCTACGACTGGAACGACGCCAAGGAGAAGACAGCATGAGCGAGATCCTCGAGAGCTATGTCGCCGGCCGATGGGTCACCGGGACCGGTGAGGGCCGTGAGGTGCGCGACGCCGTGACCGGCGAGACCGTGACCCGCGTGTCCAGCGAGGGCATCGACCTCGCCGGCGCCGTGGCCCACGCCAGGGAGAAGGGGGGTCCCGCCCTTCGCGCCATGACCTTCCCCGAGCGGGCCGCCGCCCTCAAGGTCGCGGCGGGTGCCGTCCAGGAGGGCAAGGACCGCCTCTACGAGCTGTCCGCCCGCGCCGGCTGCACCGCCCGTGACTCCGCGGTCGACATCGACGGCGGCATCGGCACGGCCATGGTCTACTCCTCGCTCGGCCGCAAGGGCCTGCCCGACGGCACCGTCATCGTCGAGGACGACTTCATCCAGCTCGGCAAGGAGGGCGCCTTCGGCGGTCGGCACGTGCTGACCACCCCCCACGGCATCTCCCTGCAGATCAATGCCTTCAACTTCCCGGTGTGGGGGATGCTCGAGAAGCTCGCTCCCGCGCTGCTCGCCGGCCTCCCGACGATCGTCAAGCCCGCGACCCCGACGGCCTACATCGCCGTCGAGGCGGTGCGGATGATGATCGACTCCGGGGCGCTGCCCGAGGGTGCGCTGCAGATCGTCGCCGGCTCCATCCCCGGCCTCTTCGACGAGCTCGGCGGCCAGGACCACATCGGCTTCACCGGGTCGGCGGACACCGCAGCGATGCTGCGACGTGACCCGGCCGTCACCGAGCGGTCGGCGCACTTCAACGCCGAGGCCGATAGCCTCAACGCCTCCGTCCTCGGGCCCGACGCGGTCCCGGGCGAGCCGGAGTTCGACCTCTTCGTCAAGGCGCTCGTCACCGAGATGACGGTCAAGGCCGGGCAGAAGTGCACCGCGATCCGTCGTGCGATCGTCCCGCAGGAGCAGCTCGGGGCCGTCTCCGACGCCATCGCCGAGCGACTGGCCGGTGTCGTCGTCGGCGCTCCCGGCGCGGAAGGCGTGCGCATGGGCGCCCTCGTCGGGACCGACCAGCGCGCCGACGTGCAGCAGGCCGCCCGGCAGATCGCCGAGGCCGGCACGGTCGTCTTCGGTGACCTCGTCTCGGTCGAGGTCACCGGCGCCGATGCGCAGCAGGGCGCCTTCATGTCGCCGGTGCTCGTGCGCATCGATGACGCGGACCGCCCCGAGCCGCACGAGGTCGAGGCCTTCGGCCCCGTCAGCTCGCTCATGGGGTACCGCGACGCCGGCCACGCCGTCGAGCTGCTGGCGCGGGGCGAAGGGAGCCTCGCCGGCTCCGTCGTGTCCGCGGACGCCGACTTCGTGACGCAGATCGTCACGGGGGCAGCCCCCTTCCATGGTCGGATCCTTGTGCTCGACCGGGACAGTGCCCCGGAGTCCACCGGGCACGGCACGCCGATGCCGCAGCTGGTCCACGGCGGTCCCGGCCGGGCCGGCGGAGGCCAGGAGGAGGGCGGCCTGCGGGCCGTCCACGCCCACCTCCAGCGCACCGCAGTCCAGGGCAGCCCTGCCGTGCTCGAGCGTCTGGGACAGTGACGCTCAGCGAAAACATTCCACAAAGTCTTGTCGCGACGCGCATAGACGTGTAGAACATAGGTAACACCTCGCAACGACGCGACCCAAGGAGAGATCATGACGACGACCAATGACCGCATCGGGTCCGCTCCCGAGCCGGACGGCCCCACGAGCCCGATCGACTACAGCCAGCGCATCCCCAACAACGTCAACCTCAACGACAACCGTCGCCTGCAGCGTGCCCTCGAGGGCTGGCAGCCGAAGTTCCTCGACTGGTGGAAGAACCTCGGCCCGGAGCTGCCGACCAAGGACGTCTACCTGCGCACCGCCGTGGCCGTCGGCCGTGACGGCTGGGCGCACTTCGAGCACGTGCCGATGGAGGAGTACCGCTGGGGCATCTTCCTCGCCGAGGGCAAGCCGGACCGCGAGGTCAACTTCGGCAAGCACAAGGGTGAGCCCGCCTGGCAGGAGGTCCCCGGTGAGTACCGCGCCGACCTGATGCGCCTCATCGTCATCCAGGGCGACACCGAGCCGGCCTCGGTCGAGCAGCAGCGCATCCTCGCCAACACCGCGCCGTCGATCTACGACATGCGCAACCTCTTCCAGGTCAACGTCGAGGAGGGCCGTCACCTCTGGGCGATGGTCTACCTGCTCCACGCCTACTTCGGCCGTGAGGGTCGCGAGGAGGCCGAGCAGCTGCTCAAGCGCAACTCGGGTGACTACGACAACCCGCGCATCCTCGGGGCCTTCAACGAGGAGACCACCGACTGGCTGCAGTTCTTCATGTTCACGTACTTCACCGACCGTGACGGCAAGTACCAGCTCGGCACCCTCAAGGAGAGCGGCTTCGACCCGCTGGCCCGCACCTGCGAGTTCATGCTCAAGGAGGAGGCCCACCACATGTTCGTCGGGACGACCGGCGTGCAGCGCACGGTGGAGCGCACCGCCGAGGTCATGAAGGAGAAGGGCGGCAAGGCCGGCTTCGAGGACGGGGTCATCCCCTTCGACGTCATCCAGAAGTACCTGAACTTCCAGTTCTCGGTCTCGATGGACCTCTTCGGCTCCGAGCAGTCGACCAACGCGGGCAACTACTACAGCTCCGGCCTCAAGGGCCGCTGGCAGGAGACCCGTCGCAAGGATGACCACATCCTGCTCGACGACGAGCGCGAGATGAACTACATCGAGGACGGCGAGATCAAGACCAAGACGGTCCCGATGATCTCGGCGCTCAACCTCGACCTGCGTGACGAGTACGTCCTCGACTGCGAGAACGGCGTCCGTCGCTGGAACCAGGCGCTCGAGGACGCCGGCCTCGACGAGCGCCTGACCATCCCGCACGAGGGCTTCCACCGTCAGGTCGGCGTCTACGCCGGCCACCACGTGAGTCCCGACGGTGAGGTCCTCGACGACGCCATGTGGGAGGCGCGCGTGGGCGACTGGATCCCCAGCGACGAGGACCGCGCCAAGGTCGCCGAGCTCATGGTCCCGGTGTACGAGTACGGCAAGTTCGCCAGCTGGATCAACGAGCCGCCGACGGGCATCAACGGTCAGCCGATCGAGTACGACTACGTGCACCTCTCCGAGGAGGCCCTGCAGGACGAGGGATCGGCGTGACCTCCCTGACGTGGGAGCGCGAGGAGCGGCCCGTCTGGGGCGCGGAGAAGGCGCGCATCGTCGGCTCCGCCCCCGACGGGGCCCTCGCCCTCGACTTCGCGGACGGGGCCGAGCTGCCCGGTGACTGGTTCGTCGCCAAGGACGGGGACACCGTCGTCGGGCTCGGGTTCCTCGACACGACGTGGGGTGGCGACGCCGAGATCACCCTCGTCGTCGATGCCGACCGTCAGGGCAAGGGCGTGGGCTCCTTCGTCATGGACCGCCTCGAGCAGGAGGCCAGGACGCGCGGGATCAACTACGTCTACAACACGGTCCGAGATGCCCACCCCAGCCGCGACGAGGTCCACGACTGGCTCGTCGTCCGCGGCTACTGGGGCAACGAGCGGGACGCCTCCCTTCGCAAGCGCGTGGACGAGGCGGCGGCCGAGCAGGCCTCTCCCGCAACACCCTCCGCTCCCACCCAGGTGCCTGCCGACTCGCGGTCGCAGGGCCAGGAGGAGAGTGGGGACTACGTGAACGTGGAGTCGCACCGCTTCTGAGCCCAGACCCTCGAGGACCCGAGCGAGCGCCAGCGAGTGAGGCCCGCAGGGGGTCGGTTCGGGCTCAGAAGCAGAGGGACCGCTTCTGAGCCACACATCTACTCGTGGGGAGCGAAGGGGGAGGGTCAGGTGCGCTCACCGGCGGCCTGCTCGAGCCGGTCCCACTCCTGCTGGGCGCGGCGGTGCCAGCGATCACGGCGGGTATGGAAGAGCGTGGCGGCCTGCGGCCCGGGCCAGTCCGGGGGGAGCAGCTCCGCAGGCAGGTCGGGGTCGGCGAAGGGGAAGGATCGCCAGGCTTGGATCAGCTCGACCTGCGCGACGAATGCGGCGCTGTCGTCGTCGACGGTGCGCTCGGCGAAGTCCTGCGCGAACTGCTGGTAGCGCGTGCGTACCGCGCCGAGGTCCCAGGCTGCGTCGATGAGCAGCGCGGGGTCGGTGCCCGCCGCGCGTCGTCCGACCCAGGCGAAGGCCCGGTCGGCGAGGTCGAGGTCGGCGAGCGTCGCCTGCACCTCGTCCTCCTTGCCGGCATCGGGGATGATCCACATGCCGGGGGTGGGGCAGCCCAGCCCCAGCCAGGTCAGGCGGGTGCGCAGCTTGTGGCGCGTGCTGCGCTGCGACTCCGGGACGGCCGCGGCGACGACGAGCCACTGGCCGTCCCAGGTGCGTGCGCTGCGCAGGAAGCTGTAGATGCGCTCGGTCCCCTCGGCGAGGATGGCGCGCCCGGCGTCGGTGAGCTGCCAGCGCACCCGTCGTCCGTGCCGCTCGGACTCGATGAGGCCCTGGCTCGCCGTGCGGGCGATCGTCTGGCGGGCCGACTTCTCCTCGACGCCGAGCGCGCCGAGTGCGGAGACGAGAGTGCCGGTCCAGGCGGACCCGTCCCGGGGGTGCGCGAACTCGCCGAGCATCGTCAGCAGCAGAGAACGGGCGCTGGCCGCGGTCGTGCGGTCGCCGGTCGTCGCGCCCGGCCTGTCGTCGACCTTTGTCGTCACGTGTCCTCATCTCCTCGTGGGTCCTGCACGTCAGGGTGACATCTCCGGTACAGCGTGTCCGGACGGCTCCTGGGGGAGTCGGGTCACCCTCGTGGCCCGGAGCCGTCATCCTGATGAGGGCGACCTTACCTCAACCTGCTACGAAACAGTTTCGATACGCCTATTGACTGTAGAACAAAACGCGGTCATTCTCAGTGCTACCGACGACGGGGTCGGGTGCCCAGCGCGATCCCGTCTGACCTCAATGACGAGATCGCACCCCTGGAGATTCCGATGCGCGCCACCCGTACCCTTCCCCTGGCCATCACGATGACCCTGGCCCTCACCGCCTGCGGTGGGTCGGCCCTCTCCGGCGACGGGGGTGGTGGGGGCGACGACGACACGGTCAAGATCGCCCTCCTCGTGCCCCAGTCCGGCGTCTACGCCCCGCTCGGCAAGGACATGGAGGCCGGCTTCCGGCTCTACCTCGAGGAGAACGACAACCAGCTCGGCGGCAAGGACGTCGAGGTGACCGTCGTCGACGAGGGGGCCGGCCCCGAGGACGGCGTCCCCGCGGGCACCAAGCTCGCCCGGGACGAGTCGGTCGATGCCGTCGTCGGCGTGGTCAACTCCGCCACGGCGCTCGGCCTGACGGATGCCTTCGACGAGGCGAAGAAGCCGCTGATCATCGCCAACGCCGGCGCCGACGCGATCACGGGGAAGGAGTCCTCCGAGTACGTCTGGCGCACGAGCTTCTCCAACGGCGAGGTCGGCGGCGCCATCGGCAAGCACGTCGCCGAGGAGGTCGGTGACGGCAAGGTCTACCTCGTCGGGCCCGACTACGCGGCCGGCGACGAGTTCCTCGCCGGGTTCAAGAAGTCCTTCGAGGGGGCCGGCGGCGAGATCGCCGGGATCCAGATGACCCCCTTCGGCAAGACGACGAACTTCCAGCCGTATCTGCAGAAGGTCCGCAACGCCAAGCCCGAGGCCGTCTTCGCCTTCTACGCCGGGTCCGAGGCAGTGACCTTCGTCAAGCAGTACGACAAGCTCGGGCTGCACGACGAGATCCCCTTCTACGCCACCGGGTTCCTCACCGAGGGCGGGGCGCTGAAGGCCCAGGGCAAGTCCGCCGAGGGCATCTTCACCTCGCTGCACTACTCCTCCGCGCTCGACAACGAGACCAACACCGACTTCGTCGCCGCGTACGAGAAGGAGAACACGGGCCCGCCGACGACCTACTCGGTCCAGGCCTACGACGCGGGCAATGTCCTCGACGAGGCCCTCGAGGAGGGCTCCTCCGGTGACGACATCGTCGCCGGCCTCAAGGACACCGGGGAGATCGACAGCCCCCGCGGCCCGTGGTCCTTCTCCGACAAGCAGGGCCCGGACCAGACCTACTACCTGCGCAAGGTCGCGCAGCAGGACGGCGCCTGGACGAATGCCATCGAGGACGAGCTGACCAAGCCCTCCTCCTGACCCGTCCGCACCACCCCCTGGAGCTTCTCGTGACCGCACTGCCGGCCAACTTCATCACCGACAACGGGGTGACGATGATCGACGGGCTCGCCACCGGCGTCCTGCTCTTCGTCATCGCCCTGGGACTCTCGCTCGTCTTCGGCGTCATGGACGTCCTCAACCTCGCCCACGGGGCGGTCTACCTCGTCGGCGCCTACATCGCCGTCGCGCTCCTCGGGGGCGGGTCGACGATGACCTTGCTCGCCTTCGGGGGAGCGGTCCTGCTCGCCGCGCTCATCGGCGGGCTCGGGGGCTGGGGGCTGTCGGCCATGGTCCGGCCGGTCGCGCACCGCGGCCACCTCGACCAGGCGCTCCTGACGCTCGGGATCGCGCTCGTCGTCTCCGACCTCATCTCGATGCAGTTCGGCAACGACGTGCGCACCATCCCCGCGCCTCAGGGCCTGGACGGGACCGTGACGATCTTCGGGCAGTCCTATCCCCTCTACCGACTGATCGTCATCGTCGTCGGTGGGATCCTCGCGGTGGGGGCGCTCTACATCATCGAGCGCACCCGCGTCGGCTCGCTCGTGCGCGCCTCGGTCGTCGACCCCCAGATGGTCTCCGCGCTGGGGGTCGACACCAAGCGGCTCGTCACCGGGGTGTTCGCTGCCGGTGCCGCCCTCGCGGCCGCCGGTGGCGTCATCGGCGGACCGATCCTCTCGGCCTACCCGGGCCTGGACAACCGGATCCTCCTCCTCGGGCTGGTGGTGGTCGTCATCGGTGGCCTCGGCTCGGTGAGCGGTGCCCTCGTCGGCGCGCTCGTCATCGGCCAGATCGAGACGCTCGGCGTCTCGCTCCTGCCCGACCACGCGTCCTTCCTCGTCTTCGGTGCGATGGGCCTGGTCCTCCTCCTGCGACCCCAGGGCCTGCTCGGCAAGAAGGAGGTCGCGGCATGAAGGCGCGCTCCTCCTCGATCCTCGCGATCCTCGCCGTCCTCGTCCTCGTCGCGGTTCCGCTGATCTTCCCGGCCGACCTGGCCAACACCCTGAGCCGGGTGCTCGCCCTGGCCCTGCTCGCGGTGAGCCTCGACCTGCTCGTCGGCGTCTCCGGGATGCCCTCGTTGGGGCACGCGGCCCCCTTCGGCGTCGGTGCCTACACGGCCGCCCTGGTGGCGCGCGACGTGGATGCCTTCGCCCCGGTGGCGCTGCTCGCCGCGGTGGTGATGGGCGGGCTCTTCGCCTTGATCACCGGCGTGCTCATGGTCCGCACCAAGGGCACCTACTTCCTCATGCTCACCCTGGCCATCGCCGAGCTCGCCCACGTGCTGGCGCAGCGGTGGGAGGGCCTCACCGGTGGGACCAACGGCCTCTACAGCATCCCCTCGCTCACCCTCGTCCCGGGCGGTGAGCCGGTGACCCTGGCCGGTATCCGCTACTGGTGGATCCTGTTCGTCTTCCTCGTCGGCTTCGCCGTCGTCTGGTGGACCTCGAGGTCGACGCTGGGGCGCTCCCTTCGCGGTCTGCGGGACAACGAGGAGCGGATGGGCTCCATCGGCTACTCCACCTTCCGGCTCAAGCTCGTCGTCTATGCCATCGCCGGTGCGGTCGCCGGGGCGGCCGGGTCGATGTGGGTCGCGCAGAACCGCTTCGTCTCCCCGGAGGACCTCGCCTTCGAGGTCTCCGCGATGGCCCTGCTCGCCGTCGTCGTCGGTGGTCGCGGACGGCTCTGGGGTGCGGTCCTCGGTGCCGCGCTGGTGACGATCGTGCGCGACGACATCGGCGCCTCGCTCGGCGGTCGCGGGCCGCTGCTGCTCGGGCTGGTCTTCATCGCCGTCGTCTACCTCCTGCCCCACGGCTTCGCCGGCACCAACTGGCGTGCGCTGCTCACCCGACGCCCCCAGGAGGAGAAGGCATGAGTGCCGACATCCCCACCCCTGCCCTCACCCTGCGCCATGTCACCAAGAAGTACGGCGCGCTCCTCGCCGTCGACGACGTGAGCCTCGAGGTGGCGAAGGGGGGACGCCACGCCCTCATCGGGCCCAACGGCGCGGGCAAGTCGACGCTCTTCAACCTCGTCGCCGGTGGCCTCGCGACGACCTCCGGGGAGATCCTCTTCTCCGGCGAGGACGTCACCGGACGCTCGGCCGCCTGGCGGGCACGAAGGGGGCTGGGCAAGACCTTCCAGCACAGCTCGCTCTTCCTCTCGATGAACCCCCTGGACAATGTCGCGCTCGCGGCCCAGCGGGTCGCCGGCAAGGGCATGTCGTGGTTCACCCCGTCCGCGCGCCGGACCGCGGAGATCGATGATCTCGCCGAGCAGTGCGTCGCCGACGTCGGGCTGACCGACCGGTCGCACATCATGACCGGCAACCTCAGCCACGGTGAGCGACGCCAGCTCGAGGTCGCCGTCGCCCTGGCGACCAAGCCGAGGCTGCTCCTGCTCGACGAGCCGGCCGCAGGCATGTCGCCCGCCGAGAGCCACCGCTTCGCCGAGCTGGTGCGCTCGCTGCCCGAGGACCTCACCGTCGTGCTCATCGAGCACGACCTCGACCTGGTCTTCCGGCTGGCCGACCGGGTCAGCGTGCTCCACCTCGGTGGCCTCATCGCCGACGGCCCGGCCGATGAGGTGCGGGCCGATCCGGCCGTCCAGAAGGCCTATCTCGGCGAGGACTCGATCGAGGAGCTCTTCCACGAGGAGCCCGTCCCACCACCCCGACCGGACACCACCGAGGAGGCGGCGCGATGAGCGTCAACGGAGCAGACCTGAGGATCGCCGGGGTCGAGGCCGGCTATGGCGGCAGCACCGTCCTCACCGGCGTCGACCTGCACCTCGCCGCGGGGGAGACGGTGGCCCTGCTCGGCCGCAACGGCGTCGGCAAGACGACGCTGATGTCGACGATCATGGGCTTCGTCCCGGCCCTCGAGGGCAGCATCCACGTCGGCGACACGGACGTCACCAAGTCCCCGACCCATGCGCGGGCCCGTGCGGGCGTGGCCATCGTCCCCCAGGGGCGCCGGGTCTTCGCGCCGCTGACCGTGCACAACAACCTGCGCATCGCCGAGGGCAAGCACTCGGGGGAGTGGGACCTCGAGCGGGTCTACTCCCTGATGCCCCGGCTGCGCGAGCGGCGGGGCAACCGGGGCGATCAGCTCTCCGGCGGCGAGCAGCAGATGCTCGCGATCGGGCGGGCGCTCCTGCTCGGACCGCGCGTGCTGCTCCTCGACGAGCCCTCGGACGGGCTGGCCCCCGCGATCGTCCAGCAGGTCATGGGCGTCGTGCGCGAGCTCGCCCAGGAGGGGATCACCGTCCTCGTCGTCGAGCAGGACCTGCGGGCCGCCTTCTCGGTGGCCGACCGGGTGACGGTGATGGAGAAGGGGCGCATCGTCCACACGAGCACGACGCAGGAGTTTCGCGGGGACGCCGAGCGGGCCCGGCGACTTCTCGGTGTCGGCTAAAGGAAATGCTACAACCACTTGACGGATCGCGGTGACAATGTAGAAGATGAAGGGTACCCCGGCGTCGTGGTTCCCGCGGCGTCCGATCCGAAGCGATGGAAGGTTTGACGTGAGCGAGACCACCACCGAGAAGGCCCCCGCGAACGGCGGCAGCGCCCCGGAGACGTCGACGCCGCCGGTCGTCGACTTCCGCACCTCACCGAAGGAGTACCGCCACTTCACCGTCGAGTACGACGGCGCCGTCGCCACGGTCAAGCTGGCCGTCGACGAGCAGGGCGGCATCGTCCCCGGCTACGAGCTGAAGATGAACAGCTACGACCTGGGCGTTGACATCGAGCTCTACGACATCGTCCAGCGCATGCGCTTCGAGCACCCTGAGGTCAAGGCAGTCGTCATGACCTCCGGCATCGACAAGATGTTCTGCGCCGGAGCCAACATCCGCATGCTCGCCGGCTCGCCGCACAGCTGGAAGGTGAACTTCTGCAAGTTCACCAACGAGACCCGCAACGGCATCGAGGACGCCACGGACAACTCCGGCCAGAAGTGGATCGCCGCCCTCAACGGCACCGCGGCCGGTGGCGGCTACGAGCTCGCCCTCGCCTGCGACGACATCGTCCTCATGGACGACAACAGCTCGACCGTCTCCCTTCCCGAGGTCCCGCTGCTCGGTGTCCTCCCGGGCACCGGCGGACTGACCCGTGTCGTCGACAAGCGCCTCGTCCGCAAGGACCGGGCCGACCTCTTCGCGACGAAGTCCGAGGGCTACCGCGGCGACACCGCGGTCGACTGGGGCTTCATCGACGCGACCATCCCGCGCGGCGCGTGGGATGGGGAGGTCAGCAATCGCGCCCACGCCGCTGCTGCCGAGTCCTCCCGCACCGGTGCGGCCGGCGAGGGTGTCGAGCTCACCCCGCTGAAGCGGACGATCGACGGTGACACGATCACCTACGACCACGTCACCGCGACGATCGACCGGCCCAACCGCACGGTCGACCTCACCGTGGCCGCCCCGACGCAGGAGCCCCCGGCCGACGCCGAGGCCGCCCGCGCGCAGGGCGTCGACTACTACCCGCTGGCCCTCGCCCGCGAGCTCGACGACGTGATCCTCCACCTGCGCACCAACGAGCTGCTCATCGGCACCTGGGTGCTGCGGGCGACCGGCGACCAGTCGCTCGTGCTCGCGCACGACGCCAAGCTCACCGAGTGGGCCGACCACTGGTTCATCAACGAGGTCAACCACTACCTCAAGCGCACCCTCAAGCGCGTCGACGTCACCTCGCGCAGCCTCATCGCGGTCATCGAGCCCGGGACGGCCTTCGTCGGCACCCTGCTCGAGCTGGCCCTCGCGGCCGACCGCCAGTACATGCTCGAGGGCGTCTACGAGGACGTCGACCCCGACGCCGCTCCGGCGACGGTCCGGCTCACCGACCTCAACGACGGCGCGTACCCGATGGGCAACGGCCTGACCCGCCTCGAGTCGCGCTTCTTCGGCCGGGACGAGGACCTCGCCGCGGCCCGCGCGGTCAAGGGCCAGGACCTCGACTCCGCCGCGGCAGACCAGGCCGGTCTGGTGACCCTCGCGCTCGATGACATCGACTTCGAGGAGGAGCTGCGCATCATCCTCGAGGAGCGCGCCGCGCTGAGCCCCGACTCCCTCACCGGGATGGAGGCCAACCACCGGTTCGTCGGTCCGGAGACGATGGAGACCAAGATCTTCGGTCGCCTCACGGCCTGGCAGAACTGGATCTTCATCCGGCCCAATGCCTCCGGTCCGGACGGCGCGCTGCGTCGCTACGGCTCCGGCCAAAAGGGCGAGTACAACCTGGAGAGGGTCTGAGAGACATGACCGACCCCGGCTTCAACGCTGCAGCCTGGCTCGTGGACCGTGTCGCCGCCGAGCGCGGCGACCACCCGGCCGTCGAGACCCCCTCGCAGACGGTGACCTACTCCGACCTGGTCGACCTCACCGGTCGTGCCGCAGCGGGCTTCCGCTCGCTGGGGATGCGCCGCGACGACCGCGTCGTCTTCGTCGCCAATGACGACATCGCGCTCTTCACGGGTGTCCTCGGCGCCATGCGGGGCGGCTTCGTCGCGGTGCCGATCTCGACGATGTACGGCCCGGAGGAGCTCGCCGAGATCATCAACGACTCCGGCGCGGTCACCCTCGTCGCCAGCTCGACCTTCGCCACGGCCGCCGCGGGCGCCGCCGCGCTGTGCCCGGACCTGCGCCAGGTCATCTGGGACGGTGACCCGGCCGGGGCCGCCTCGGAGATCACCGCGGCCGACCAGCTCTCGTGGGACGACCTCGTCGCCCGTGGTGAGCAGGCGGACGAGTCCGAGCACGCCCCGGTCCCGGCCGGCTCCGATGCGTGGGCCCTGTGGCTCTACACCTCGGGCACGACCGGCAAGCCGAAGGGAGCGATGCACCGGCACGAGAACATCCGCCTGGTGTGCGACACCTACGGCACGCAGGTCCTGGGGATCACCGAGGAGGACCGCTGCCTGTCCGTGGCGAAGCTCTTCTTCGCCTACGGCATCGGCAACTCGATGTTCTTCCCGCTCTCGGCCGGTGCCACCGCGGTGCTCAACCCGGAGCGGCCCACTCCCGCCGGCATGGCCACGCGCATCCAGGAGGGCAGGCCGACCCTGTTCTTCGGGGTGCCGACCTTCTACGCGGGGCTGCTCTCCAGCGACATCCCGGACGACACCTTCGCCGGTGTCCGTCTCGGGGCGTCGGCCGGCGAGCCGCTGCCTGCGGGCGTGCAGGAGCGGATGAAGTCCCGCTTCGGCCTGGACATCCTCGACGGGATCGGCTCGACCGAGTGCCTGCACATCTTCCTGTCCAACCGCCCCGGCGAGATCAAGATGGGCACGACCGGCAAGGCCGTGCCCGGGTACGACCTGGAGATCCGCGACATCGACGGGGCGCTCGTCCCCGACGGTGAGCCGGGCACGCTCTTCGTGCGGGCCGAGTCCGCGGCGCTGGGCTACTGGCGCCGGGCCGAGGCCACCCGCACGGTCTTCCAGGGCGAGTGGCTCAACACGGGTGACACCTACGTCCGTGACGACGAGGGCTACTACACCTGCATGGGCCGCGCAACCGACCTGCTCAAGGCCGGCGGCATCTGGGTCAGCCCGACCGAGGTCGAGGACCGGCTGCTCGGGCACGACGCCATCGCCGAGTGCGCCGTCGTCGGGCAGGAGGACGCCGACGGGCTCGTCAAGCCGGTCGCGGTCGTCGTCGCCCGGTCCGCGGTGACCACGGAGGAGCTTGACGCGTGGTGCCGTGAGGGGCTCGCGTCCTTCAAGCGCCCGCGCCGGGTGTACTTCGTCGACGAGCTGCCAAAGACCGCCACCGGCAAGATGCAGCGCTTCAAGGTGCGCACGCTCGTCAAGGAACTCGAGGCCAAGGAGGCCGTGTCATGAGCACCACCACCACAGTCGACCTGCTCATCGTCGGCGCCGGTCCCGTCGGGCTCTTCGGCGCCTACTATGCCGGGGTCCGAGGGCTGAGCACCGCTGTCATCGACAGCCTGAGCCAGGTCGGTGGGCAGGTCACCGCGATGTACCCGGAGAAGGAGATCTTCGACATCGCCGGCTTCCCCTCCGTCTCCGGTCGCTCGCTGATCTCCAACCTCGTCGAGCAGGCGGCGCCCTACGACCCGAAGTACATCCTCGGGCAGGAGGCCCAGGACCTCGAGCGCGTCACCGACGACCAGGGCCGCGAGCGGCTCATCGTCACCACGAGCACGGGGGACCGGATCGAGACCGGGGCCGTCGTCGTCACCGGCGGCATCGGCACCTTCACCCCGCGCACCCTCCCGGCGGGGGAGGACTTCCTCGGCCGCGGGCTCGAGTACTTCGTGCCGAGCTCGGCGGAGTACGCCGGGCAGGACGTCGTCATCGTCGGCGGCGGGGACTCGGCGGTGGACTGGGCCAACATGCTCCACCCCATCGCCAGGACCGTCACGCTGGTGCACCGGCGCGACAAGTTCCGCGCCCACCACGGGTCGGTCGAGCAGATGGAGTCCGCGCCGGTCGAGGTCGTCCTCAACGCCCAGGTCACCGAGACCGTCGGTGGCAGCACCCTCGAGTCGGTGACCGTCACGCCCAAGGCGAAGGACGAGGAGCCGCGGACCCTGCCATGCACGAAGCTCGTGGCCGCGCTCGGCTTCACCGCCAACCTCGGCCCGCTGCGTGAGTGGGGTGTCGAGCTCCACGACAACCGACACCTCG
>JBQGNO010000045.1:0-18779 GCA_052087725.1 Janibacter sp. | reverse complement strand
GTCAAGAAACTGGTTGATCAGTCCAGGACCGCGGCCCTGAGGGTGTCAAGACCGACCGAGCCGACATCGAGGGCCCGCCGGTGGAAGGCCGTGAGGTCGAAGGCATCGCCCTCTCGCTTGGCGGTCTCCTCGCGCAGCTGCAACCACAGGCGCTCGCCGATCTTGTAGCTCGGGGCCTGCCCCGGCCAGCCGAGGTAGCGGTCGAGCTCGAAGCGCAGGAAGCCGTCGTCCATGTTGGCGTGCGCCGAGAGGAAGGCCCAAGCCTTGTCGTAGGTCCACTCCCCGCCACCGACCTCGGCCGGCGCCTCGAAGCCGCAGTGCACGCCGATGTCGAGGACGACGCGAGCGGCACGCAGCGACTGCCCGTCGAGCAGACCCATCCGGTTGCCGGGGTCGTCCATGTGGCCGAGCTCGGCCATGAGCCACTCGGCGTACAGCGCCCACCCCTCGCCGTGACCGGAGGTCCAGGAGGCGAGGCGCCGCCAGCTGTTGAGCAGCCCTGTGCGGTAGATCGTCTGCCCGACCTGGAGATGGTGGCCGGGGACGCCCTCGTGGTAGACGGTGGTCAGCTCGCGCCAGGTCCCGAACTGGGTGACTCCCTTCGGCACGGACCACCACATGCGGCCGGGCCGGGAGAAGTCGTCGCTCGGGCCGGTGTAGTAGATGCCGCCGGTCTCGGTCGGGGCGATGCGGCACTCGATGGTGCGCACCGGCTCGGGGATGTCCATGTGGGCGTCGAGCAGCTCGATCGCCTCGTCCGCCCTCGTCTGCATCCACGCGCGCAGGGCGTCCGTGCCGTGGAGCTGGTAGCCGGGGTCGGCGTCGAGGGCGGCGATGGCCTCCTTGACGCCGGCTCCGGGGCGGATCTGCTCGGCGACGGACTCCATCTCCGCGGTGATCCGGGCGAGCTCCTCCTGGCCCCAGACGTAGGTCTCCTCGAGGTCGATCTCCGCCCCGAGGAAGAGCCGCGAGTACAGCCGGTAGTCCTCGCGGCCACAGGCATCGGACTCGGGGGCCTCGTCCCGCAAGGGCGCCAGTCGCACGGCCAGGTCGCGGTACCCGGTGGCAGCGGCCTCGACCGCAGTGCGCAGGTCGGTGGCGACCGGCTCGGGGAGCGGGGACCCGTCGTCGAGGGTCGCGCCGGTGAGGAGCCCGGCGAAGTAGCCGTCGGGGGAGGTGAGGTCCGCGCACTGCTCGATGCACCGCTCGTACTGACGAAGGGGGGCGATGTTCCCCTTCGCCGCGGCGGCCGTGAGCGTCTGCGTCCACTGCTCGAGTGCGGTGGGCACCTTGGCCATGCGGGTGGCGAAGGTCGCCCAGTCCTGCTCGGTGGCCGTCGGCATCATGTCGAAGACATCGCGCACCGACTGCATCGGTGAGGCGATGACATTGATCTCGCGCTGGTCGAGCTCGGCCTCGTGGATCTCCTCGGCGAGGCCCAGGCGCTCGCGCATCGCGTCCACGGTCACGCGGTCGACATCGTCGACCGGGGTCGCGGCGTCGAGGGCGGCGAGGGTCTGCCGTCGCACGTGCGACGCAGCGGCGAAGCCCCCGGGGGAGAGGTCGTCGAGGTCTTCGTCGTGGCCGGGGATGCCGAGGTAGGTCGCTTCGATCGGGGACAGCGCGATCTCGGCGTCGAAGTGGGCCTCGGCGATGCGGTCGATCTCGGTCTGCGGGCGGCTCTGCTCGGTGGTCACATCACGGACGGTACCGATCATGGGCAGGGACCGCGCCATGATGTGTGGATGAGTCGATATGTGCACGGCCACGCTGCTCCGGTCGTCGCCGCCCATGCCGCCCGGACGGTCGACAACTCGGCCGGCTATCTGGTCGAGCACCTCGAGCCGGGGCAGCGGGTGCTCGACGTGGGGTGCGGCCCCGGATCGATCACCCTCGACCTTGCGCGCCGGGTCGCTCCGGGCCAGGTCACCGGTATCGACAGCTCCGACACCGTGATCGCGCGGGCTCGTGCTGCGGCCGAGTCGGTGGGAGACGCCGTGACGCAGTTCGAGCCGGCGGACGCGATGCAGCTGCCATACCCCGACGACAGCTTCGACGTCGTCCACGCCCACCAGGTGCTGCAGCACGTCCCCGACCCCGTGGGGATGCTCCGGGAGCTGGCGCGGGTCACGCGCCCCGGTGGCCTCGTCGCGGCCCGCGATGCCGACTACGAGGCGATGACCTGGGCACCGGCACAGTCCGGCCTCACCCTTTGGGTGGAGCTCTACCGCGCGGCCGCGCGTGCGGCCGGAGGCGAACCGGACGCCGGTCGCCACCTGCTCGGCTGGAGCCGTGCGGCCGGCCTGGCCGACGTCACCGCCTCCGCATCGGTGTGGTGCTTCGCCGACGTGGAGTCCCGGCAGTGGTGGGGCGGCCAGTGGCAACGTCGCGCCGTCGAGTCGACCTTCCACGACGAGGTGCTGGCGCAGGGTCTGGGCGACGAAGGGGACATCGCCGACGTCGTCGAGGGGTGGCGGCAGTGGACCGCGTCACCGGACGGGTGGTTCGTCATCGTGCACGGGGAGGTCCTCGCTCGCGTCTGATAAGAAGACCGCAGCCCGCCTCCCCTTCGTCCCCCGGAGTGACCGCATGACCCTCACCGCTGCCGCAGACGGCTCCGCCCTCGGCAATCCCGGACCCGCCGGCTGGGGCTGGTACATCGACGACGAGCGGTGGGACCGCGGTGGCTGGGCCCACGGCACCAACAACATGGGCGAGCTCATGGCCGTCCTCGACCTGCTCCAGCAGACGAGACACCTCGACGAGGACCTGCACGTCATCTGCGACAGCAAGTACGTCATCAACTCGATCACCGCGTGGATGCCCGGCTGGAAGCGCAAGGGCTGGCGCAAGAAGGACGGCAAGCCGGTCCTCAACGTCGAGATCATGCAGGCGCTGGACGCGGCGATGGCCGGGCGGACGGTGACCTTCGAGTGGGTCAAGGGGCACGCCGGCCACCCGCTCAACGAGGAGGCCGATCGGCTCGCCAACAGCGCGGCGACGGCCTGGGCGAAGGGGGCGGCCCCGGAGCCCGGTCCGGGCGTCCCAGGTGCCCGCACGGCACACCCCGAGGCCGCGCCGAGTGGCAGTACCGAGGAGCCGGAGCCGCTCTCGCTCTTCTGAGTGCCGCTCAGCCGCGCTCGAGGACCTGGCGGAGCTGCTCGCGCCGGTGGCCGGTGTAGATCCCGGCGTCGAGGAGCCGCCGGGCGAGCTCGACGTCGCCGAGCTTGGCGCGCAGGACCATCGGGAGAGTGATGCCGGAGCCGGACGCCTCGACCTCGATCGTGTCGTCCGCCCGGATCTCACCCGGCTCGACGACGCTCATGAGGGCACCGGTGCGGCCGTGGGCGATGAAGCGCTTGACCCATCCCCGCTCGCCCATGTGCTCGCCGAAGGTCGCGCAGGGCTGGCGGGTCCAGCGGACCTCGAGGACCGCGCTGCCGACATGCCACCGGTCACCGACCTCGGCTGCGTCGACGTCGATGCCGCGCGTCGTGAGATTCTCGCCGAAGTGGCCGTTCGGCAGCTCGCGACCCAGGGCGTCGGCCCAGAGATCGAGCTCCTCGCGGGAGTAGGCATAGACCGCTCGGTCCGAGCCGCCGTGATGCTGGCCGTCCCCGACGTGGTCACCATCGACTCCCGAGACGCCCGCGCCGTCGACGATCCGCTTTGGCCCGGGGTCGGACACGCTCAGGACGTCGACGGGCCGCTTGTCGATGCCCGTCGCCCGGCCCTTGGGGATGCGCTGCATCGTCGGTCGGCCGATGTTGACGGACAGGACGCGGGACATGGGCAGGAGCCTACGCAGCGGGATATGTGCTCCCTTCGCCGGACGTGGTTGATTCGAAGAAGGACCGCCCGGTCGACCGGGCGGTCCTTCTTCGAATCACCTGTCCACATCCGCACCGATGACGTGCAGCCCATCCACCACGGCTGCCGTGAATCCGCAGGGGGTATCTCGTCGCGACAGCCTGCTGCCATGACGAAGACGGCAGCAGCGGGGCTCTCGAGGACCGAGACGGCCGCCCACCTGCGTCGGGCCGCTGCCGCAGCCGCGGAGTCGAGTGACGGGCTCCTCTCCCGCAGGCAGCTGAGGGCGCTCGGCGTGGATCGGAATCGGTCGCCCGCGAGGTCGCGGCGGGGCGGTGGCGGACGCACGGCCGGGCGTCCGTGGCGATGCACACTGGCGACCTCTCGCCACTGGCGCGGGCATGGCGTGCGCTCCACGAGAGCGCGGGCGATGCCCTGGTCGACGGAGTGACCGGCCTGCAGCTCGCCGGAGTCCACGGCCTCACGGATGAAGCAGCTCACGTCTCGCTCCACCACCTCTGCCAGGTGAGACCCATCGAGGGAGTCGTCCAGCACAAGGTCTCGCGCCGGGTCCTTGGTGAAGGGCGTGGCGCGGGCATTCCGCGCACGCCGCCGGCGCTGGCCGCCCTTCGCGCGGCGCAGTGGGCGGTGTCGGATCGTCAGGCTGCACTCTTCCTCGTCCTGCCGGTGCAGCAGCGGGTCGTGACGGGGGAGCACCTGCGGGCGGCGCTGACGCAGTACCCAGGCCGGCGCCGTCGAGCCTTCGTCCGCGAGGTCGTCGGCGACATCGCCGATGGGGCGCACTCGTTGGGGGAGCTGGACGTCGTCCCGTGGTGTCGTGCTCGCGGCCTGCCGGCGCCCACCCGACAATCACTACGTGTCGTCGACGGCTGCAACCGTTACCTCGATGTCTGGTGGGACGACGTCGGCCTGGCTCTGGAGATCGACGGAGCGGCCCACAGTGCCGGTCTCGAGCTCGCGCACGACCATCTGCGGCAGAACTCGCTGAGCATGCGGGAGCACCTCGTCCTGCGGATGAACCTCATCGGCCTGAGGTCGCGCCGTGAGGAGTTCCTCGACCAGGTCGTCGAGGCCTACTGGATGCTCCACGCCCGGCGGTGATGCCCGGTTGGTTCGAAGAAGGACCGCCCGGTCGACCGGGCGGTCCTTCTTCGAACTAGTTCAGACGGGGTGCGGGTCAGCGGGGGAGTGCGGAGGCTCGCCAGCCACCCCGGGAGGGGTGCACGGCCGGCCGCACGAGGCGCTCGCGAGAGGCCCAGCGCGAAGGGGGCCCCGCCGGCGCCTCCTCGCCGTCACCCATCCCCGACAGGACCGCGACGAGCGCAGCGACCTGCTCGGGGGAGGCAGCGCCGAGGACCTCGATGCGCTGGGCGGACGGGGCGTCCTCGGCCGGGGCCGGGGGCGCGGTGTCGTCGGCGGCGCTCACAGCGGGATGTTCCCGTGCTTCTTCGGCGGGAGCGTCTCCCGCTTCGTCTGCAGCGCCCGCAGCGCCTTGCTGACGTTCATGCGGGTGTTGCTCGGGGTGATCACCGTGTCGATGTACCCGCGCTCGGCGGCGACGTACGGGTTGGCCAGCGCGTCCTCGTAGGCGGAGATGAACTCCTGACGCGCCGCTTCGACGTCGCGGCCCTCGGACTCGGCCTCGGCGAGCTGCTTGCGGTAGAGGATGTTGACCGCGCCCTGGGCGCCCATGACCGCGATCTGGGCGGTCGGCCACGCGAGGTTGATGTCCGCGCCGAGGTGCTTGGAGCCCATGACGTCGTAGGCGCCGCCGTAGGCCTTGCGGGTGATGACCGTGACGAGCGGGACGGTGGCCTCGGCGTAGGCGTAGATCAGCTTGGCGCCGCGGCGGATGATGCCGTTCCACTCCTGGTCGGTGCCCGGGAGGAAGCCCGGCACGTCGACGAGGGTGAGGACCGGGACGTTGAAGGCATCGCAGGTGCGCACGAAGCGCGCGGCCTTCTCCGAGGCACCGATGTCGAGGGTCCCCGCGAACTGCATCGGGTTGTTCGCGACGATGCCGATGGAGCGGCCCTCGACCCGGGCGAAGCCGCAGATCATGTTCGGCGAGAAGAGCGGGTGCACCTCGAGGAAGTCACCGTCGTCGACGATGGTCTCGATGACCTGCTTCATGTCGTACGGCATGTTGGGCGAGTCGGGGATGATCGTGTCGAGGACCCGGTCGGTGTCGCTGACCGCGAGGTCGAGCTCCTCACCGAAGCGCGGAGCATCCTCGAGGTTGTTGCTCGGCAGGTAGGACAGGAGCGCCTTGACGTAGTCGATGGCGTCGTCCTCGTCGGTGGCCATGTAGTGCGCCACCCCGGACTTCGTGTTGTGCGAGCGCGCGCCGCCGAGGTCCTCGAACTCCACGTCCTCGCCGGTGACCGTCTTGATGACGTCCGGACCGGTGATGAACATGTGCGAGGTCTGGTCGACCATGACCGTGAAGTCGGTGACGGCGGGGGAGTAGACGGCGCCGCCGGCACAGGGACCCATGATCAGGGAGATCTGCGGGATGACGCCCGAGGCGTGCACATTGCGCTTGAAGATCTCGCCGTACAGGCCGAGCGAGACGACGCCCTCCTGGATGCGGGCACCGCCGGAGTCGTTGAGACCGACGACCGGGCAGCCGATCTTCATCGCGAAGTCCATGACCTTGGTGATCTTCTCGCCGAAGACCTCACCGAGGGAGCCGCCGAAGACCGTGAAGTCCTGGGCAAAGACCGCCACCTGGCGCCCGTCGACCGTGCCGTAGCCCGTGACGACGCCGTCGCCGTAGGGGCGGTTGGCCTCCTGGCCGAAGGCGGTGGAGCGGTGCCGCGCGTACTTGTCCATCTCGACGAAGCTGCCCTCGTCGAGGAGAAGGTCGAGGCGCTCACGCGCCGTCTTCTTGCCTCGGGCGTGCTGCTTCTCGATGGCGCGATCGGATCCGGCGTTGGCGACCTCGGCCACCCGACGCTTGAGGTCGGCGAGCTTGCCGGCCGTCGTGTGGATGTCGATGTCAGCGGGAACGTCTGTGCCGCCGATCGCCTGAGCGTCGGTGGTCTCGGTGCTCTGGGACATGGTGTGCAGCCTAACCTTGCCTCTGTGTCCGATCCGATCGACGTCCAACGACTGACCTCAGTGCTGCCCCCCGAGCAGGGGTGGGGTGAGGTCGTGCACCTCGATGAGATCGGGTCGACCAACACCGAGGCCATCCGCCGCGCCAGGCCGTGGTCTCCGGTGCTCACCGAGCACCAGAGCGCCGGCCGAGGGCGCCTCGATCGCGCCTGGGAGGACCGTCCCGGCGCGGGTCTGGCCCTGTCCGTCGTCGTGCCGCACCTCACACCGCCGGGGTGGCTTCCGCTGGCCGCCGGGCTCGCCGTGCGCTCTGCCCTCGTGGACGAAGGGGTGGACGCCGACCTCAAGTGGCCGAACGACGTCCTCCTGCCGGGTGACGAGGACCGCAAGGTCTGCGGCATCCTCTGCCAGGCCGTGCCGGGCGGCGGGGTCGTCGTGGGGATCGGCATCAACGTCACCCAGGAGCGGGGCGACCTGCCGGTGGCGACGGCCACCTCCCTTCGCCTCGTCGGTGCCGAGGTCGACCGGACCGTCCTTGCCGGCGCGGTGCTCACCCACCTGCGGCGGTGGCACACCATGATGTCCGCAGGGGGGCCGGAGGCGGTATCCGCTCGCCGTGCCTACACGCGCGTCTGCTCGACGCTCGGTCGGCGGGTCGTCGTCCACCGCCCGGACGGCTCCCGCGAGGAGGTCGAGACGACGGGCCTGGCCGTGGACGGCAGCCTCCGTGTGAGTGGGGCGAGCGGCTCGGCTACCGTGGCGGCGGGTGACGTGCAGCACATCAGGCTGCCTGACGTGCCCTCGTAACCGACCCACACCGACCCAGGAGGTGCCGTGCCCTACTCCGGAACCCACGGGCACCCCACCCCCGAGGACCCCGAGATGCCGGAGCACGGCAGCCCGGAGGTCTTCGAGCGAGCGCTCCTCGGCCGTCCCGCCTCGATGGGTCGACGAGAGGTCTCCCGCGGCGCCGGCGTCTCGGTCCGCTCCGCCCGCAAGTTCTGGCACGCCCTGGGCTTCCCCGTGGTCCACGAGGGCGACGCGATGTTCACCGAGGCCGACCTCGAGGCGCTCTCCGGTGTGGCCCGCCTGGTCCGCGAGGACGATGTGCCCGAGGAGTTCGCGCTGGCGATGACCCGCGCCTTCGCCCGGACCATGGACCGGCTCGCCGCCTGGCAGGCCCAGCTCGTGGTGGAGGAGGTCTCCCGGCAGCGTCATGGTGATGTCGAGCCCACCGTCGAGGAGGCGGCCGGTGACTCGGAGCTCGCCGCCGCCTGGTTGTCCTCGCTCACCGACGATGTCGAGCCGCTGCTGATCTACGTGTGGCGCCGCCAGCTGACGGCGACGATCCAGCGGATGCTCAGCCTCGAGGACGAGGCGGGCAGCACGAGCATCATCGGCTTCGCCGATCTGGTGAATTTCACCTCCGTGGTGCGCCGCCTCACCGAGCGCGAGCTGGCGCAGATGGTGCAGCGTTTCGAGGACCTGTGCACCGACGTCGTCACCGCCCACGGCGGTCGGGTCGTGAAGACAGTGGGCGACGAGGTGCTCTTCCAGACCTTCGACGTCGCCCCGGGCGCGGCGATCGCCCTCGACCTCGTCGAGGCGATGTCCGAGGACGACCTGCTGCCGGCGGCCCGGGTCGGGATGGCCCACGGGCCGGTCGTCCGGCGCCTCGGCGATGTCTTCGGCACGACGGTCAACCGCGCCAGTCGACTGACCTCCGTCGCACCCCCGAGCGGGGTCTACGTCGACGACGCGCTGACCCGGCTGCTCGAGCCGCTCAGCGGATTCACCACCGTGCCGACCCGCCGTCGGTCCCTGCGGGGGATCGGTGAGGTCGTGCCCAGTCGCCTGGTCCGAGTGAGAGGTGCGCGGCGTCTCGAGGATGTCACCGCGCATGTCTGACGATCAGTTCCTATGATCCGACCATGACCCGAGTTCTGCTGGCCGAGGACGACACCGCCATCTCCGAGCCCCTGGCGCGGGCCCTCGTACGCGAGGGATACGACGTGACCGTCCACGCCGACGGTAGAGAGGCTCTCGACTCGGCGCTCGGGACCCCGCCCGACCTCCTCGTCCTCGACCTCGGTCTGCCGACCCTTGACGGGCTCGAGGTCTGCCGGCGGCTGCGGGCCACCGGCTCCGACGTGCCCGTCCTCGTCCTCACCGCCCGTGCGGACGAGGTCGACACCGTGGTCGGGCTCGATGCGGGCGCCGACGACTACGTGACCAAGCCCTTCCGCCTCGCTGAGCTCATGGCGCGGGTGCGGGCCCTGCTGCGTCGCCGGTCCGACGAGGCGCTCGAGCCGAGCGGACCGGTGCGCATCGACCTCGACAGCCGACGGGTCTGGTTCCACGGCGAGGAGCTGCCGCTCACGGCCAAGGAGTTCTCCGTGCTCAGCGTCCTCGTGCGTGAGCGTGGCCGCGTGGTCACCCGCGAGCAGCTCATGGGCGAGGTCTGGGAGACCGAGTGGTACGGATCGACGAAGGCCCTCGACATGCACATCTCCGTCCTTCGCCGGAAGCTCGGCGATGACATCGCGGACCCGCGGCACATCGCGACCGTCCGCGGAGTCGGGTTCCGCTTCGACTCGTGACCTACGGCGCGCAGGTCCGTCGACTGCTCCTCGGGACGGCCATCGGTGCCGGGGTGGTGACCGCGCTCGTCCTCGGGCTGGTCGTCCTCGTGATGAGTGGGCCCGACGGGGCGACGCTCCTCGGTCTCGACCTGCTCGGGTGGTCCCTCCTCGCGCCGGTGCTCGGGGCCGCGGCCGGCGTCGGTGTGGGCCTGGCCCTGCTGCGGGCCCTCGAGAGCCGACGGGCCCGGGGGCGGGCCTTCGTCACGGACCAGATCGAGGCCATCCGCGAAGGGGGCGGCGCCCTTCCCCGGTCGAGGGTCGGGGTCAGCGACATCGACGCGGCGACCGAGGAGATCGCCCACCTCGCCGGTGAGCTGGCGCGGCAGCGGGCCATGGACCGTGACTTCGCCGCGGACGCCTCGCACCAGCTGCGCACCCCGCTCACCGCGTTGCTCATGCGGCTGGAGGAGATCGCGGTGACCGATGACCTCGAGGTCATCCGCGACGAGGCCGAGGTCGCGGTGACCCAGGTCGAGCGCCTCAGCGGAGTCGTCGACACGCTGCGCTCGCGGACCAAGGAAGGGGGCGAGATCCCCGAGATCTCCCTCGACTCGGTCCTCGCCTCGCTCCAGCGGGAGTATCAGCCGGCCTTCACCGGCGCGCACCGGATCATGCGGGTCGACGGGCCTCCCGGCCTGGCGGTGCGCTGCGCGCCCCTCGACCTGGCGCAGATCCTGCAGACCCTCATCGAGAATGCCCTTGCCCACGGCGGCGGGCGGGTGACGATCACGATGCGCGGCTCGATCGGGTCCGTGGTCCTCGAGGTCCAGGACGAAGGGGAGGGGATCCCGATGATCATCGCCCCCCACATCTTCGAGCGGTCGGTGACCTCGAGCGGCTCGGGTCTCGGCCTCGGGCTCGCCCGTCAGCTCGCGGAGCGCAATGGCGGCCGACTGGAGCTGGTGCAGGCCCAGCCGGCGACCTTCGCGGTCTTCCTCTCCGGGCCGGGGCGGCGCTGACCCGGGACCCTCAGCGCGAGCCGGGAGTGGGGCCGTGGCGCCACGGTGAGGTGTCGACGTCCATGGGCTCGTCGGCGAAGACGAAGCGGCGGTAGGTCCAGAAGCGAAAGAGCGTGCCCAGGCCGATGCCGATGATGGTGGCGATGTTGTCCGCCAACCGGCTCGTGAAGTCGAGGCCGTAGTGGGAGATCACGAGGCAGAGGGTCGAGATGACCAGGGCGAGCCCGTTGACGACGAAGAAGAGCGTCACCTCGTGGTGGGCAGGGCGTGATCGGCGGTGCCGGAAGGTCCAGCTGCGGTTGCCGAACCAGGCGAAGAGGGTCGCGGTGACGCCGCTGATGATGCGGGCCGTGGTGACCTTGTCGTCGAGGACGGTGTGCATCAGCAGATTCATCCCGCCGAGGTCGATGACGAAGGCGATCGCGCCGACGAGACCGAACTTGATCACCTCGCGCCAGATCGTGCCCAACCAGCCACGGAGGCGCCCGGGGAGCCGGTCGGCGACGGCCCGGTGGGCGCGGTCGGCCAGCCCGGGTGGTGTCTCGGTCGGGTCGGGCATCTCTCGCAGGGTAATCGGGGGCGCGGCGAAAGGTGGCATCGTCGATAGGCTGCGCACCGTGTTGACTCCCCACCGTGCCCCCGGAGGTTTCCCCGTCGTCGGCGTCATCGGCGGCGGCCAGCTCGCCCGCATGTGCGCCGGGCCGGCCGCGGAGATGGGCGTGACCCTCTCCGTGCTCGCCGAGGGACCGGAGGTCAGCGCGGCACTCGTCGTGCCCTCCTCGCCCGTCGGTGAGCACACCGATGTCGAGACCGTGCGGGCCTTCGCGCGGGAGTGCGATGTGGTCACCTTCGACCATGAGCACGTCCCGACCGAGGTGCTCGACGCGCTCGTCGCCGACGGTGTGGCCGTGCGTCCGGGGCCGCACGCACTCCTCCATGCCCAGGACAAGCTCGTGATGCGTGAGGCGCTCACCGCGGCCGGGGTTCCGTGCCCACGGTGGACCGCGGCCTCGACCGCGGAGGAGGTCACCACCTTCGCCTCGGAGGTGGGGTGGCCGGTCGTCGCCAAGACGCCGCGCGGTGGCTACGACGGGAAGGGGGTCCTCGTCGCCGATCGCGTGGGTGACCTCGACGCCTGGCTGACCACCGCTGCCGACCGTGGTGAGCCGTTGCTGCTGGAGGAGGCCGTCCCCTTCGTCCGGGAGCTGGCCGTGCTCCTTGCCCGCAGTCCCTCCGGACAGGCCGCCGCGTGGCCCGTCGTCGAGACCGTGCAGACCGACGGGATCTGCACCGAGGTCATCGCGCCGGCTCCCGGGCTGACGGAGGACGCCGCCCGCGCGGCCACCTCGATCGGTCTGGACATCGCGGCGATGCTCGAGGTGACCGGCGTGATGGCGGTCGAGCTCTTC
This sequence comes from Janibacter sp., assembly GCA_052087725.1. GTDB lineage: Bacteria > Actinomycetota > Actinomycetes > Actinomycetales > Dermatophilaceae > Janibacter. The sequence continues at coordinate 6,878 of JBQGNO010000045.1, read as the reverse complement.
GAGCTCGAGGACGGCTCGGTCATCGTCAACGAGCTCGCGATGCGTCCGCACAACTCCGGCCACTGGAGCATGGACGGGGCGGTGACCGGGCAGTTCGAGCAGCACCTGCGCGCGGTCCTCGACCTGCCCCTCGGCTCCCCGCGGCCGCGTGCCCCGTGGACGGTCATGGGCAATGTCCTCGGCGGCGAGCACCCCGACCTCTACCCGACCTACCGCCACGTCATGGCGCGGGACCCGGAGCTGAAGGTCCACCTCTACGGCAAGGGCGTGCGGCCGGGCCGCAAGATCGGTCACGTCAACGTCAGCGGCGACACCCTGGCCGACCTGCGCGAGCGTGCGCGGCATGCGGCCGACTACATCGAGGGAGCGATCACGGAGTGAATGACCGCAGCAGCACGACCGAGGAGCAGGGCCCCCGCGTCGGGCTCGTCATGGGCAGTGACAGCGACTGGCCGACGATGGAGGCCGCCGCCGAGGTGCTCGACGAGCTCGGGGTGGCCCACGAGGCCGATGTCGTCTCCGCGCACCGGATGCCGACCGAGATGATCGCCTACGGTCGCGAGGCCGAGGGGCGGGGTCTGCGCGTGATCATCGCCGGGGCCGGGGGAGCGGCGCACCTGCCGGGGATGCTCGCGTCGGTGACGACCCTGCCGGTCATCGGCGTCCCGGTGCCGCTGAAGCACCTCGACGGGATGGACTCGTTGCTCTCGATCGTCCAGATGCCGGCCGGCATCCCGGTCGCGACGATGGCGGTCGGCGGCGCCCGCAATGCCGGGCTCATGGCGGCGCGGATCCTCGGTGCCGGGGACGGCGCGGAGGCAGAGCGGCTGCGCAGCGCCCTCGCGGACTTCGCCGAGGACCTGTCGGCCCAGGCGCAGGCGAAGGGCGAGCGGCTGCGTCAGCGCCGGGCCGGCCGGTAGGTCAGCGGATCGCGCCCTCGCCGCGCAGGCGGCGCCACTCGATCTTGGGGCAGGTGTCCATGACGACGAGCAGGCCGGCCTCGCGGGCCCGGTCCGCTGCGGCGGGATCCTCGACCCCGAGCTGCATCCAGATCGCGTCGATCTGCAGCCGGTCCTTGTTGGCGATGGCCTCGTCGACGATGGCCCCGACGTGCTCGGAGTTGACGAAGCAGTCGACGACCTTGATGTCGCAGTCCGGGATGTCGGACAGGGAGGCGTAGCCGGTGTCCCCGTCGACGGTCTCGGCGGAGGGGTGCACGGGGATGATCGCCTTGTGCATCTCCTTCTTGAGCCACTGCGCCACTCGTAGGGCGTCCCGGTCGTCGTTGGTACTCAGACCCACGACGACCCAGGTGCCGGGGTCGGCGATGAGGCGCCGCATCGTCTCGGTGTCGTTCCTGTGCGTGAGGCTCATGTCACCATCCAACGCCGACTGTCTCCCGGAATCAATGGCCCACGCCATTGGCCGTTCACGGAATGTACGAACGCGTGGGTCATAATGCCGCGGAGAGCCCCGCCCCCAGACCCCAGCGCAGTGAGGAACCACGTGACTACGAAGATCGCGGTCGTCGGGACCGGCTATGTCGGCCTGTCCATGGCCGTCCTGCTTGCCCAGCACAACGAGGTCGTCAGCTTCGACATCGACACCCAGCGGGTGGAGATGCTCAACGCGGGTCGCAGCCCGATCCAGGACGAGGAGATCATCGACTTCCTCGCCCACCGAGAGCTCGACCTGACCTTCACCCTGGACAAGGAAAAGGCTTACGCGGGAGCGGATTTCGTCGTCATCGCGACGCCGACGGACTACGACCCGGACACGAACTACTTCAACACCAGCACGGTCGAGGGCGTCATCAAGGACGTCATGGCGGTCAGCCCCGACGCCACCATGGTCGTGAAGTCGACCATCCCCGTCGGGTTCACCGCCGCGCTGCGCGAGAAGCTCGGCACCGACAACCTGATCTTCAGCCCGGAGTTCCTCCGTGAGGGCAAGGCGCTGCAGGACAACCTGCACCCGAGCCGGATCGTCGTCGGGGAGGTCAGCGACCGCGCCCAGCGCTTCGCCGACCTGCTCACCGGAGGGGCCCTCGACACCGATGTCCCCGTCCTGCTCACCGACGCCACCGAGGCCGAGGCGATCAAGCTCTTCGCCAACACCTACCTCGCGATGCGGGTCGCCTACTTCAACGAGCTGGACACCTTCGCCGCGACCCACGGGCTGAACACGCGCCAGATCATCGACGGCGTCGGCCACGACCCGCGGATCGGCACGCACTACAACAACCCCTCCTTCGGCTACGGCGGGTACTGCCTGCCCAAGGACACCAAGCAGCTCCTGGCCAACTACCAGGAGGTTCCGCAGAACCTCATGCAGGCCATCGTCGACTCCAACCGGACCCGCAAGGACTTCGTCGCCGAGGACATCCTCGCCCGCCAGCCCAAGGTCGTGGGTGTGCACCGGCTGATCATGAAGTCCGGCTCGGACAACTTCCGTGCCTCCTCGATCCAGGGGATCATGAAGCGGCTGAAGGGCAAGGGCGTCGAGGTGGTCATCTTCGAGCCGGAGCTGGCCGAGGACGAGTTCTTCGGGTCGCAGGTCATGCGTGACCTCGATGAGTTCAAGCAGTCGGCCGATGTGATCATCGCCAACCGCCGCACCGCGGACCTCGAGGACGTGGCCGACAAGATCTACACCCGCGACCTCTTCGGCACCGACTCCTGAGCGACGGTCACGGAACTGACGCTGGCTGAGGTGCTCGGGCCCCCCGGGGCCCGAGCCTCGAAGCCCCGGTAGCATCACCAACGTGAGCGCGAACCCAGACTTCGACCTGTTCCGGATCAACGAGGACCACGAGGCGGTCCGTGAGGCCGTCAGGGCCATCGCGGAGGCGAAGATCAAGCCCTTCGCGGCGGAGGTGGACGAGGAGTCCCGCTTCCCGAGCGAGGCCAACGAGGCTCTCGTCGCGGCCGACTTCCACGCGGCCCACGTCGCCGAGGAGCACGGCGGGGTCGGTGCGGACGCGCTCGCGGTGAGCATCATCATCGAGGAGGTCGCCCGCGTCTGCGCGTCCTCCTCGCTCATCCCGGCGGTGAACAAGCTCGGCTCGATGCCGGTGATCCTCGGCGGGTCGCCGGAGATCAACGCGAAGTACATGCCGCGCCTGGCGAAGGGGGAGGGCTTCTCCTACGGGCTCTCCGAGCGCGAGGCCGGCTCCGACACCGCGGGCATGAAGTGCAAGGCGATCAAGGACGGCGACGACTGGGTCCTCAACGGCCAGAAGGCGTGGATCACCAACGCCGGTGAGTCCGAGCTCTACACGGTCCTCGCCGTGACCGACCCCGACGGCAAGCGCGGCAACAACATCTCCGCCTTCGTCGTGGAGAAGTCCGACGAGGGCTTCGGCTTCTCGGAGAAGGAGCGCAAGCTCGGGATCAAGGGCTCGCCCACCCGGGAGCTGCACTTCGACAACTGCCGCATCCCCGGCGACCGCATCATCGGCGCCGAGGGCGAGGGCCTGAAGATCGCGCTGCGCACCCTCGACCACACCCGCGTGACGATCGGCGCCCAGGCCGTCGGCATCGCCCAGGGCGCCCTCGACGAGTCGCTGGCCTACGTCAAGGAGCGCCAGCAGTTCGGCAAGAACATCGCTGAGTTCCAGGGCATCCAGTTCATGCTCGCCGACATGGCGATGGAGCTCGAGGCCGCCCGCCAGATGGTCTACGTCGCCGCGTCCAAGTCCGAGCGGCACGACGAGGACCTGCCCTTCTTCGGCGCCGCAGCCAAGGCCTTCGCCTCCGACGTCGCGATGAAGGTGACCACCGACGCCGTCCAGCTGCTCGGTGGCGCCGGCTACACCCGCGACTTCCCGCTCGAGCGGATGATGCGCGACGCGAAGATCACCCAGATCTACGAGGGCACCAACCAGGTCCAGCGCGTCGTCATGGCCCGCCAGCTGCTCAAGGGTCTGCCCACCTCGCGCTGACCCGGACGGCGATGACGAAGGGCCCGAACTCGGCATTCGAGTGCGGGCCCTTCGCCATGTGCAGTGAGGGGCCTACGTGTCGTAGGTGTAGAACCCCCGGCCGACCTTGCGGCCGAGCAGGTTGGCGTCAACCATGCGGGCGAGCAGCGGCGGGGGAGCGTAGAGCGGCTCCTTGAACTCCGCGTAGAGCGACTCCGCGACGGCCATCGTCGTGTCGAGACCGATGAGGTCGGCCAGTGCGAGGGGGCCCTGCGGGTGGGCGGCACCGAGCACGAAGCCCTGGTCGATGTCCTCGGCGGTGGCGAAGCCGGACTCGTACATCCGGATCGCACTGAGGATGAAGGGGATGAGCAGGCTGTTGACGACGAATCCGGCGCGGTCCTGGCAGGTGATCGCGCGCTTGCCGAGGGTGCCGTCGACGTAGGCGCGGGCCCGCTCGGTGGTCTCCTCGTCCGTCATCAGCGAGGGGACGAGCTCGACGAGCTTGAGCACCGGCACCGGGTTGAAGAAGTGCACGCCCAGGACATTGGCCGGGCGCGTGGTGACCGTGGCGAGCTTCATGATCGGGATGGAGCTGGTGTTGGACGCGAGGATGGCGTCCTGCGACTCGACGATCTGGTCGAGCTGCTTGAAGAGCTCGACCTTGGCCGACTCCTCCTCGACGATGGCCTCGACGACCATGTCGCGATCGGCCAGGTCGCCCAGCTCGGTGACGACGCGGATCCGCTCGAGGACCGCGTCGGCGCTGTCGAGGCGCCCGCGCTCCTGCGCACGGCGCAGCGACTTCTCCAGCCGCCCGTGTCCTGCCTCGGCGCGCTCCTGGCTCGACTCGACGACGACGACGTCCGAGCCGGCGCGGGCACACACCTCGGCGATGCCGGCACCCATGAGGCCGCAACCGACGACCCCGATCTTTTCCATCGTGTTCTCCATGGTCGTCACACTATCCGCGTGTGACGGCGCTCACCGACGCGGGTGGAGGCATAGCCTTGGGCGAGGCGGGTACCCGACCCACGACGACGAAGGGGGCAGCGATGAGAGTGGCGCTCATGGCCACGTGCATCGGGGACACGATGTTCCCTGATGTCGCACGAGCCACCGTCCGACTGCTCGAGCGACTCGGTGTGGACGTGGAGGTGCCCGACGGGGGGACCTGCTGCGGACAGCCGATGATCAACACCGGCTACTTCGACGAGGCGGAGCCGCTGGTGCGCAACTACGCACGCACCTTCGCCGACTTCGACGCGGTCGTCCTGCCGTCGGGCTCGTGCGTCGGCTCTGTCCGCCACCAGCACGAGCTCGTGGCGCGCCGCTCCGGCGATGCCGATCTGGAGAAGGCGGTCCAGCACCACGCCCCCCGCGCCTACGAGCTCTCCGAGTTCCTCGTCGACGTCCTCGAGGTCACCGACGTCGGCGCCTCCTTCCCACACACGGTGGCCTACCACCCGACCTGCCACTCGCTGCGCATGCTCGGGGTCGGGGACCGGCCGCGGCAGCTGCTCGAGTCCGTCGAGGGTCTGCAGCTGGTCGACCTGGCGCAGGCACAGGAGTGCTGCGGTTTCGGCGGGACCTTCGCCCTGAAGAATGCCGATGTCTCGACCGCGATGGGCGAGGACAAGGCGCAGCACGCGATCGACTCCGGCGCCGAGTTCCTCATCGCTGGTGACTCCTCGTGCCTGATGCAGATCGGCGGGCTGCTCTCTCGCAGAGAGGCGCCCGTGCGCACGATGCACCTCGCCGAGGTGCTGGCCGCAGAGGAGGACGCATGACCACCACGCAGAGCCCCGCACCCACCTTCTTGGGGATGCCTCCCTTCCCCGAGGCCGCGAGAGCCGCCCTCGACAACGAGCAGCTGCGCTCCAACCTCCACCACGCGACGCACACGATCCGTGACAAGCGCGGTCAGGTCATCGACGAGCTCGACGACTGGGAGGGTCTGCGCACCCGAGCCGCCGACATCAAGGACCACGCCCTGCATGACCTCGGCGACCACCTCGAGCTCCTCGAGCGACGCCTGACCGATCGTGGCGTGACGGTCCACTGGGCGCGCACCGACGAGGAGGCCTGCACGATCGTCGCCGACATCGCCAAGGGCCACGAGGTCGACGAGGTGGTCAAGGTCAAGTCGATGGCCACCCAGGAGATCGGCCTCAACGAGGCACTCGCGGAGGAGGGGATCGCGGCGTGGGAGACCGACCTCGCGGAGCTCATCGTCCAGCTGGGCCACGACCTCCCGAGCCACATCCTCGTGCCGGCGATCCACCGCAACCGCGCCGAGATCCGCGACATCTTCCTCGAGGAGATGGGCAAGGCCGGCCGGCCCGCGCCCGAGGACCTCAGCGACGAGCCGGCGGCGCTTGCCGAGGCCAGTCGTCTGCATCTGCGGGAGAAGTTCCTCCGGGCCAAGATGGCCGTCTCCGGTGCAAACTTCGCCGTCGCCGACTCCGGCACGCTCGTCGTCGTCGAGTCCGAGGGCAATGGCCGGATGTGCCTGACCCTGCCCGAGGTCCTCGTGAGCGTCGTCGGGATCGAGAAGGTCGTCCCCACCTGGGAGGACCTCGACGTCTTCCTCCAGCTGCTCCCGCGCTCCAGCACGGGGGAGCGGATGAATCCCTACACCTCGACGTGGTCGGGTGTGACCCCCGGCGACGGGCCCCAGGAGTGCCACGTCGTGCTCCTCGACAATGGCCGGACCCGGGCCCTCGCGGACGAGGTCGGGCGCCAGGCCCTGCGGTGCATCCGCTGCTCGGCCTGCCTCAACATCTGCCCCGTCTACGAGCGCACCGGTGGGCACGCCTACGGGTCCGTCTACCCCGGCCCCATCGGGGCGATCCTCACTCCGCTCCTCAAGGGCGTCGGCACCGACGAGCAGGTCGACTCCCTGCCGTATGCCTCCAGCCTCTGCGGCGCCTGCTACGACGTCTGTCCGGTGAAG